>DASTSC010000338.1:0-5646 GCA_035760905.1 Candidatus Limnocylindrales bacterium | reverse complement strand
ACCGACGGGCAGCCGCGTGACGAGCCCGCCGAGCGGCATCACGACGGTCGCCATGAGCCCGACCGCCACGTCGGCGAGGGTCGCGAGCTGGGCGTCGGTCTCGTTCGTGTTGGCGAAGTAGCGCGCCAGGAGCTGCAGGATCACCTCGTAGACGGCGTTGAGCAGGTCGACCGCCCGGGCGGTGAACGGCTCGGTGATGAGCGGTACGGCCAGGCCGTCCTCGCGCTCGCGGACGACGGCCTCCAGGACCGCCCGGGACGGCTCGAACGCCGGGTTCCGGTCGCGAAGGTCGAGGAACTCGTCGAGGACGTTGACGAGCCGCCCGAAGTGCGCTTCGCGCCACTCGCCCCGGGCCCCCTCGCCCTGCTCGACGATCGTGTCGATCGCGGCGTGCGCGCTCGCGAGGTCCGTCACCGGGAGGAGCTCAGGGAAGCGGAAGTGGACCGGCGTCGCCTGGGCATCGGGCGGCCCGAGGAAGAGCCTCGCCTCACCCAGGCGGTCCGCCAGCCGGTCGAACCCGAGCTCGATCGCCCGGTACAGCTCGCCAATCGTCGCGAAGTCCTGCAGCCGCGGTCCGATCTCGTCGTCGCTCGCGACGGCAAGCGGAGCGGCCTTCTCGACCGCGGCGAGCGCGTCCTGGTCGGCCATGTCCAGGCCTTCGGGGCGCTCGAGATAGATGAAGTGGCGCAGCGCCGGCTCGCTGAACGGCAGCAGTGCCATCCGGATGCCGGCCGGGTAGGCGTGTGGCGGGAGGGGGAAGTTCGGCCGCTCGAGCGCCGAGCCCGCGCCGATCGAGGTCAGCAGGTTCTGGACGAGGGCCAGGTGGAGCATCTCCTGCTCGGCGATGTGGATCAGCTCCCGCCGCCAGCGGCGCGTCGCCTCGAGCTCCTCCGGCGACAGGCCCTCGTCCTCGCGGTTCCTGAGCCCGAAGGCCGCGTACAGGTACTGGCACATCACGAGCTGCTCGAGGGCGGCCGCCTTGCCGAGCGTCCAGACGAGGGCGTCGCGGTGCTGGAGCACCATCGACGGCGTCCCGGCGACGGCGCCACCGCGGGCCATGAGGAGCTGCATCAGCCGGCCGCCTGTCGCGGCCGCAGTCGTTCCGGTCATGGCCCGACTATGGCACGCCTCGCCCGAGCAGGTACCAGGTCTCCATCTCGCCCTTCCCCTTGACGGGCACCGTGCCGCGCCGCTCGCAGACGAAGTCGTCTCCGAGGAGGTCGCGCGTCGCGCGGGTGATCTGGATCCGGCCCGGCGTCCCGTGGGACTCCATCCGGCTGGCCGTGTTCACGGCGTCGCCCCAGAGGTCGTAGAGGAAGCGCTTGCGGCCGATGACGCCGGCGACCACCGGTCCCGAGTTGATGCCGATGCGGAGTTCCAGCCCGAGATCGCCGACGACGCCGGCGGAGCCCATCGCCTCGGTCATGTCGAGGGCCATCCGCGCGAGGACGCTGGCGTGGTCGTGTCGCGGCGTCGGCACGCCCGCCGCAACCATGTAGCAGTCGCCGATCGTCTTGATCTTCTCGACGCCGTACTTCTCGGCCAGCGCGTCGAAGTGGCTGAAGAGCCGATCGAGGACCCCGACCACCTCCGCGGGCTGGAGGCGCTCCGATCGAGGG
Source organism: Candidatus Limnocylindrales bacterium (assembly GCA_035760905.1). Classification (GTDB taxonomy): domain Bacteria; phylum Chloroflexota; class Limnocylindria; order Limnocylindrales; family CSP1-4; genus DASSHA01. The sequence goes on along the minus strand of DASTSC010000338.1, from coordinate 4,027 downwards.
GTGAAGTCCACGACGTCGGCGAAGAGGATCGAGGCCTCCGTGAACTGGTCGGCGATCGTCTGGGGCTGGTCGCGGAGCCGGTCGGCGATCGAGCGCGGCAGGATGTTGAGCAACAGGTTCTCGGCCCGGTCCTGCGCGCTCCGGAGCGCGTCGAGGGCGTCGGCGCGCTGCTTCGCGAAGAGGGCGAGGAGGGTGAAGACGACCGTCCCGCCGACGACGATGTTGAGGGCGAGCATCGCCGTGCTGAACCAGGTCGGGAGGCGGGAGAGACCGCCCCACAGCTCGCCGACGGTCCCGGACGCGACGAAGAGGACGACGAACGCGCCGTACCAGCGGATCGCCGACCGGACGTCCTCGAAGACGAGTGCGCCGAGCGGGGCGAGGATCCCCCAGAGCCCAACACCGCCGGTCGCGAGGAAGCCGCCGGCCGGCGCCATCGAGACCGTCGGCGCGAGCAGGATGTCGAGGAGTTGGACGCGCAGGAGGGCCGCGAAGTCGCGGGTCCGGGCGAAGGCGACGATCGACGCCAGCGAGATCGCGAAGTAGGCGAACGCGACGAGGCCCGATACCGCGCCGAAGGCGACGAAGAGGGTGCCCCAGAGCAGGGCGATCGGCAGGATGAGCACCGCGAGGAGGACCAGCAGGGCCTTGTGCAGCCGCGTCTCGGGATCGTCGGCCGGGTCGGCCCCGAGCCGTCCGAGCCGAACCGCCGAGTCGCTCGCCAGCGCCCTGAGCGAGGCCATCTCCGACTCACCCTCCCTCGGTGCGCCACTGCACCGGCAGCGTCCGAACACGCCGTCGGGGACGAATCCGGCGCCCGGACGGTCGCTAGGCTACGCGCCACGGGTTCGTTTCGGAACCGAGCGCACGTCTCCACGGGAGGAGAACGGTGAATCGATCGAAGGCCGCCGCCGTCGCCCTGCTCGGGACGCTCGCGCTGCTCCTGCCGGCGGCAGCGCCCGTCGTGGCTCGGAGCCAGGGTGCCGCCGAGCAGTCACGAGTCCTGGCCTACTGGACGCGTGACCGGATCGCGAACGCGACGCCCCGTGACTACGTTCGAAACCCGGACGGGAGCTTCAGCCGGGCGCCGGAGCCGCGCAAGGGCAAGCCCGGCGGCGGCGGCTCCGGGAACAACGTCCTCGGCGCCTCGTGGACGGGCGGCGGGGCGATCCTCAAGCTGTCCGGCAAGGTCCTCTTCACGATGGACAGCGGCGACTACATCTGCAGCGGCACGCTGATCAGCGACACCGCCAGCGACCGCTCGATCGTGATCACCGCGGGCCACTGCTCGTACGACGCCGCCGACGGTGGCTTCGCCCGCAACTGGACCTTCTACCCCGAGTTCGACACGAACGCGACGTACACCTGTGCCCAGTCGAAGTGGGGCTGCTGGATCGCCACGGCCCTCGCCGTCCACAACGGCTTCGCCCAGGCGGGCGGCTTCAACACCCAGGCCACGACGTACGACTGGTCGTTCGCGGTCCTCAAGAATGGCGGCTTCAGCGACAACCTCGCGGAGACCGCCCTCAACGGGACGATGCCGAAGACCTTCACCGCCCCGGCGGTCGGCTCGCAGACGTTCAACTTCGGCTATCCGGCCGCGGGCAAGTACCACGGCTACGACCTCGTCTACTGCGCCGACCAGATCTTCAACGACTCGCTGAACCAGAACCTCACGCTCGGCGTTGACTGCGACATGACCGGCGGCTCGTCGGGCGGTCCCTGGCTCGGCGGCTTCAACAAGAGCACCGGTGTCGGAACGGTCGACTCCGTCAACTCGTACGGCTACAACGGGCAAAAGAAGGAGTACGGGCCGAAGTTCAACTCGAACACGGCGGCCACGTTCAACGCCGCCCTGAGCGCGAGCTCGAACACGCTGGTCGGCACGGCCCCATAGGGCGGTCCGCCGCGATCGCGAAAGCGTTCAGACGGGCCGGGGTACGGCCGCGAACGCCGAGAGCTTGAGCCAGCGGGGGATCGCCCGCCGGACCGGGACCGGCGCCTCGAGGCGGAGCCTGCCGCTCCGCAGCGCCGCCGGCCAGCGGTCGTCTCCGCGCCAGACCTGGGTCAGCGTGCGGAGGTCGGTGTCCACGGTCGCCGCGACCTGACCGCCGGGGTCGAAGTCGCACAGGTCCACGCCGTCCGGCTTGATCACGAGCCACCAGTCGCGGCCCGAGCCCGGAACGTCCCGGAAGGTGAACCGCAGCACGGTCCGCCCGGGCGGCACCGCGTCGAGGTCGACGCGGCGGTGGATGTCCCACATGAGCAGGTGCGGGTCGAGGTCCTCGTCGCCGAGCTGCGGGATCCAGCGGATGCCCCAGCGGCCCACGGCCTCCACGATCGGCTGGAGCTCTCGGCCGGCCGGCGTCAGCGTGTAGGTGACGTGACTGCCGTCCTCGTGACGGTCGATCACGCCGGCGCGGGCGAGCGACTGGAGCCGAGTGGACAGGAGCGCGGGCGACATCCGGGGCAGGCCGCGGCGGAGGGCGTTGAAGCTGCGGCTCCCCTCGAGCAGCTCGCGGAGCACCAGCATCGTCCAGCGCTCGTCGAGCAGCTCCATCGCCTTGGCCACGGGGCAGAACTGACCGTAGTGACTCATCGACTGAGAGCGTAGATCGTCCCGTTCGCGTCGGCCCAGGACCGCGATTCGACCGTTCGCATGGTCGCGGATTCAGATGTTGTACCGGTGGCGTTCAGATGTTGAACCACCTCGTCGCGATCTCGGCGGGCGACCCTCCTCTCGAACCCGGCGACCTCGATGGACCCGGGACGACGAAGGAGGCGGACGATGGCCGTCGAGGCGCAGAACGTGGACCTTGGCCAGATCAAGGCGCGCCAGCAACAGACGTGGGCGAGCGGCAACTACGCCGCGGTGGGGGCCCGAATCCAGCCGATGGCGGAGCTCCTCGTCGACGCGGCCGACGTGCCGGCCGGCTCACGCGTCCTCGACGTCGCGACCGGCAGCGGCAACGCGGCGATCGCGGCGGCACGGTCCGACTGTGTCGCGACGGGCCTCGACTACACGCCGGGGCTGCTCGAGCATGCCCGGGCGCGAGCGGTTGCCGAGGGATTCGAGATCGACTTCCTCGAGGGCGACGCCGAGAACCTGCCGTTCGCCGACGCGTCGTTCGACGCGGTGACCTCGGTCGTCGGGGTGATGTTCGCCACGGACCAGGCCGCGGCCGCCTCCGAGATGCTCCGGGTCTGCCGCCCCGGCGGCACGGTCGCGCTCGCGAACTGGACCCCGGACGGGTTCGTCGGCCAGATGCTCAAGACGATCGGCCGGCACGTCCCGCCCCCGCCCGTTCCGTCGCCGCTGCTGTGGGGCACGCAGCAGCGTCTCGGCGAGCTCCTGGGCGATGGCGTGAGCGATCTGCTCGTCCGGCCGCGGTCGTTCGTGTTCCGGTTCCGGTCGGCCGACGAGTTCGCGGGCTTCTTCCGGACGAACTACGGGCCCGTCCACATGGCCTTCGCCCGACTCGACGAGGCCGGCCAGGCCGCCCTCGAGGCCGATCTCGTCGATCTGGCGGCCTCACACAACCGCGCGACGGGCTCGAGCCCGTCCGTGGCGATCCCCGGGGAGTACCTCGAGGTGATCGCGACACGACGCTGATGCGATCGGCGGTGCGCGCGCGCCGCCGACAGTACTTTCGAGTCACTTGCGGGGCCAACCGCCGCGTGCGCTGATTGCAGTGCAGGGCGGTCCGGTCCCGTGTCCCCCGGTAAGCCGGTACCGCCGAGCGGGAAGGTCGGTGTCATGCATCCCGCACGGTCGGAGGCGTTCCGGCGCGATCGATCGCCGCCGGCGAGAACCTGAGCGAACCGGGCGCGCCCGTCCCCCCACGCGCCGGTCACCGCGTTTCGGTCGCGGTCTCCCGTCAGCCGCGACCTGTCGTGTCACAGGAGTGCCCACTGATGGCTACGACCCCGCGATCCGCGCGACCATCCACCGCGATCCCCGGAACCAGCGCCAACCTGGCGATACGCGGGCTGGCCAGATGACCCGGCCGCCCCTCGTCGACCGCCG
>DASTSC010000337.1:0-36993 GCA_035760905.1 Candidatus Limnocylindrales bacterium | reverse complement strand
CGCGGCGGCGTCCTGCCGCTGCCGATCGCCGAGGAGGCCGCGAAGGCAGGCGCCGAGGCCACGGCATCGGCCTATCGCACGCTCGTCAACGCCGGCGCCGCCGGGCCGCGGACGGAGCTGCTCGCGATCGACGCCCCGGCCTACGATCGACTCGCCTCCGGACTGCCGATCGACGCCGACCTGCCGCCGGAGCTGACCGCGCCCGAGGCGAACCTTCGAACGGGCGACCCCGTGCCCGTCGTCATCTCGTCCGCTCTCGCCTCGGGTCCCGCGGCGCTCGCCGTCGGCAGCCGGCTGAACGTGACGATCGACGGACGTCCGACGCCGCTCCGCGTGGTGGCGATCCGCGACTCGTTCCCGACGATCACGCCCGGGGGAGCGTTCATGGTCGCGTCGGTGCCCCAGCTGAACGCGAGCCGCGCCATCCACCTCCAGACGAGCGACCTGTTCGTGGCAGCTTCGGACGACGCGATCCCGGCGCTCCGCGAGCTCGCCGCCTCGCAGGCCAGCCCGATGACGATCACGACACGGGCCGAGGTCTCGGACCGTGTCCGCGCCTCACCGATCGTCCGTGCGGTCGGGGCCTGGGTCACGGTCGCCGCGATCGCCGGCGCGGCCTACGCCGCGCTCGCGGTCATCGCCGCGCTCGCGCTGGCCGCTGGTGCCCGGACCGCGGAGACGGGGATCCTGCGGACGTTCGGCCTGACCCGCCGCCAGGCGGCCACGCTCGCCGTCGCCGAGCACGGCCCGGTCGTCGCTCTCGCGATCGTCCTCGGGGTCGCGCTCGGTGCGGGTCTGTTCGTCCTGCTGCGGCCCGGGCTCGGACTGACCGGCGTGGTCGGCTCGCCGCTCGACATCCCGCTCGCAGTCGAGCCGCCGGCGCTCACGCTCCTGGTCGCGTACGTCGTCGGCGTCGCCGCCCTCGGCATTGCCGTCGGCGTCGCGATCGAGCGCCGGCCGCAGATCGCGACGATCATTCGGCGAGGGATCGGATGAACGAGAGGACGAGATGACGGACCCCGACCCGCGCGCCCGGATCGTCGACCTGCCGACCGGCGGTGGCGCCGCGGCTGCCGCGCTGCCCGGCCGCCTCTCGGCTGCCCGACCGGCAGCCCGGGTCCGCTTCGGCGAGGGCGCGATCATCGCCTGCGACAACCTCGTCCGGATCTACAAGGTCGCCGACCTCGAGGTCGTCGCGCTCCAGGGGCTCGACCTCCTCGTCGAGCCGCGCGAGGTGATCGCGATCGTCGGCGCGTCCGGGAGCGGCAAGACGACGCTCATGAACATCCTCGGCGGCGTCGACGTCCCGTCGGCGGGGCGGGCCGTCGTGGCCGGTCACGACCTGACCCGGATGGGCCGTCGCGAGCGGACCCACTACCGGCGTCGGGTCGTCGGCTTCGTCTGGCAGCAGACCGCCCGGAACCTCCTGCCGTACCTCAACGCGCTCGAGAACGTCGAGCTGCCGATGACGCTCGAGGGTCGCCGCGACCGCCGCCGTCGCGCCTCGGAGCTGCTTGGCCTCGTCGGCCTCGCCGAGCGCGCGACGCACCGGCCCGATCGGCTGTCCGGTGGCGAGCAGCAGCGGGTCGCGATCGCCATCGCCCTCGCCAACCAGCCCTCGGTCGTCCTCGCCGACGAGCCGACGGGCGAGCTCGACAGCGAGACCTCGGTCGAGATCTTCGAGCTCCTGCGGCGGGTGAACGCCGAGCTCGGAACCACAGTCGTCGTCGTGACCCACGACCCGCTCGTCTCGGAGCACGTCGGGCGGACCGTCGCGATCCGCGACGGCCGGACGTCGACCGAGACGCTCCGCCGGACGGAGCGGACCGACGAGGGCGATCACCGCGTCATCGCCGAGGAGTTCGCCGTCCTCGACCGGGCCGGCCGGCTCCAGCTGCCCCGGTCGCACATCGAGGCGCTCGAGCTCGAGCGGCGCGTCCGACTTCGACTCGAGGAGGACCACGTCGGGGTCTGGCCCGACCGCTCGAGCCGTGGGCCGGGCGGCACCGGCATGGGCGGCACGCGCACGGACGGCACCGGCACGGACGGCACCGGCACGGACGCCGCCGGCGTGGACCCTGCCGAGCGCCGCGGCGAGTCCCCGGAGCCGCGGCGATGACGGCGCTCGGCGGCGTGGCTCGTCGCGACTACGCCCTCCCACCCGCCGGTGACATGGTCACGGCGATCGGTCTCAGCCGTGACTACCCGTCGGGGGACGGCGTCCTCCACGCCCTCCGGGGCGTCGACCTGTCCGTCGGCCGCGGTCGCCTCCTCGCGGTCCGGGGCCCGTCCGGCAGCGGCAAGACCACGCTCCTCAACCTGCTCGGCGGGCTCGATCGCCCCACGGCCGGTCGCGTCGTCGTGGACGGCCAGGAGATCTCGGCCCTGGGCGAGACCGAGCTCGTCGAGTTTCGCCGGCGGACGGTCGCCTTCGTGTTCCAGGCATTCGGGCTCGTCCCGATCCTCTCGGCCGCCGAGAACGTGGAGATCCCGCTGCGGCTCGTCCGGGCCGACCCGCGAGAGCGGGACCGGCGGGTGATGGACCTGCTCGAGCTCGTGGGGCTCGCGGAGCGGGCCCGCCACCGGCCGTTCGAGCTCTCGGGCGGCGAGCAGCAGCGCGTCGCCCTCGCCCGGGCCCTCGCCAACCACCCCCGGCTCCTCATCGCCGACGAGCCGACCGGCCAGCTCGACTCGGAGACCGGCCACGCGGTGATGACGCTCCTCCGCTCGGTCGTCCGGGCCGAGGCGATCACCGCGATCGTCGCCACCCACGATCCGGCGATGCTCGACGTCGCCGACCGGGTCGTCGAGCTCCACGACGGAACCCTTCGCGAGGTGGCGCGCGGCTGAGCCCGCGCCGGCTGGCGCTCGAACGTGACCGCCGCGGGAGCATGATCGCGTCATCAATCGGAGGACGACGATGGACAGCTCCCACCCGGCGCGGCGGGCCAAGGCGGCCGAGGCGACGACCGGCACCCCGTTGCGTCACCCAGTCAACCAGGCCATCTACGCCGATGCGCCGCTCGGGGCGCGGATCGCCGACCGCGTCACCGGGTTCCTCGGCAGCTGGCGGTTCCTCGTCGTCCAGACCGCGATCGTCGGGCTCTGGATCGCGGGCAACATCGCGCTGCTCGTCCACTTCGATCCCTACCCGTTCATCCTCCTCAACCTCGCCTTCTCGACGCAGGCGGCCTACGCCGCGCCGCTCATCCTGCTGGCCGGCAACCGGGCGGCCCTGCGCGACCGGCTGACCCTCGAGCACGCGGCCGCCGAGGCCGACCTCGAGGAGCGCCAGAACGACGAGCTGCTCTCCGGGAACCGCGAGATCCTGGTCAGGATCGAGCGCCTCGAGCAGCGGATCCTCGAGCTCGAGGCGCGGATCCTCGCGGCCGTCGGCGGATCGTCCGGCTGACTTCCCCGGCCGGGGGCCGCGACCGTGGATTGCCGCGCCCGGCGGCGCCGTGATACACACCGGACGTGACCCCCAGGCCGACGCGCCGTCACCGCCTGCCTGTCGCCGGAGCCTGCCTCGCCGCCGCGCTCGCGTTCATGATCGTGCCGGTCGCGGGCCGCTTCCTGCCCGCGACCCGACCCGTCGTTGCGAACGGTCTCGCGGCCGCGGCCGGCGGTCCCGCCGCGCCACAGCCCGAATCCGTGACCGCCGGCGGGGCGTCCGGCCCGGCCGCCCTCGTCGTCGTAGCCCCACCCCGGCCGCTCGGCGCGCGCATCGGCGAGGCCCCGCGGCCGGCGGATCCACGCTCGCTCGGCGGCTACCGCTGGCCGCTTGCCCGCGGCCGGCTCACGCTTCCGTTCGGGCCGTTCTTCGACGGCTCGTTCCGGGTGGGTCGGACGAACGTCCACGACGGCATCGACATCGCCTCGTTCTGCGGCGCGCCCGTCGTCGCGGCCCACGCCGGCGTCGTCCTCGCCGCCGGCCGCCACTTCGACGACCGGATCGGCTGGCTCGGGTCGCTCCGGCGGTACTACGAGCGGCTCGACCGCAAGGACCGCTGGCCCGATCTCCCGATCGCCCTCGTCGTCGACGACGGGAACGGCTATCGGAGCGTCTACGCCCACTTCGAGCGCGTCGTCGTCCACGTCGGCCAGCGGATCCGCGCCGGCCAGCTCGTCGGCTACGAGGGCGCGACGGGGCACGCCACCGGCTGCCACGTCCACTACGGGTTGTTCAGCCCGTTCGAGACCGGCCGCTACGCGATCCGGCCCGACGTCGGCCGTCGCCTCCGGACGCCGCCGTTCGAGATCGCCCGGATCGATCCGCTCCTCGTCCTGCCCGGCGGCGAGCAGGCCCTTCGGAGCGGTCGCTTCCACGACCCGTTCGGGCCGGCGCGGACCGGCCGCGCGGCCGGCCCTGCTCAGCCGCTCAGCCGCCGGTAGCGCCGGGCGATGAGGGCGAACGCGGGAAGCCTGGCGAGCGCATCCGACAGCCGCAGATCCGACCCGTCGCGGCGCTCGACGCCGAGCAGCCGGTCCGTCGTCGTCGCGTCGGCCGGTCGCGAGTCGACCTCGGCGAGATCGATCGCGACGCGACCCGGCTCCGGCGGCCCGAGCGCGGCGATCCGCTCCTCCGGGCGTCCCCCGGCCTCGTACTCGGCCCGCACCTCGGCCTCCGACCGCCACGTCGGCTGGCGAAGGAGGATCGATCGCCAGCGCTCGCCGGCCCAGCGCTCCACCCGGCCCTCACCCGGCTCTGGCGACGCGCCGTCCGGGACGACGTCGTCGCCTCGCGCCCAGCGCGCCGCCCGGTGGAGGAGGGCGTACTCGTCGAGGTCGGCGTAGTCGGCCAGTCGGTCCGCGGGCGAGCCCGACCCGAAGAGGGCCCGAATCGACGGCTCGAAGACCTCGGCGAGGTCGAGGTCGATGGCCCGGACCGTCCGATGAAAGTAGACCTGCTGGTACATGAACAGGCGGGACGTCAGGAACATCTCGAGGGCGCCGAGGGCGGGCTCGAAGAGCGTCAGGCCGCGCTCCGAGACGAACGCGTAACGGCGAAGCCGATCGGCGTCGACCGGGCCGATGGCGACGCCGGTCAGGTACGCGTCGCGCCGGACGTAGTCGAGGTTGTCGACGGTGAACACGCCCGAGAAGAGCGGCTGGAGCCAGCGCAACCAGCGTGGCATCGACGGATCGGTCAGCGCGGGCTTCGACACGAGGAACGAGATCCAGGCCGGGTCGATCGCCTCGCCCTCGGTGAACGCGTCGCGAGCCGGCACCTCTCCCGGGGCGCGGCGGAGCGCGCCGATGAGCCGCCCGAGCTCGCGCTCGACGATGAGCTGGCTGAGGTCCTCGTGGCTGAGCCGCTTTCCGGCCGGCCGCCGCGGATCCGGGGGCGCGGCATACGCCCGGAGGACGTGGTCGTCGAAGAAATGGGCGAACGGGCCGTGGCCCACGTCGTGGAGGAGGCCGGCGACCCGGAGGGTCTCGACGACGAGGCCCTCGGACGGCAGCGCCTCGTCCGGCGCCGCCTCGGCGAGCGCGGTCCGGAGGGACGGATAGAGCGAGCGGCCCCACAGCCCGGCCTCGTGCATGACCCCGAGGCCGTGGGTGAAGCGGCTGTGCTCGGCCGTCGGGAAGACCCAGCGCGCGCTCTGGAGCTGGCTGATCCGTCGGAGCCGCTGGACCCAGGCGGTATCGAGGAGGTCCTCCTCGGCCGCGTCCTCGGCGGGCAGGCCGGCGGCGTGGGATTCGTCCGCCGCCAGGCGCTTCGTGAGCTCGAGGTAGCCGTGGATCGGATCGCTGATGAGGTTGACCGCGGCGAACGCGTGACGGGGCGGCACCGTCCGATTGTCGCGCCTCAGCGGGGATAGATGGCCGCCGCCCGCGCGAGCGTCGCCGCGACGTCCGCTCGCAGCTCCGGCGGCTCGAGGACCTCCACGTCGGCACCCCAGGACAGGATCCAGAGCTTGATCTCGATCCTCCCCGCCACTGTGGCTCGCCAGACGAGCGAACCGTCGTCGGCGGTCTCCTGGCGTTGTGAGGGGTGCCAGATCGTCTCGGCGACCCGGGCCGCCACGGGCGGCGCGAAGCGGAGCACGACCTCGGTCGGCGGCTGGTCGGCGATGATGTCCCAGGCCCGCCCGAGCTGGGCCGCGAGCTCGTCGGTCGGCGGGTCGTCGAACGTCTCGCCGGTCAGGGCGAGATCCTCGATCCGCTCGACCTTGAACGTCCGGAGCGCGCCGCGCGTCTCGTCCCAGCCGAGCAGGTAGAGGGCGTGGGTCTGGACCGACGGCTCGAGCAGGTACGGCCTCACCCGCGCCTGGCGCGCCTCCGGTGCCCGCGGGCCGCGCTCCTCGTAGCGTGCCGGCCGGTAGCGGAAGGTCACCGTTCGGCGCTCCGCCCAGGCCCGCGTCAGCTGGTGGACGTGCCGGGCATGGGCCTCGTCGGTCGGCCGGGCGGCGAGCGTCGCGAGCGTCCGTTCGACGTGGTCGCGCAGCGGCGCCGGCAAGCCGTCCTCGAGCTTCTGGAACGCGGCCGCGAGGTCCGGGTCATACGTGTCGGCGTAGCGGGTCATGAGCCGGGCCGCCACGACGACGGCCATCGCCTCGTCGAGGGTCAGCTTGAGCGGCGGCAGGAAGCCCTCGCCCTCGACGCCCCACGTTCCGTGGCCGTCGCTCCAGACCGGGATCCCGAGCTCGCCCTCGAGGGCGACGAGGTCGCGATAGGTCGTCCGCTTGCTCGTCCCGACCCGCCGGGCGATCTCCTCCACCCGCACGCCCTGCTCGCCATGGGCCTGGAGGACCGACAGCACGCGGTAGAACCGGGCGAGCCGGTCGCGCTTGCCCTCGGCTCGTGGGTGGTCGTCCATCATCCGCTCGCTCCGCGCCCGGTCACGGCGCCGGGGCCTCGACCCGAAGGCGGGCGCCCCGGTCGACGCTCGTCAGCGTCACGTGGACCGTGCCGAGGATCCCGTCCGCCGGCAGCCCGGCGGCGTCGCCGTTGATCGAGCCCGTCAGCCGGCCGACGCTCCGGTCGGCGAACACCCAGTAGTCGAGCTGGCCACGCCAGCGGTGGAGGTCGACCGGGCCGACGATGAGCGCCGTCGCCGGGAAGGCGCGGAGGAACGTCGAACCGTCGATCGCGAGCCGGCAGTGGCGGGCCCGGGCACCCTCGACGTACTCCTCCCCGCGCGACTCCGCGGCGGACCGATCGGTCGATCCGAGCGCCTCGCGGACGACGACGTCGTCGAGGGCGAGGTCCGCGCCGGTCTCGGCGGGCTGGGCATCCCGCCACGTGCCACCGCGGAGGAGCCAGGCGGAGCCGCCGACGCGGGCGGCGCCACGCCGCTCGAGATCGATCGTCGTCGCGACCGTCAGCTCCGCCCGTGCGTCCGTGCCGTTCCTCGTCCCCTCGACGGTGAGGCCACCGAGCGAGCGGTCGTCGACGTTGCCGTCGAGCGAGATCGTCACGATCGCCGAAGGCGGGACGACGAGCGAGGCGTCGCAGTCGGGCAGCGGCAGCGACGGATCGGTCGGCCCGAAGCGCGACGTCGCCGCCGGGCGGCCGCGGAGCGCGAGGTCGTTGCCGACCGCGGCCGCGGCGAAGAGCGTCGCGATCGTCCCGGTGAGGGCGACCGCGATCGCCAGGCCGAGCGCGAGACGGCGGCCGCGGAGGCCGGTGCCGAGACGCGCCCCGGCGAGGCCGAGGCCCGCGAACAGGGAGGTCCCGCCGAGCGCCAGCAGGAACGGATAGGACGCCTCCGGGGAGGGCAGCAGCGTCTGGGTCCCGCCGGCCTGGAGCTGGCCGAGCAGGCCGCCGATCGAGGGGACCAGGACGAGCGCGACCCCGATCCCGAGCCAGGCGACCGCCGCGAACGTCCGGCTCGAGGCGGCCATCGGCGGCCAGGCGAGGGCGACGATCGCGACGACGGCCGGCAGCGCGGCGCAGACGACGACCGCCGCATCCGCCGGGCCGCCCGGCCGGTAGAGGACGAGCACGAGGCCGGCGACGAGCGCCCAGGCCACCGCCAGGACGCCGGCGAGGAGCCGCAGCTCGAACCGACGGACGCGCACGGCGCCAGTCTAGGGACGGTGCGCCGCGGCACGCCGCAAGTACCGGTGGCCCCGGGACCGTCGGGCCATCGCGGCCTAGGCCGGGTGACCCGATAGTCGCCCCACCAGACCGGAGCGCAGTGCTCCGGACGGAGAGGGGCCGAACGGACTCGTGCACCATGGCCGACCGTCGCAGGCGCGCTTCGCGGGCATCCGGGGCTTCACCCCGGCCCGTCGCGGCGTGGCCGGCGGTGGCGTCCACGGCCGGGTCTGGGTCGGTCATCGCCACGCTCCCGGCGCCGTCGTCGTCGGCGGAGCCGCTGGCCACACGGGCGACGTACCGCATGCTCCTCGTCCGCGGCCTCGCGCCTGACGAGGCGGCGAATCTCACGGCCTTCCTGGCCGGCCTGACGCTCGGCGAGCGTCCCTGGACCCTCGCCCAGGTGAACCGATTGCTCTTCCTGCGCGAACTGGTTCGCGCGGGACGCTTCGGCGGCACCGACGGCGACCGCATCCACTGATCGCGGGTCCCTTCGGGGCCGCGCTCACGAACCGAATATCCCGCTCGGGCGACGTGTCCCTCCTCCCGCCGCACGAGCACCTGTCGAAGCGGCACCGAGCCTCCTCCCGGTGCCGCTTCGGCGCTTCCGGCAACCTCCCCGCCGCTTGCCACGCGCCCTCCGAGGACCGAACTCAGGCGGTGCCAGCCCTCGGCCCGAGGATTCCGTGCCTCCTCCCGACGCCGCTTCAACGTTCCCGGGCACCTCCGCGTCGACTCGGGCCGCGAGGAGGGCGTGCCTTGTTTGCGTCGATTTCGGTCATGTCGCAATACCCCCGTGTACGGACGCCCGCAGGCGGCGAATCCGTGGCCAACCGACTGGACCCACGCGGGGCCGAAGCGGGAGTTGGCCATTGCAGGCGGTCGGCTCGGCTCTTCGGCCGGATCCTTCCCCGCACCGTTACGGCGGGGCCGAAACGCGAGACGACAACGGGCGAGCCACCCGCCGCGCCGCCTCCGGATGACGCGCGCGCCGCGCACCCCCGCCCGCGCCACGTCGTCGATTCCGGCACCCTTCCCGCCATGGACCGCCCGTTCATCTCGCTCCTGACCGACTTCGGCCTGCGCGACCCGTCGGCTGCGATCTGCCGCGGCGTCATCGCGGCCATCGCGCCCGACGCGATCGTCGTCGACCTGAGCCACGAGGTCCGCAAGTACGCGATCCGTGACGGCGCGCTCCTGCTCTGGTGCGCACTGCCCTACCTGCCGATCGGCGTCCACGTCGCCGTGGTCGACCCGGGGGTCGGCACCGAACGCCGACCGATCGCGATCCGGTCCGGCCGAGGCGACGTCCTCGTCGGACCCGACAACGGCCTCCTCCTGCCGGCGCTCGAGCGGATCGGCGGCCTCGCCGAGGTCCGCCGGCTCGGCAACCGCGATCTCTTCCTCGAGCCGGTCAGCTCGAGCTTTCACGGCCGCGACGTCTTCAGCCCGGTCGGCGCTCATCTCGCGGCCGGCGTCCCGTTCGAGCAGGTTGGGCCGGTACTCGACCGCGCGACGCTCGTCGAGCTCGACCTGCCCCCCGTGCGGATCGGCGACGGCCGCCTCGAGACCGGCGTCGTCTACGTCGACACGTTCGGCAACGTCAAGCTCGCCGGCCTCGTGTCCGACCTGACGGCCGCCCTCGGGCCGCTCGCGTCGGGCGACCGGCTCGCGCTCGAGATCACCGGTTCCGGTGCGGCCACGGCACGGACCGTCGAAGTGCCCTGGGCGCTCACGTTCGGCGAGCGGCCCGCGGGCGAGCCGCTCGTCTACGAGGACTCGTACGGGCGGGCCTGCGTCGCGGTCAACCAGGGCGACGCCGGCCGGCAGCTCGGGCTCGTGGAGGATCTCGCGCTCACCGTGAGGCGCGTCTGAGGTACGGGACGAGCGGTTCGCTACACTCTCCGCTCGTCCGTCGCCCCGAGGAGAACTCCGATGCGTCCGTTCCGCCGACTGCCGCTGCTCGTCGTCGCCCTGCTGGCGGCGGCCTGTACCGGAGCCCCGGCGAGCCCGTCGGCCCCCGCTCCCACCGTGGCGAGCCCGACGGTGGCACCTTCGGTCGCGGCCTCCGCGTCGGCCTCGGCGGCGCCGTCGGCGACGCCCGACGCGTGCGCGGCTTCGAACCTCCAGACGGTCTCGTCCGGCAAGCTCACGATCGGGACCGACAACCCGGCCTACCCGCCGTACTACCAGATCCCGGCGAGCGGAAGCGCCCCGAAGCCATGGGAGCTCGGGGATCCGACGAACGGCGAGGGGTTCGAGAGCGCGTTCGCCTACGCGCTGGCCGACAAGCTCGGGTTCTCGAAGGACGGGGTGAGCTGGATCGTCGTGCCGTTCGACAACTCGTATGCGCCCGGGCCGAAGAAGTTCGACCTCGACGTGAACCAGGTCTCGTACACCGCCGACCGGGCGAAGGCTGTCGACCTTTCGGACGGCTACTACACCCTCAACCAGTCGGTCGTCGCGCTCAAGGCGAACGCGATCGCCGGCGCGAAGACGATCGCCGACCTCAAGGCGTACAGGTTCGGCGCGCAGGTTGGCACGACGAGCCTCGACACGATCAACAACGTCATCGCCCCAACGGCGAAGGCGATGGTCTACAACACGAACGACGCCGCGGTCGCCGCGCTCAAGGCGAAGCAGATCGACGGCCTCGTGGTCGACCTCCCGACCGCCTTCTACGTGACCGCGGCGCAGGTCGACAACTCGGTGATCGTCGGCCAGTTCGCGCCGCCGTCCGGTGCCGATGCCGAGCACTTCAGCGTGGTTCTCGCGAAGGGCAGTCCGCTCACCACGTGCGTGAACACGGCGATCGCGGCGCTGAAGTCGGACGGGACCCTCGACCAGATCACGAAAGAGTGGCTGTCCGACAAGGCGAGCGCCCCCGTCTTCCAGCCCTGACGGCCGGCGCGCGGCGCCTCGTCGCCGGCTGACGTGTCGTTCACCGGAGGCCCGGTCGACGCCGGCGGCCTGATCGACCTCGGCGGATCGTCCGCGCCATCGCCCCGCCGCGAGCGGCGTCGGATCCCGCCGGGCGAGGCGCTCCGCTCGCTCGCCGTCGGCGCCGCGAGCACGGTCGTCGTGTTCGGGATTCTCGGCTGGATCGTCGTGAACTCGCCGGGGTGGGCCGCGGTTCAGGCCTCGTTCTTCGACCCGACGTGGTTCGCATACTCCTTGCCGGAGGTCGTCGACGCCTTCACGGTCAACGTCCAGCTGTTCGCGATCGCCGAGGTCCTCATCCTCGTGCTCGGCCTGGTCGTCGCAGTGCTGCGCGGGATCCCCGGCCCGGCCTTCTTCCCGGTCCGCCTCATCGCCACCGTCTATGCCGACCTGTTCCGGGCCGTCCCGGGCGTCCTGATCATCTACCTGCTCGGGTTCGGGATCCCCACGCTCGATCTGCCCGGCATGCCGACCGAGCCGTTCGTCTATGCCGTCGCTGCGCTCGCCCTCGTCTACAGCGCGTACGTCTCCGAGGTCTACCGGGCCGGCATCGAATCGGTCCACCCGAGCCAGGAGGCCGCGGCGCGGTCGCTCGGACTGACCCGGTTCCAGGCGATGCGATACGTGGTCCTGCCGCAGGCCGTGCGGCGGGTGATCCCGCCGCTCCTCAACGATTTCATCGGCCTCCAGAAGGACACGGTGCTCGTGTCGTACATCGGCGTGGTCGAGATCTTCCGTCAGGCCCAGATCATCCAGGCTGCGAAGTTCAACTTCACCCCGTATCTCGCGGTCGCGCTCGTGTTCGTCGTGATCACGATCCCCCTCGCCCGGCTCACCGATTGGCTGGTCGCCCGCGACCGCCGGCGCGCCGCGGCCGTGGCTCGCTGATGGCGACGACGGACGCGCTCGCGGTTCGCATCGAGGGCCTCCACAAGTCCTTCGGGCGGCTCGAGGTCCTCAGGGGCATCGACCTCTCGCTCGCCGAGCACGAGGTCGTCTGCCTGATCGGCGCGTCGGGCAGCGGCAAGTCGACGCTCCTGCGCTGCATCAACCTGCTCGAGCCGATCGACGCCGGTCGGATCCTCGTCGCGGGCGAGGAGATCACGGCTCCCGGCGTCGACGTGAACCGGATCCGGCGGCGCATCGGGATCGTCTTCCAGGCCTTCAACCTCTTTCCGCACATGACCGTCCTCGCCAACGTCACCCTTGGGCCGCGCAAGGCGTTGGCCGTCCCGGGGGCGACGGCCGAGGCGCACGCGCTCGGGCTTCTCGAGCGGTTCGGTCTGGCGGACAAGGCGCGCGACTACCCGGACCGGCTGTCGGGCGGTCAGCAGCAGCGGGTCGCGATCGTTCGAGCCCTCGCGATGTCGCCCGATCTGCTCCTCCTCGACGAGATCACGAGCGCCCTCGACCCTGAGCTCGTGGCCGAGGTCCTCGCGGTCATCCGCGAGCTCGCGACGGGCGGCATGACGATGCTCATCGCCACGCACGAGATGGGCTTCGCTCGCGACGTCGCCCACCGCGTCCTCTTCCTCGACGGCGGCCGAATCCTCGAGGAGGGCTCGCCGGACCGGATCTTCGGGTCGCCGCGGGAGGCCCGGACGCGGCAGTTCCTCCAGCGCGTGACCGAGGCCGGCCGACTCTAGCCTCCGCCGGGCGCGGCTGGTCGCCGGGGGACGGCGCTCTCGCGCGCGCTCGCCGCGGCCGCGACGAAGGTGCGGAAGAGGGCCTCGAACGCGGGCGGGGTCGAGTCCGTCCGCTCGGGGTGGCACTGGACGGCCGCGACCCATCGACCGTCCGACCCCTCGAGGATCTCGACGATCGGACCGACCGGGCTCTCGCCCCAGCCGACGGCGACGAGGCCGGGTGCGAGATCGGCGCCGGTGACCGCCTGGTGGTGAAACGTGTTGACCTCGCCACCGTCGAAACCCGCCTCGGCGAGGAGACGACCGAGCCGCGTCGCCGCGTCGATCCGGATCGGATGGGTCGCCGCCGGGCCCCTGTCCCAGGCCGGCCCCGCGTGCCCGTCGACGTGTTGCGTGAGCGTGCCGCCGGCGAAGACGTTGACCGCCTGCAGACCGCGACAGATCCCGAGGACCGGCAGGCCGCGCTCGGCCGCGACCGCCCAGGCCTCGGCCTCGAGCGCGTCGCGTGCCGGCTCGATCTCGCGCGAGCCCTCGACGCCCCGGCCGTAGCGCGCCGGGTGGATGTCGCCACCGCCCGACAGCAGCAGCCCTTCCATCGCCGCGAACGCGCGCCGCCGCTCCGCTGTCACCGCCCTCTCGTCGATCGTCCGGGGCTCGCCGCCAGCCCGCCGGATCGCGGCGAGATAGAGCCCCGTGCGCCGCTCCAGGTACGCCGGATCCGCGCCGCCGGAGCCGTCGGGCGCGGTCACGAGGACGAGCGGTGGCCGGGGCGATCTCATGTCCCGACGATAGTGCCCATCAGCGCCCGAGGAGGACCGGAATCGTCACCGGAACGAGGCCGTGCGCGGCGAGCCCGTCGAGGAGGTCGGGGAGCGCCGCGGCGACGTCCGGGTCGGCCAGGTCGAGCCGGATGATCGAGCCGAGACCCGAGCGCGACACCGCGAACGCGACGAGGTCCGGGCCTGTCAGGGCAGCTGTCGCGTCGACGTCCCAGCCGATCGCGTACGCCCATCCCGCCCGCCCAGCCGTCGCCAGCTCGGCCGGGTCCGGCTCGTTCGTGGCCGGCCGGTACCAGGGCCGCGTCGAGACGCCGCTCGCGGACGCTGCCGACTCGGCCGCAGTGAGCGCGTCGGCGCTCGTGGCGCCGCTTCCTGACGCGACCCCGAGGATCACCGACGGCCCGCTCCGCGCGACGAGCTCCGTCGCCCCGGGATCGCCGGCCGCGAGGAGCGCGGCGCTCGCGAAGACGGTCGCCGGCGCGCCGCGCGACGCGAGCGCGTCGAGCGCGGCATCGACAGCCGCCGGAGGGACGCCCTTCCGCGTCAGGTCGAGGGTGAGCGCGACGGCCGAGGTCGTTCGCGAGGCGTGGGCCACGAAGACCGCGACGCCGTCGGGCCGCTCGGTGGGGCCGGGCGGGATGCTCGGCGACGGGGGGGCCGGCGCCGACGGCGTCGGGCCCGCCGAGGCGTCCGCGGCCTCCTCGAAGGTCATCCCGGGCACGAGGATCAGCCGCCAGCCGACGCCGATGCGGTCGGGCGCGTAGCGTGCCGAGGCCGGGTCGAGCGTCGGGTACCGCGCGGCGTTCCAGAGGGCGATGCTCCGAGCGGTCGTCGCGAACCGCCGGGCGATGGAGGAGAGCGAATCGCCGCTGTGGACGACGTACTCGAGCGGCGTCGGGAGCGGCGTCGGCGTGGGCCGGACGAAGGACGGAGGCGCCGACGGCGCCGCGATCGGCGGAACGGACGATGCCGCCGGCGGAACGGCCGGCGCCGCGCATCCCGCGAGCGGCAGGCACCCGCCCAGCAGCACGAGCCCGAGCCGGACGGCGGCCGGCCTCAGGCGGCGCGGAACGGGCGCTTGCCTCGCTTGCGTGTGACGACCTCCTCGACCGCGGGCGCCGGCTCGATCGAGGGTGGGTCGACCGGCGTCGGCTGCTTGAGCGAGAACTCGCCGGCGATCGCGAGCCCCTCGGCGGCCGTCGCGATCTGGCCGCGCCCGGAGCGCTTCGCGACGAAGCATGCCCGGTCCGCCGCGAGCAGGACATCGGCCGGCGTCCGGCCGTCGTCGGGGAACGACGCCACCCCGATCGACGCGCTCACGCCGATCCCGTCCGCAGCCCACGGCCCGCCGGGCTCGCCGATCGGCTCGATCGCGGCCTGGACGCGCTCGGCGACGGCCCGCGCCGCGACGCCCTCGCTGCCGGGCAGGATGAGGGCGAACTCGTCGCCGCCGTAGCGGAAGACCCGGTCGGTCTCGCGGCCGGCGCCGATGATCGCCCGCGCGACCGTCTCGAGGACGCGGTCGCCGGCCTGGTGGCCGAACGCGTCGTTGACGCCCTTGAAGTCGTCGAGGTCGATCATCACGAGGCTGAACGGCTCGCCGGACGCGGCGCTCCGTGCCAGCCACTCGGTGAACGTCCCGTGGTTGAGCAGACCCGTGAGCGCGTCGGTCCGGGCCCGGATCTCGACCGCGGTGTGGCGCTCGGCGTTCTGGAGCGCGATCGACACCTGCGCCGCGAACAGCTTGACGAGCTCGAACTCGTCGTCACCGAAGCGGTCGGTCTCGCCGAGGCGCTCGAGCGACAGGACGCCCGTCGCGCCCTCGCGGCCGCGGAGCGGAAGGCAGATGAGGCTTGCCGCGATCGGCCCGTCCGACCCGTGGTTGACCCGCGCGTCGAGCCGCTCGTCCGCCACGAGGACCGGCTCGTTGTGCTCGACGACCCAGGTCGCGAGGCCGGTCTCGCCCGGTGCCCACGGCTCCATGAACGCGGCCGCGTCGACGCCTCGGGCCGAGAGCGGCATCAGCAGACCGGTGGTTCGGTCGACGACCTCGATCGCGATCGTGTCGTAGCGGACCAGCTCGGCGAGGCGCTCGGCGACCTGCTCGAGGACGGCTTGCGGGTCGAGCGTGGTCAGGATCGACTCGGTGATCTGGAGGAGCGCGCGCTGCCCGCTCAGCTGTCGTTCGAGCGCCGCCGATTGCGCCCGCAGCCGCTCCGTGGCGTCGGCGTTCGCCATCGCCTGGGCGGCGAAGCTCGCGTAGATCTCGAGGAGCCGCAGGTCGTCGTCGCGGAACTGGTGGAGGCCGAGCTTCGAGAGCACGACGACGCCGAGCACCTCGTCCTCGTAGAGCATCGGCGCGAGCAGCATCGACTCGTCGAGGTCGTCCTCGGTCCCGGGGATCGTCTGCGTCCGCGGATCGGCCGCGGCGTCGGGCAGATTCTGCGCGACCTTGTGGAGCGCGACCCAGCCGGTGATCCCCTCGCCGACCCGCGAGCGGAGCTGCTCCGGCGTCTCGTCGACGTACTCGCCGACCTGGCCCTGCATCGCGACGGGGACGAGCGCCTCGCCGTCGATGCGGTAGACGCGGACGTTGTGATAGTCGATGAGCTGGCGGAGCTCGGTCGCGATCGCGTGGCCGATCTCGCCGACGTCGGCGAGCCTGGCGAGACGGGTCCCGAGGGCCTGGATCGACTGGAGCTGGGCCGCCCACGACGCCATCCGCGTGTAGTCCTCGGCAGTCCGGATGGCCATCGCCGCGTGCCGGGCGAGCGCGTCGAGCGTTGCGATCTCGTCCTCCGCCCAGGGATGGGGTCGGTCGTGGTAGACGGTCAGGAGGCCCAGGAGCTCGTCGTCGTCATAGAGCGGAGCGCAGCAGATCGAGTCGAATCCCTCCTGGACCACCGCCGCCCGAAGAGCCTGCCCGCGCGGGTCGCGGGCATAGGCGATCGCCCAGACCGGCCGGCGCTGGGCGACGGCCTCGCCGCCGATCGACGGGGTCGGGAAGTCGCGGACCGCGGCGAGGTAGCGGTCCGAGAGGCCGCGACTCGCGGCAGCCTCGACGGGGCCACCCGGACGGATCCGGAAGACCGCCGCCCGGTCCGCGCCGAACATCACGAGGGCGTGATCGACGAGCGCGTCGAGGATCGAGTCGAGCTTGAGCCGGGAGCCGAGGTCGCTCGCCACGCGTCTGAGCGCATCGGACCGTCGGGCCTGGCCCTCGAGCGTGTCGGACAGACGCGCGCCGCGAATGGCCGAACCGGCGAGCGAGGCGGCAACGGCGACGGTGCCGACGAGGTTCTCTCCGGGCTCCGCCTCGACCCCGGCGACGACGAGGCAGCCCCATGGAACGTCGGAGGCGGCGATCGGGGCGACGATCTCCCAGTCGGTTCCGGCCACGATCGGCAGCCAGCCCGGTGTCGTCGACTGCGACGCGACGACGGGCCGGCCCGACCGCGTCGCCTGCGCCAGGCTGCCGAAGGTCGCGGGGCGGTCGGCGAGGGGCCCGCTGCCGGCGGCGGCTCGCACGACGAAGCCCTCGGGGCGGTGCTCGAGGACGACGGCCGCCGAGACCGGGAGCGACCGCTGGATCGCGTCGACCGTCCCGGTGAGGGTCGACTCCACGTCGTCGGGCCGCGGAGCCAGCTCGGCGAGGCGGACGAGAAGCGCACCCGGGTCGAGATTCGCGCCGGGCAGCCGAGCCGGCGGTGCGGCTGCCGGGCGGCGCGGCGGAAGCCGGCGCGGGGCGATCGCGACCGACTGCTCCGGCGACGTCTCGGCGGCCGCGAGGAAGCGCTGGAGGTCGCTGAGCCGGTAGCGGCGGTCGCCCCGGGGGTTGATCCGGTAGTAGCGGAGGCGACCCTGGTCGCTCCACGCCCGGATCGTGTTCGGATGCACGCCGAGGAGGCGGGCCGCCTTCGTCACCGAGAGCGTCGCATCGGCTGGTCGACTGAGGGGAGCGGTCGTCACCGTCATGGAGGAAATGTGAGGTTTGGCGGCGTGAGTGTCGCCAACCTCACACTTCTTGCCAATAGGACGAACGTACCGCTGGCGGGATTCAGCGGCGACGGGCCTCGGTCAGCCGGACGTAGACCAGGGTCGCGCCGGCCGCGGCAAGGCCGACGACGACCACGAGGCCGATCGCGACGAGGGGCTCGCCGACGAACCCCGCCCCCTCGCCCGAGCTCCGGGTATCGCCCACGCCGGGCTCGGTCGGGGCCGGCGTCGCGGCCACGGCCGCGGTCGGCGCGACGAGGAGCGCGAGCAGCCCGAGGGCGAGGACGACCGCCACGGCGCGTCGGGTGAGCGTCGATCCGATACAGCGTCTCATGGCGCGAAACCGCGTTTCACGGCGCGAGGGACAGGACGGCCGCCACGAGACCGAACGCGACGAAGGACGCGCCGATCGCGAACAGACCGACCGCGATCCGGATGAGTGCCTGGCGACCGTCGGCCAGGATCCGCATCGCCTCGGGCCGCTCGAGCGTCGTGAGGACGAGCGGCCGGCCGGGAGCCGGTCGCAGGCCGACACCGCCGGCTCCGTTCTCGGGGATCCCGAGCACGACCGCGTGCTCGACCGCCGAAACCTGGTCGATGCGGACCCGGACCGGCGCGTCGGGGGGTGTGCCCTGCGGCACGCGATCGCTGATGTCTCGGGCGACCCCCGTCGCCTCGCGCGAGATCACGACGAGTCCACGGTCGAGGTCGGCCGGATCGATGGCCGCCTCTCCCCCCGCGTCGGCCACCGAGAACGGCACGCTCTCCAGGCCCTCGTCGACCGTCCGCCAGCCGAGGGCGCCGCGCACCTGGACGCGCGTTCGCCGAAAGACGAGCGGGCGATGGGCGGTGTCCTCGAACGGCTCGTCGCTGTCGATCCGGCCCTCGACCGCGACGTACGGCGCCGGATCCGACCGGGCGAGCGCCGGCAGGTCGGCCAACGCCACCGTTCGCGTCCCCGCCAGCAGGCGGCCGACGCGAAGGCGGTCGCCGAACGAGGCGAGGAGGACGATACCGGCGACGATGGCGACGCCGCCGAAGGCGAAGAGGGCGATGGCCACGGCCGGCGATGATAGACCGGCGGCCCGCTCGGCCGGCGCGCACGAAGGAGCCCGAAGGAACCGTCCCGACGCGTGGGCGTTGATGCGATCGCCGCCGTTAGCGTCTTTCGGCCCCTCCGGGCTCGACACGAACCCTACGCGCCATCCGCTGGGACGGTCAATGCCGGTTGTCCACGACTTTCGGCCCGGCCACGTCGGTTATCCACCGGGCGTCCCCAGCGGCGCCGAGCGGCCCGTCGCCGGGTCGAGCGCGGTCGCCTGTCCGTCGTAGCTCGTGAGGACGAGCCGGCCGCCCACGAGGTCCGCGGCTGCCACGACGTCGGAGTGTCCGAGCCGCCAGGCCACCTCGCCGTTCGGGTCGATCGCGAACGTCTCGATCTCCGACTGGACGAGGACGTGCGGCAGCCGGGGGCTGGCGAGAACCTCGACGAGAGGCGTCCGCGAGGTATGAGCCCAGCGCAGCTCGCCGGTCCGCGCGGCGAGCGCGTAGGCGACGAAGCCATAACGGACGACGAGCAGCCCGGGCTCGTCCCACAGGACGGCCGCGGGCTCGTCGTAGATCGCCGACGCGAGCCGCACGGTCCAGGCGCCGGCCGGCGTGTCCGCCCGGACCTCGGCCCGGCAGAGCCGGTCCGGTGTCTCCGAAACGATCTCGCCGAGGTCGACGAGGCTGCCGCCGGCCTCGGTCAGGGCGAAGACGGCCTCGCCCTCGCCACTGCCCGCCCACCGATAGCGGACCCGGATGGCGCCGGGGTACTGGACGACCGCGTCGTGGGCCTGGCCCGTCATGCCGGGCTCAGGCGGCGACCTCCGGCGGCGCCGGGGCGGTCGGCTCGAGCAGGGCGATCGGAGCGACCTCGGCGTTTGCCAGCGTTCGCAGCACGGCGGGCGGCACGCCGAAGACGGCCGTCGGCGTCCCCGCGGCAGCCCAGACGATCGGGAACCGGCTCAACTCGGGATCCAGGACCACCCGGATCGGCCGGTCGTAGCCGAACGGCGGGATCCCGCCGATCACGAACCCGGTCGCCTCGTTCGCCTCGCGCGCGGTCGCCCGCCGGATGTCGGGCTCGCCGACGATCGCCGCCAGCCGCGACAGGTCGACCCGGTTCGGGCCGGATACGAGGCAGACGACGGGCTGGCCGGGTCCGTCGGGCCGGGGCGCGACGAAGACCAGCGACTTCACGATCTGGCCCAGCTCGCAGCCGATGGCGGCCGCGGCATCCGCGGCGGTATGGGTCGACTCGTCGAACGTCCGGACGTCGAGGTCGATCCCCTTCCGCTCCGCCGCGGCGCGTACGCGGCTGATCGCGGGATGGTCGGAGGTGCCGGGCACGGCCGGGAGGATAGCATCGGGCCCTGGCGAGCCAGTCGCGTGCCGGCCCCGGCGGCACCCGCCGGACCGGCCGCAAACGCCACCGGCCGCAACGGCACTTGCGCGGCCGGATACCATGCCCGCCGTGACCGCACCCGTCGTCGACGCCGCCGTGGCCGCCTCCAGCGCGGGCGGCGCGCCCATGATCGAGTTCCGCGATGTCACGAAGCGCTACGCGACGGTCGTCGCCAATGACCACCTGTCGTTCACCGTCGAGCGTGGCGAGCTCCTCACGCTCCTCGGCCCGAGCGGCTGCGGCAAGACGACCGCGCTCCGCTGTCTGACCGGCTACAGCCGGCCGGACGAGGGTCAGATCTTCATCGACGGCCGCGACGTGACCGACGTTCCGACCTACCGCCGGAACCTCGGCATGGTCTTCCAGAACTTCGCCCTGTTCCCGCACATGACCGCGTTCGGCAACGTCGAGTTCCCGCTGAAGGTTCGGGCCGTGGCGAAGGACGAGCGACGGCGGCGGGTGGAGAACGCCCTTCGGATGGTCCGCCTCGACCAGCAGGCGGACCGCTATCCGCGGCAGCTGTCGGGCGGCCAGCAGCAGCGTGTCGGGCTCGCCCGCGCCCTCGCCTACGAGCCGTCGGTCCTCCTGCTCGACGAGCCACTCTCGAACCTCGACGCGAAGCTCCGCGAGGAGATGCGGTTCGAGATCAAGGAGCTCCAGACACGGTTCGGGATCACCGCGGTCTACGTCACCCACGACCAGTCCGAGGCCCTCGCCCTGTCCGACCGGGTCGCGGTCATGAATGCGGGCGTCATCGAGCAGATCGGTCCGCCCGAAGAGATCTACGGCGAGCCCCGATCGGCCTTCGTGGCGGACTTCATCGGCCTGTCGAACTTCCTCTCCGGGCGCCTCCAGACGACCGAGGGCGGGATGAGCCAGGTCGACGTCGGCGGTCGGCCCGTCGTCGCCCGATCGAGCCCCGACACGACGCCCGGCGACGAGGTCCTCGTCTTCGTCCGGCCGAACGAGATCACGCTCGCGCCGCGCGACGACGATCCGACGACCGGCCCTGCCGAGGGCACGAACGCGTTCCGAGCCACCGTGGAGCAGGCGACCTATCTCGGGGACCGGATCGACTATCGGATCCGGCTGACCAGTGGCGACCTCGTCCGGGTCCAGTCCGAGGATCGGCGGGACGAGGGGGCTCGCGTCGTCATCCGATTCCCCGCCGATCGCGCCCGGGTCATGCCCCGTCGGTGACCGCCGGCCCGATCGCCCTCGTCCTCGCCGACGTCGACGGCTGTCTCACCGCCGGTGAGGGCCGCCCGATCGATCTGACGGTCCTCGCCGAGGTCGCGCGGATCAACGAACATTCCCGCTCCGACCGGTTCGTGCCCGCTGTGAGCCTCTGCACCGGGCGGCCCGCTCCGTACGTCGAGGTCCTCGTCCAGGAGATCGCCGCCTACCGGCCGTCGATCTTCGAGAACGGCTGCGGGCTGCTGACGATGGAGCCGTACGGGTTCCTCGCCAACCCCCGCATCGACGCGACCGTGATGGCGGCGTTTCGGCAGGGGATCGACAGCCTCGACGCGTCGCTCGTGCAGACCGGGCGCGCGACCTGGCAGCCGGGCAAGACCTACAGCGGCACGCTCTATCCGACCGACGGCGACGTCCACGCCCTCTGGACGGCCGCCCGCGGCCTCCTCGGCGAGAGCTTCTACGTGGACGAGGGGGTGGAGTGCATCAACGTCATGCCGGCCGGGGTGGACAAGGGGGTCGGCGTCGACTGGCTGTCCTCGGTCGCCGGCCTGGCACCCGCCGAGATCGGCGGCGTCGGGGACGCGGATTCGGACCTCGTCTTCCTGGATCGGGTCGGGTTCGCGGCCGCGCCCGCGAACGCGACGGCGGCCGTTCGCGCGAAGGTGGACTTCGTGTCGTCGGCGCCCTGGGGCCGGGGACTCCTCGAGATCGTCGACCGGATCGCCCACGAGAATCGCCGCCTGAGCGCCGCCTGAGCGGCGCCTGCGCACCGCCTGCGCGAGGCCCGAGCGCTGCCCGAGAATGTCCTGCCAGACGGCTGGCCCGGATCGCGGGCCCATCACGGACATCGCCTGAAAGATCCGAGGAGGACGCGTGGAGCTCTGCCTGTTCACCGATTCGGCGCCGCACCTGTCGTTCGAGGAGGCCCTCGACCTCGCCGTCCGGATCGGCGCGACGACGATCGAGATCGCCGGTGGCGGCCAGTCCTCGGCACCGCACCTGCCCCTCGACGAGCTCCTCGAGAGCGAGCCGAGTCGGCGGTCGTTCCAGGAGGCGTTCGACCGGCGAGGGCTGCGGATCGCCGCGCTCAACTGCTCGGCCTGGCCGCTCCACCCGGTCATCGGCGAGGCCCAGCGCGAGATCATCCGCAAGACGATCCGGCTCGCCGAGCTCCTCGGCGTCACGAAGATCGTGTCGATGTCGGGTACGACCGGCGACGGGCCCGGCGCGACGACGATCAACTGGCTCTGGTATCCGGGACCGGAGGATCACGTCGCGCTCCTCGAGCGCCAGTGGGACGAGACGATCGCCACGTGGCGGGAGCTCGGCGCGTTCGCCCTCGACCACGGCGTCACCCGCGTCTGCTTCGAGCTCCACCCCCAGAACGTGGTCTACAACGTGCCGACGTTCCGGCGGCTCCACGATGCGGTCGGCGAACCGCTCGCCGTGAACCTCGACCCGTCGCATTTCTTCTGGCAGGGCATCGACCCGATTGCGTCGATCCGGGCCCTGGGGTCGGCGGTAGGACACGCCCACCTCAAGGACACCGAGATCGACCCGGCGGAGACCGCGCTCGCGGGGGTGCTCGACGATCGCCCGTTCGCGCCCGGGGCCGAGCGGTCGTGGCAGTTCCGAACGGTCGGGGCAGTCCACGACGCGGCCTGGTGGCGGTCGTTCATCGCGACGCTCCAGGAGGTCGGCTACGACGACGTGGTGAGCATCGAGAACGAGGACCTCACGCTCGACCTGGTCGCGGGGGTGGAGCGCTCCGCCGAGTTCATCCGACCGATCCTTCGCTGACGCGGGGACGCTGCGGGGCCATCCTCGCACGCTGCCGTCCCGCCGGAGCCGGCCGACCGCCGTCCCGCCGGAGCCGGCCCGATCCTGCCATTTGTTC
Organism: Candidatus Limnocylindrales bacterium; assembly: GCA_035760905.1. Taxonomy (GTDB): domain Bacteria; phylum Chloroflexota; class Limnocylindria; order Limnocylindrales; family CSP1-4; genus DASSHA01. Next base: position 14,040 of record DASTSC010000337.1, on the reverse strand, counting down.
CGGATGCGCGCGTTAGGGCGACTTCCGACCGAGGGTGCCGTCCTTCGGTGGTATCGATGTCCACCCGACGCCGCGCGATCGAATAGTCATGCCAGCCGTGTGCATGTTCATGTGGGCCGCGAGCGCCTGGCCCGCGAGCGCCTGGCCCGCGGGCCGCGACCGGCAGTCGCCGGCTCGGCCCTCGGGGGCGGCGGCTAGACCCCCTTCAGGCCCCCGATCAGCTTGTCGGGCTTGAGCTGCGACTGGATGAGCAGCAGCACGAGCAGCGACGGCACGAGCAGGATCATCGAGATCGCGCTCGCGATCGGGACGAAGCCGTCGCCGATGACGAGGTAGGTCTGGACCGGCAGCGTGAGGGTGTGCGGCCCGTACGTGAGCAGCGTCAGCGTGAACTCGTTGTAGGACGTCGTGAAGACGAAGATCGCGGCCGAGAGGATGCCCGGCATCGCCAGCGGCAGGATCACCCAGAGGAACGTCCGCCACGGCCGCGCGCCGCAGACCTCGGCCGCCTCGATGAGCCGCTCGTCGATCCCGGCGAACGTCGCGCTCAGGACGAGCAGGGCGAACGGCAGCGTGATCGTCACGTGGGCCAGGGCGACCCCGAACAGGGTGTCGACGAGCCCGAGCCCGTAGAAGAGCTTGGCCACGCCCAGTGCGAACGCGATCGGCGGCAGCATCCGCGGCAGGAGCACGAGCGTGCTGAGCAGGCTCCGCAGGGGCACGTTCCGCCGACCGAGAGCCCAGGCCGTCGGCAGCGCGAGGGCGAGGCTCATGACGACCGCCAGCGCGGCAATGATCAGGCTGTTCTTGAGGACCTCGGGAATGTTCCCGATCGTCGCCGCCAGCTCGTACCACTGAAGCCCCCATTCCTGCGGCAGCCACGTGGGCCCGAACCACGTCCGGCCGACCGACGTGACGGCGATGATCGTCAGCGGCGCGAGCATGTAGAGAAGGAACGCCAGCATGAACGTGTAGGCGAGCACCCGCCGGCCGTCCCAGACCGAGCGGCCGTAGCTTCCCGCGAGCTCCGTCATCGCGCCGCCCTCACGCCGCGCTCCGCCGGAGGAGCCGGAAGTAGGTGACGAGGAAGACGATCTGGGTCAGGCCCATGACGACCGACATCGCGGCGCCCTCGTTCCAGTGGAGGAAGATCGCCGAGACCGTGTAGATCTGGACCGACAGCGGCCGGTAGTCGCCGCCGGTGACGAGCGGGACGCTGAATGCCCCGAACGACTCGATGAACGTCAGCACGGACCCGGCGAGGATTCCCGGCACGGCCAGCGGCAGCAGGATGTGTCGCAGGACCTTCCAGCGGCTCGCACCGGAGACCTCGGCCGCCTCCTCGATCGAAGGATCGATCCCCTCGAGCGCGGCGAGCGTCAGCAGCGCCGTGAACGGGAAGAAGAGCCAGACGTAGAACAGGACGAGCCCGGGGACCGTGAACACGATGCGCACCGGGCCGTCGACGAACGGCAGGAGCTGGAGGGTGAGGTTCGCCCAGCCGACGTCGCCCCAGAAGATGCGCAGGCCGACGGCGCTGACGAGCGCCGGGACCATGAGCGGGAAGAGGATGAGCAGGCGGAACGCCCGGTTGCCGCGGAAGGGTCGGCGGAGGACGAGCGCGAGAGGGACGCTCAGCACGATCGAGAAGATCGTCGCCAGGACGGCGAGCTCGATGCTCAGCACGAATGCCCCGAGGAGCGTCTCGGTCGCGAGGAACGCCCGGTAGTTCTCGAGGGTGAACCCGCTCGACGCCCCCTCCGGCGCGAAGCTCAGCTGGATGACGAGGAGGAGCGGGAGCAGGAACAGGAAGGCGATCGCGCCGAAGCCCGGAACGAGGAGCGCGAGCGTGACGAAGCCGCCGCGGCCGCCTCGAACCCGATTGCGAATCCGCAGCCCGGCGCCGCCGATGACGGCGGCGCCGGGCTGCTCAGCGAGGCTCACCTGAGGCTACGGACGTCGCGAGCCATGACCCGCGATGGGACCTCGGCTTACTGCCCGGTCTGCTTGACGAGGCCCATGCCGTTCTCCTTGAACCAGTCATAGGCCGCGCTGTTCGTGATGTTGAAGAGGGGCTTGCGACCCTCCTCGAAGGTCGGGATCTTCGTGAACGCGTCCGCCGGTGCGCGGGTGTACGCATCCGTTCCCGGGTACTGGTACATCTGCGTGAGGAGCTGGAGCTGGATCTTGTCGTCCAGCATGTAGTTGAGGAGCTTGTAGGCCATCGGCTTGCGGCTGTCGGGAATGTTCGACGGGATGACGAGGTGGCCGTCGGCCGACCGCGCCTCACCCTCGGACATCGGGTACGCCTTCATCGTCGGCGGCACGAGGCCCTGGGTCGTCGCCCAGATCGTGTAGTCCTGGGCGTAGTCCGAGATCCAGGCCGTCCCGTCCGAGAAGAGCTTGAACATGTCCGGCGGCTCCGCCGGGAGCGGGTTCGTCATGTACGAGGTGAGGTCCGTGAACTTCGCCGACGCGTCCTTCCATTCGGGCGTCGCCTGGAGGGCCGTCAGGTCGGAGACGGTGTCGAACGGGACGCCGAAGGCATGGAAGAAGCCGTACATGTAGGTCCGGCCACCGCCCGACTTCGCGTCCGGCCGGACCATCGTGATGTGGCCCTTGAACTCGGCCCGGCGGTCGTAGAGCTCCTTCCACGACTTCGGCGGGTTCGAGATCTTCGCCGTGTCGACGATCGTGGCGCCCTGGGACCGCCAGAAGAGCGCGCCCTCGTAGTTGACGTCGGTGCCGAGGACCGTCTTCTCGTCCTCGAGCGGCGTCTTCGAGAGGTTCGGGATGTCGCCCGAATGATCCTTGAGGTTCTCGAGCTTGATCCCGGTCTTGACCCAGTTCACGAGGTCGTTGTCCTTCATGAACACGACGTCGAAGTCGCCCTGGCCGGCGGTCATGGCCTGCATCCGCTGGAGCGTCTCGGGTCCCGACGAGACCACGTAGTTGATCGTGACTCCGAGGTCCGTCTGCGCCTCGGGCACGAAGGTCTGCTTGAACCACTGCTGGAAGTTCGCGCCCGAGTTCGTGTCGATCAGCGTGATCGTGGTGGCGTTGCCGCCTCCCCCTCCCGAGGCCGCGGCGCTCTGCCCTGGGAGATTGGAGCCACTGCATGCCGCGGCCGCGACGGCGACCGAGGCGGCGAGGACCGCGATGTGCCGGAGATGCTTCATGGACACCACTCCTCCTCCGGCGCGGGCCGGCGCCAACCGCCGAACCGGGCCGCCATGCTGGTCCCCCCAGACCCGCCGTTATCAATGGGCTGGCGGATCATCCGCGCACCGAATTCCGGATGTCAAGTTTTTCGGCCGGTTCGGGCCGAGCGCCGCGCGGCGAGCCGGCGCGCGAGGTCGCGTGGGTCCTGGCGGCTCAGAACCACGCTCGCGACGACGACGAGCCCGCCGACGACCTGGAGCGTCGCGAGCGGTTCGCGGAGCAGCAGGACCGCGAGGAGCACGCCGAGGAACGACTGCAGGTACTGGTAGACCGCGGCCCGCGACGCGCCGACCCGCCCGATCCCCGTGAAGTAGAGGAGGTTCGTGACGATGCCCGCGAGCACGGCGGAGTAGGCGAGCGCGCCCCAGCCGACCGGGCTCACCGTCGCGTAGTCCTCGGACGCGAGCGACGGGGCCGCGACCGGCAGGAGGAACGCGGTCCCGATGATCATCTGGAGCGCGAGGATCCGATACGGGGAGTAGCGGCCGAGGAGCCGCCGGATCGTGACCGCCGACGCGGCCGCGGTGAGCGAGACGCCGAGGGCGAGCAGCTCGCCGAGCGGCAGACCGCCCGGCCCGGGTTCGCCGACCGTCTGGCCGGTGGCGCCGCCCTCGACGACGAGCGCGACGCCGGCCAGCCCGAGGCCGACCGACAGCCAGTGCCGCCGACCCAGCAGCTCGTCGCCGACGATCGTGGCGATGACCGCGGTGAAGATCGGCTGCGTCGCGCTCAGCAGCGCGACGTTCGCCGCCGTGGTCAGCTTGAGGGCGTAGACGACGCACAGCTGGTTGAGGGTGATCCCGAGGACGGCCGTCACGAGGAAGAGGAGGGCGTCACGGCGCTGGAACCCGAGGCCGCCCTCGCGCCGCCGGACGACGTAGGCCATGACGAGCGCGCCGATCCCGAACCGGAAGACGGGGAAGGCGACCGGGCTGATCTCGGCGATCCCCACCTTCATCACCGTGAAGTTGAGGCTCCAGATCGAGATCGCGCCGAGCAGGACGAGGTCGGCGCCACCCTCGGCCGTCGATCGCCGGCCGGACGCGGTCGAGCTCCCGACGGGCGCGCGCGAAGCGGATGACGGCATGACCTGACCTGGTGGCGGGCTGGGCGACCGCGGGCAGCGAGAAGGATAGGGGCCGGACCGATACGATCGCCCGGGGGTCGCGTGGAGGGCTGGGAAGATGGAGCGCGTTCGGGTCGGCGTCATCGGCTGCGGCCTCGTCGCCCAGCTGATGCATCTCCACTACCTGCGCGAGCTCGGCGATCGGTTCGAGATCGCCGCGCTGTGCGACCTCTCGCCGGGAACCCTGGCCGGCGTCGCCGAGCGGTTCGGCGTCGCGGCGACGTTCACCGACTGGCGGACGATGCTCGAGTCGGTTCCGCTCGACCTCGTCATGGTCCTCACCAGCGCCTCCCATGCGGAGCCGGCGATCCGGGCCCTCGAGCTGGGCCGGCACGTCTTCGTCGAGAAGCCGATGGCGCTCACGACGGCCGACGCCGACCGGATGATCGCCGCTGCCCGGGCGGCCGACCGCTCGCTCACGGTCGGCTACATGAAGCGCCACGATCCGGCCTATGGGGTCGCTGCCGACCGGCTGCCGGGGCTCGGCTCCCTGCGCCACGTCGGGATCACGACGCTCGAGTCGCCGATCGGCACCTACGTCGGCCACGAGGACATCGTCCGCGTGGCGGACCTGCCCGGGGCCACGATCGAGACGGGCGAGGCGGAACGCCGGCGCCTCGTCGGGGAGGCGATGGGTCGTCCCGCCGACGACCGCCTCGTTCGCGCCTACCACGACCTCCTGCTCGACAGCGCGATCCACGAGCTGAACCTGCTGCGCGGCCTCGTCGGCGACCCCCGGGACGTGCTGTCGGCCGAGTTCTGGGACGAGGCTCGCTCGATGCACGTCGTCCTCGCCTACGCCGACGACCTCCGCGTCTCGTTCAGCTTCGTCTGGTTGCCCGAGCTACCCGAGTACGTCCAGGAGCTCTCGTTCCGGGCGCCGGCCGGGCGGCTCAGCCTGCGCTTCCCGTCGCCGTTCCTGCGAAACGCCCCGACGCTGATCGACCTCGATACCGCCGAGCGCGGCGTCCTCGACCGCGGCGAGCTCGTGGCCGGCTACGACGAGGCCTTCCGGCGTGAGCTCGTCCACCTCCATCGGACGGTCGTCGACGGGGTGCCTCCGCTCGTCTCGCCCGAGACGGCGCGAGGCGACATCGAGCTGGCCCGGCTCATCGCCAGGTCATGGCTCGATCGCGCGCCCGTCCCCGTCGTCGCCCTCGACGCCGCCGAGGGCTGAGGCCTCGTCGATCCGCGCGAGCTCGTCCTCGACGACCTCGCGCAGGTGGTCCGGGTCGTCGCTGTCGATCAGGTCGACGCCGTGCCGGATGAGGGCGCGGACGATGTCGTCCCGGCCGTCCGGGATCCCGCCGCCGAGGATGTGGATGCCCGCGGCATGGGCCTGCTCGACCGCCTCCGGGGAGAGCGACCGCCACTCGAGGTGGATCCCGTCGGCGCGCGCCGACCGCGCGACCGCCGCGACGTCGACGAAGTCCCCGTAGTCGCAGCTGATCGCGGTCGTGACGTCGGGCCGCAGCTCCTTGACCCGCCGGGCGGCGGCGTGGTGGTAGGAATGGACGAACGAGCGGTCGAGCAGCCCGAAGCGGTCGAGCAGCCCGAGGACCGCCTCCTCCAGCCCGGCGTACGGTCGGCGGGTGCAGACGTTCGGGTGCTTGAGCTCCACCGACAGCGGCATGCCGACGTCGCTCGACCATTCGAGCAGCTCCTCGAGCGACGGGATCCGCTCGCCCTCGCCCGCGTCGAGCTCGCGCAGCTCGGCGTACGTCAGCTCGCCGACCGCCCCGTGGCCGTCGGTCGTCCGGTCGACGGTCTCGTCGTGGATGACGACACACCGGCCGTCGGCGCTCAGGTGGACGTCGAACTCGACCATGTCGACGCCCAGCTCGCGCGCGGTCTCGAACGAGCGCATCGTGTTCTCGGGGGCATAGGCGGCTGCGCCGCGGTGGCCGACGATCGTCACCCGGCCGGTTCGGGTTCGAAGGAGCTCCATGCGCCGCTACGATACCGAGCGGTGGGCGCTCACCTCCGCGTCGGCGGCGTCGTCTTCGACTGGGACGGCACGCTCGCCGATTCGCTCGCGCTCTTCTTCCGGGCGAACGCCGCGGTGATGGCCGAGCTGGGAGTCCCCTTCGACGAGGCCACGTACCGCCGTCACTACAGCCCCGACTGGCGGGTCGCGTACCGCCGTCTCGGCGTCCCCGACGGCAGGCTCGACGAGGCGGCACGACTGTGGCGGGAGCGGTTCGACGCCCGCTCGGGCGACACCCGCCCGCTGCCGGGGGCGGTCGCGGCGGTCGAGCGCCTGGTCGGCCACGGGCTGTCGGTCGGGGTCGTGACCGCCGGCGATCGCCGCGTCGTCGAGCCGCAGATCGCAGCCTTTGGCCTCGAGCGGTACGTGGCGGCGTGCGTCTACGGGGACGATCTCGAGACCGCAAAGCCGGACCCGGCTCCGCTCCGGCGAGCGCTCGCGCTGATGGGCCGATCGGAACGAGCCGCCGAGACGGCGTACGTCGGTGACGCGCCCGACGACATGCGGATGGCGAAGGCGGCGGGCTGTCCGGCCGTCGGGATCGAGTCGCTCCTCGGCGAGGCGGCCACCCTCCGCGACGCCGGCGCTGCCGCCGTCTACCCCTCGGTCGCCGCCTGGGTCGAGGCGTGGCTCGGCCCGCGCTCGGATGGGCGATGAGCGCGAGGGGCCTCCACGCGATCGTCGTCGCCGACGGCGAGCGGCCGCGACGGCAGCTCCTCGATCGGGCATGGCCGGGCTGGGACGCCGATGCCGGGTACGTCGTCGCGGCCGACGGCGGTGCCCGTACCGCGGGCGCGCTCGGCCTCCGCCTCGACGCGGTCGTCGGCGATCTCGACTCGCTGGGCGAGGACGCGGCCGCGGCGCTGAGGCACGAGGGGGTCGAGGTCCGGCGCGCTCCCGCGGCGAAGGACGAGACCGACACCGAGCTCGCGATCGTCGACGCCGTCGGCCGTGGCGCCGCGCGCGTGACGATCGTCGGCGCGCTCGGCGGGCCGCGCGTCGACCACGCCCTCGCGAACGTCACGCTCCTCGCCCATCCCGCGCTCGACGGCCGGTCCGCCGTGATCGTCGATCCCCGCGCCCGGCTCTCGCTGCTCACGGCTCGACACGATGGGCGGCCGATCGAGCGACGGCTGCCCGGCGCCGACGGCGGGGTCGTGTCGCTCATCCCGATCGGCGGCGACGCGGGTGGCGTGACGACCGCCGGACTGCGGTACCCGCTGGCCGACGAGGATCTGCCGCTCGGGACGCCTCGAGGCGTGTCGAACGTGCGCGCCGGCCCGCTGGCCTCGGTCACCCTCCGACGGGGCCGGCTGCTGATCGTCGAGGTCGCTGCTACGCTCGATCGATGACGGATCAACAGTCGACCTCCCAGGCGGGCGCGACCGCCGCCGAGCGCCGGACGCCGCAGGTCGGCGACGTCGCGCCGGATTTCTCCCTGCCCGATGCGGAGGGAACGCAGCATCGCCTCGGCGATCGTCGCGGCCGCTGGACGATCGTCTACTTCTACCCCGAGGACGACACGACGGGCTGCACGACCGAGGCCTGCCAGTTCCGCGACCTCGACGAGCAGATCCGCGACCGGAGGGCCGACATCTGGGGCATCAGCCCGGATGACGCGGCCAGCCATCGCCGCTTCCGCGAGAAGTACGGCCTGCCGTTCACGCTCCTCTCGGACACGGATCACGCCGTCAGCGAGGCCTATGGGGCCTGGGGCCCGAAGGTCAGCTACGGCCGCGAGACGATCGGCATGACCCGGTCGACGTACCTCGTGGACCCGGATGGACGGATCGCCCGGGCGTGGCCGCGGGTGAAGGCGGACGGCCACGCCGCGGTCGTGCTGGCCGCCCTCGACGAGGTCGGCGCGACGGCGTCGTGAGACCCGGGACGCGAACTGAGGCTTCGCCCGTGGGGGGAGACGAGCGAAGCCTCACGCGGATGCTAACACCGTGACAAGCGGCCGCGAAGGCGCGGAAGCCGGTGTCGCGACCGAGCACGGCTGGCGGCCGGGGCGGTTCATGGTCGTGGTCGCCCATCCCGACGACGCCGACTTCGGTCCGGCCGCCGCGGCCGCGCGCTGGATCGACGACGGGGCCGAGGGCTGGCTCGTCTGCTGCACGAGCGGCGACGCGGGCGCCGAGGAGCCGGATCTCGATCCGGTCGAGCTCGCCGCCGTCCGCGAGCGCGAGCAGCGCGACGCGGCCCGCATCGTCGGCTATGCCGGCGTGACGTTTCTCCACCAGCCGGACGGCGCGCTCGCGAACGACCTGCCGCTGCGGGAGATGCTGGTGCGCGAGATCCGTCGCTTCCGTCCGGACGCCGTCCTCTGCACGGACCCCGAGGTCATCTTCTACCGCGACGGCGGGGTCAACCATTCTGACCATCGGACGGCCGGGATGGCCGCGGTCGACGCCGTCTATCCGGCGGCCCGGAACCCGATGGCCTTCCCGTGGCTGTACCGGGAGGGCCTGGAGAAGCACTACGTCCGGAGGCTCTACCTCTTCTGGAGCGAGCGGCCGAACGCCTGGATCGACGTGTCGTCGACGATCGATCGGAAGATCGCCGCCCTCCGCGCCCACGTCAGCCAGATCAGCGACATGGATCGGCTCGAGGCCCGTGTCCGGGAGTGGGCGTCGAGCGAGGGGGCGCGGATCGGGACCGCGGCGGCCGAGGCGCTGCGGGTCGTCGTGATCGAGGAGGACGACGAGGCGGTCGGGACCGCGGCAAGCGAGGCCGAGGCCGCGGAGGCGGCCGCCGAGGCCGACGCGGCGGCGCGCGCCTAGAGCCGCCGGCCGTCGGTCAGCGGGAGGGTCCCAGCAGGACCGGTCTGACGCGGCCCCAGGCGTTCCAGATCTCGGTCAGGGCGTCCGCCCGCCGACCGAGCAGCGAGATCAGCTCGCCGAGGGTGAAGCCGCCCGCGGCGGCGATCAGGTACTCGTCGGCGGCGACGCGCACGTCGCGATAGAGCTCGCCCGCCTCCGCCTCGGTCGGCCAGCGCCGGATCCGCATCGGGTCGAGGCCCGCGTAGCCGACCGCGAGGGAGAGGTCGCGCTGGCTCGGCACCCGGCCGTCGAGCCATCCGCCCAGCCCGTCGAAGCGGTACCCGAGCGACGCGAGCGCGGCGGCGATCTCGCGGTTCTGGGCGAGGGCGAACGCCCCCCAGAACGGGTGGTCCGTCGGGAAGTCGAGCGACGCGGCCTCGATCGCCCGGTCCACGATCGCCTCGAGGAACCGTCCGAGCTCGAGCGTCCACGTCCGGCGGGACGTCGCGTCGTCGCCACCGAGCTCCGCGGCCGCCCTGGCGAGAGCGGCGCGATCGCCTCGCAGGAGCGCGACGACGAGCGGCTCGCCGCTCGCGATCGCCGCCGCCATCTCGTCCGCCTCGTCGGCGTCGTCGAGGAGCGGTCGTCCCGCGCCGGCGGGGATTGGCACCGGCGGCGGCACGATGGTCGGCGACGGCTCGTGGACGGCGGCCTCCTCGCAGTCGGCGACCGATTGACGGGCGGCGATGCAGGCTTCCTCCGCGGCCTCCGCGGCGATCCGGGCAGCGTCGGCCTCGACGGCGAGGCGTTCGAGCCGCGGAACGATCTCGACGGCGGCCGTCCGCTCGCGGGCGGCCGTCTCGGCGGACCCGCGGGTGGCGCCGTTGATCGCATTGATCTCGGCCAGCCAGGCGCGCGCCGCTTCCTCGAGCTGCGCCCGGGTCCGGGCGGCATCGCGGGCTCGTCGAAACGCCTGCTGCGCCGCCTCCTTCGTCGCCCGGATGCGGACCGGGTCGCCGGCGACCGCCGCACGGTCGGCGCGGGCCTGGTGCTCGTCGTAGATCCGCTGGAGATCCCGGAGCGCGGCGGCCGTCGCGGCGGCGCGCTCGGTCGCCGTCGTGGCGAGGGCACACCGCTCGTCGGCGACGCGACGGAGCTCGAGGCACGGCCCTTCCGGCCCCGCTGCTCCGGAGCCGCCGGCGTTCGACGATCCGGGCGGCTCGCTCGGCGCGGCAGGGGCGCCCGGGCTTCCTGGCTGGTCGGCGAGGGCGACGGCGGCGGACGACGGGCCGGCCCCGCCGGACGACCCGACGTCACCTCGACCTCCGCCCAGGATCGCCGACGCGCGGGCCTCGGCTGCATGGAGCGCCTCGACCATCAGCGAGGGCTCCCGGCCGGGCCCGACCGGGATCGCGACCGGGTAGCGGCGGGCGGGTGGTCGGGGCTCCAGGACGAACGGACCCCGTCGCTCGGGCGCCGGCGCTCCGGCGGGCAGCGACGGCCGCTCGGCAGCGCTCCCGTCCGACGCATCGGCCGGGCCACCGCTCGCGCCTTCGCCGGCCGTCGCGTCGAGCGCGGCGGCGGCGAGGGTGGAGGACCGCCGCGGCACGCTTGCCGCCGTCACGGTCACGCGGACCTCGCGGGGCGGTCGGGGCCGGGCGCGGAAGACGACGACGACCGCTGCGCCGGTGGCGACGCCGAGCACGAGTCCGAGTGCGAGGAACGCAAACTCGCTCGCGGTCACGGTGTCCCTCCCGGCCGGCCGCGTGGCCGGCGGATCCTGGCGCAGCCCTCGGGTCGAGGGTAGCTGCGCGATTCTGCAGCGTCAACTCGCCGGTCGGGGGGCCGCCGCCCGTTTTGCAGGCCCCTCGGCCCGCTGCTAGATTCGGGCCACGGCGCTCGCCGCGACCCCTCTGCCCCCGAATCCCGATCGGAGCGAAAGGCAACCGCGCTTGGCCATCGACCCCCTCCGCGACGCCCGTGAGCTGCCTGTCATCGAGTCGCCCGAGTTCCTCGTCCAGCCGGTGGACGCGTCCTGGCTCCAGTGCAACATCGAGTGCCAGGAGGCCTGCCCGGTCGGAACGAACTGCCGCGGCTACCTGAACCTCGCGGCCGAGGGCCGGTTCGAGGAGGGCTACATCCTCTCCCGCGAGCCGAACCCGGTCGCGGCCATGTGTTCGTACGTTTGTTCGGCTCCCTGCGAGCGTGCCTGCCGCCGGGGCGACATCGACCGGCCCCTCGCGATCCGGGCCATGAAGCGGTTCCTCGTCGAGTGGCACGAGGCGTCGGGGATCCCCGACGTCATGCCCGAGATCACGCCCCGCGCCGAACGGGTCGCGGTGGTCGGGGCCGGCCCGGCCGGGCTGTCGGTCGCCCGCGAGCTCGCGGTCAAGGGCTACCAGGTGACCGTCTTCGACAGCCTCCCGTACGCCGGCGGGACGATGCTCATCGGCGTCCCCGCGTTCCGCCTCCCGCGCGAGGCGATCGAGATGGACGTTCGCCTCGTGGAGCGGCTCGGCGTCCGTTTCGTCTACAACACCCAGGTCGGCGTCGACGTCCAGTTCGACGACCTCCAGCGCGACTTCGACGGGATCGCGATCACCGCCGGGGCGATGAACGCCGTCGTCCTCGACGTGCCGGGCGCCGAGCTCGACGGCGTCCAGTACGGCGTCGACTTCATGAAGATCGCGAACCTCGGCGAGCCGCTGACGGTCGGCAAGGACGTGGTCGTGATCGGCGGCGGCTACACGGCGATGGACTGCTCCCGGACGAGCCTCCGACACGGCGCCGAGCGGGTGACGATCGCCTACCGCCGGACGCGGTCCGAGCTCGTCGTCGACGAGGAGGAGCTCGGCGAGACCGAGCGCGAGGGCGTGACGATGGAGTTCCTCGTCAGCCCGGTCGAGGTCCTCGGCGAGGACGGCCACGTGACCGGCGTGAAGTTCATCCGCAACAAGCTCGGCGAGCCCGACGCCTCCGGCCGGCGCGCGCCCGTGCCGATCCCCGGCACCGAGTTCGTCGTCCCCGCGGACACCGTCATCCCGGCGGTCTCGCAGGCGGCCGACCTCACCTTCCTCCCGGTCGAGGCGAGCTTCGAGGTCAACCGCGGCCGGATCAAGGTCGACCCGGCGACGTACGCGACGAACGTTCGCGGCGTCTTCGCCTGCGGCGACTTCGTCACCGGTCCGACGACGCTCATCGAGGCCGCCGGCCACGGCAAGAAGTGCGCCTACGCGATCGACCGCTACCTCGCCGGACGGGTCGACGTGACGGTCACGCCGAACGTGAAGATCACGAGCTCGTGGCGCCACGACATGCCCGAGTTCTACGACGTCCTGCCGCGCCAGCACATCCCGATGGCGCCCGTCGAGGCGCGGATGCCGTCCGCCGAGCCGCACGTCAACTTCACGACCCCGGTCGAGCTCGGCTACGACACCACGGAGGCCGTCGCCGAATCCACCCGCTGCCTGATGTGCAACTACAACATCTGGTTCGATCCGTTCCGGTGCGTCCTGTGCGGCGCCTGCGCCGACGTCTGCCCCGAGGGTGTCATCCACATGATCGACGTCAACCAGATGAAGTCGGAGGGCCTCCTGCCCGAGCTCGAGGAGGCCTACGGCTGGGACCAGGGCGCGGCGATGGTCCTCGACGAGGAGCGCTGCATCCGCTGCGCCCTGTGCGTCAAGCGGTGCCCGTTCGACGCCATTACGATGGAGCGGTTCGAGCTCGCCGAAGTCTCGACTGACGGTCGGCTCTACAAGGAGTCGTACCGCGACGCCCAGCTTGCCGGCACCGCCGGCGTGGCAGGAGGGGCACCCTCGTGAGCTTCCTCGAGCGGGTCGATCACACGATCCGCCGCAGTCCCGTCTGGCGCTCGCTCTTCCGCAACCCGTACCCGTCCGACGAGCGGTCGCGCGCCTACGCGGTCATGAACAACGTCTTCCTGCACCTCCACCCGGTGCGGGTCCGCCAGCACGCGGTCAAGTTCGCCTACACGTTCTGTCTCGGCGGGCTGTCGTTCTTCCTGTTCCTGGTGCTGACGATCACCGGCGTCTACCTGATGTTCTTCTACGTCCCGTCCGCGACGCAGGCCTACTCGAACATCCTCGACATCCAGGCGAAGGTGACGTTCGGGCTGTTGACGAGAAACATCCACAGATGGGCCGCCCATCTGATGGTGTTCTTCGTGTTCCTGCACATGATGCGGGTCTTCTACCACGGGGCCTACAAGCCGCCGCGTGAGTTCAACTGGGTCGTCGGCGTCGTCCTGCTCTTCCTGACGATCATGCTGTCGTTCACGGGCTACCTGCTGCCGTGGGACCAGATCGCGTACTGGGCGATCACGATCGGCACGAACATGGCCGGCTACGCGCCGCTGTTCAACACGCCGTCGAAGCTGCTGCTGCTGGGCGGCCTGGAGGTCGGCCAGAACACGCTCCTGCGCTTCTACGTGCTCCACATCATGGTCTTCCCGCTCGCGGCCGCGGTCTTCCTCGCGGTCCACTTCTGGCGCATCCGCAAGGACGGCGGCATCTCGGGCCCGCTATGAACGCCGAATGCCCGCGTTGCCAGCTCCGCTGCCTCGCTCACGCACGTCACAGTGCGCTCGCTCTGCTGCTCCCTATCGCCTTGGCCTCGGCGCCCCTAGCGGCCCCGATTACCTCGACCTCTGTTCAGGACTAGCGACGTGACCGACACCAAGCGACCCGAAACCGAGACGAAGGCGCCCGCCGAGACCGGCGGCTCGCGGGTCGTCGCGCCCGTCGACCCGACGCGCCGGACCGAGATCGACAAGCAGCGCGTGCCGATGTCGGCGCGCCCGTACCGGCTCCTCGCGCTCGTCAAGCAGGACGCCGTCGTCCGGGTCCAGAAGGAACCGGACGACACGGTCATGACCTGGCCGCACCTGCTCTCGATCGAGTTCCTCGCGGCCGGCATGATGA
>DASTSC010000336.1:0-1623 GCA_035760905.1 Candidatus Limnocylindrales bacterium | reverse complement strand
AATGCTCTGGGGCAGGTTGAGCGCGCGACCCAGCCGGACGTGCTCGCCCGCGAAGGGTCGGTCGCTGCCGTGCTCGCCGTCCCACATCTCGAGGCAGGCCCGGAGCGTCTCCTCGAGGACGTCGAAGCGCTCGCCGGCCGTGGCCGGAAACGGCAGGCCGAGGCCCTCGGCCTCCTCCGGGAAGTCGCCCGAGCCGATCCCGAGCATCGCCCGGCCGCCCGACAGGACGTCGAGCGTCGAGACGACCTTCGCGAGCAGGCCCGCCGCCCGGTACGAGGCGGCGGTCGCGAGCGCCAGCAGGCGGGCGCGGCGGGTGTGGGCGGCGATGTAGCCGAGCGTCGTGTAGGCCTCGACGTGGGCACCGAGCGGACCGCCGATCCGCGGATGGAGCCAGACGTGGTCGGCCACGCTGATGAGGTCGAATCCGGCCTCCTCGGCCGCGTCGACGACCTCGCCCAGGAGCGACCCGAGCCGTTCGGGGCCGCCCTCCCAGTCGGTCTGGACGATGTGGAGCCCGAGCTTCATGAGGCGTGGGTGGTGGGGCGTCGCATCGCGGCGCGATGGGATGGTTGGGGCATCCGGGCACCCTGCCAGCCCGGGCCGGATCAGTCAAAAGGACCCGACCGGGTCGTTTCTCTCGTGCCACGAGAAACCACGGGCGAGTTCTCGCCCCCGCGGCACAAACGACCGCCGCGCGACCCCGGCACGGGCAGGAACCGAACGGATGTACGATTTGCGCACACGTCTCGTCTCTTCCACCGCTCGTCCACACTGATCCGCCGACCGTCCACAACCAGCCCGCGAGATGTCCACGAAGCCGTCCACCGCGGCGTCGGCCGTGCGGGCGCCGCTCGCAACATGTAGCGGTCTGCACCGTGCCGAGACCACTACATCTTGTGGTTTCGACCTTGACTGACGCCCCCCGGCGTCGTATCGTTCGAGGTCACCGGATCGACCCGTGCAGGCCCTCAGCCACCCTCACCGCGCTCGGCAAACGCGGCCCACGAGCGGCATCGGACAGCCCGTCGATCGGGGGACCAGGCGAAGCGTCGCAGCTACCGCCACTGGGGCCGCGACGGATGCAGTGAGGAGAGGGCAGATGGCCCGAGTCGCCAGCGAGATCGTCTCGACGAAGCCCACCGGCCGCCGCGCCACCGCCACAACGGCCGCAACCGCCGGGCGGAACGCCCGCCGCCTGGGCCCGGATCCCGAGACCCTCGGCGGCCCGTACGGCGCCTCGTTCACCGGCACGGGCGTCCGCGGCCTGACCTTCGAGCGCCGCTGGACCCGCCCCGGCGTCCACCCCTACGACGAGCTCGAGTGGGAGCTTCGGACCGCGTCGATCGCCAGCGAGACCGGCAAGACCGTCTTCGAGCAGAAGGACGTCGAGGTCCCGAAGGCCTGGAGCCAGCTGGCCACGAACGTCGTCGTCAGCAAGTACTTCCGCGGCCACGTCGGGACGCCGGAGCGGGAGCGGAGCGTCCGCCAGCTCATCGACCGCGTCGTCAACACGATCAGCGCGTGGGCCGAGACCCAGCACTACTTCGCGACCGACGAGGACCTCGCCGCGTTCAAGGCGGAGCTGACCCACCTGCTCGTGAACCAGAAGATGGCCTTCAACTC
>DASTSC010000335.1:0-1353 GCA_035760905.1 Candidatus Limnocylindrales bacterium | reverse complement strand
GTCGGGCTCGGCAGGGTCTGCGCCAGACCGGTGTCGTGGGCGATGCTCGTCCGTGGCCAGAGCGCAAGCCTGAGGCCGCCGTCGAGCTCGAAGAAGGCCACCGCGCCGTGCTCGAACTCCGTCCCGATGATCCCCTCGGTCCGCAGGCCGAGGCCGTCGCGGTAGAAGCGAACGGCCCGCTCGAGATCGTCGACGCCGAGCGTGATCACGCTCACCCGCGGTCTCATCGATGCACCCCTGTCACCGGTACTCCCCGTAGTCGACCGAGCCCGACGGCGCGCGCCCGGACGGCCGGAGGCTGGCGAGGCGTTCGGAGCCCAGCTTCTCGACGTAGGCGGCCCGGTCCGGCAGGTCGTGGACCCAGTCGCGGAGCCAGCCCTCGGTCGCTTCGGCCGAGCGGCTGATCGGATCCCAGTCGAGGTAGAAGCGATTGTCCCGGTCGTATGCGCCCTGGACGTACGAGGGATGCGCTCCCCACGGCTCGACGACGACGGCGTCGACGATGAGCCCCGGGATGATCGTCCGGTTCGGATCGGCCCGTATCACCATCTCGTCGACGAGCTCCTCGACGACGACGATCACGCGATTGGCGGCGAACGCCGCCTCCTTCTGGCAGCCGAGCAGGCCCCAGACCTGGGTGTCGCCGTCGGCCGAGGCGCGCTGGGCGTGGACGATCGCGACGTCCGGGTTGAGCGGCGGAACCGCGTAGACGGTCTCGTCGCCGTACGGCGAGCGAATCGGGCGGATGCGCGGGTTCGCCTTCGGCAGGTCCGTCTCGAAGTAGCTCCGGAGCGGCATGAACGGGAGGTGCGCCGCCCCGGCCTGGTAGCGCGCGACCATCCCGAAGTGGCTGTACTCCTCGAGCTCGAGGGTCGCGCGGTCGCCCTCGGTCACCCGGCGGATCGCGTGGAGCGAGCCGACCCCCGGATTGCCGAGCCACGAGAAGACGAGCTTCCGGGCGACGCCGGCGGCCACCATCTGGTCGTAGATCAGGTCCGGGGTCAGCCGGGCGAGGGTCAGGTCGCGCCGGCCCTGGCGGATGATCTCGTGGCCGGCGGCGAAGCAGATGAGGTGGGTGAAGCCCTCGATCGCCACCGTGTCACCGTCGCGGACGAGTTCGGCCACGGCATCGCGCATGGAGGCGACCTTCGACACGTCCACGAGTATGCCGAAGCCTACGACTCGATCACCGCCAGCAGGGGGAGGTGGTCCGACGCCCGGGCGACGATCGGGACGTCGGCCTCCCCGACCGGCGCGCAGGCGGTCACGAGCGGGACCGCCGCGGAGCCTGCGAGCAGGTAGTCGAGCCGGACGCTCGGGCCGCGAGCCGGAAGCGTGTAGCCGGGCTCGGCC
>DASTSC010000334.1:0-3717 GCA_035760905.1 Candidatus Limnocylindrales bacterium | reverse complement strand
GAGGAAGATCCCGCGCTCGGGCGGGATCGTCGCGTCGGACCCGAGCACGTGGCCGAGCGCCGACGCGTCGGCACCGTCGGGGTGGATGCCCTGGGTGACCTGGGCGAGCTGGTTCGGGTCGCCGAGCAGGACGATCGAGCGCGCCGCTCCCGAGACCGCGGCGAGGTTCGCGAGCGCGTACTGGCCGGCCTCGTCGACGACGATCACGTCGAAGGCGCCCGCGAGCTCCTCGCGGGCGAACAGCCAGGCGGTCCCGCCGACGACGTCGACCTCGCCGGCCGCGACCGCGGTCGCGACCCGGTCGTTGGACGTCGCCTGCTCGATCCCGGCGACCGGCGCGATCTCGTCGTCGGGGTCGCAGCGCTGGAGGACGCGGACCGCCTCGCTCGCCGCGTCGGCCGCGGCGACGAGCGCCTCGAGGAAGTTCGCGATCGCCCGGTGCGACTGCGCGGTCACGGCGATCGGCCCTCCGCCGGCGCGCAGGCGCGCGAGCGCGATCCGCGCCCCGGTCCACGTCTTGCCCGTGCCCGGCGGCCCCTGGACCGGGAGGACGCCGCAGTCGAGCGCGGTCGCCGCCGCGAGCGTCGCCTCGAGCAGGGGCTCGCCGGGCCCGCGGAGCGGCGCGCCCGCGGTCCGGCCGGCGAGGCGCGGCGGGCGGCCCAGGAGCAGGTCGCGGAAGGCCCGATACGGTCCGTCCGCGTCGCTGCCGCGCTCGATGACGTCGTCCGCCAGCCGCGCGAGCGCCTTCCGCAGCGCGCCGTTGTAGATCGGCCCGGGCTCGATGAGCGCGCGGGGGTGGCGGTCGAGCTTCGACGGCCCGCGGAGGAGGTCGATCGTGCCCGCGAGATCGTCGACCATGACGACCGTGCCCGCGTCGTCGGCCGTGCTGCCCGCATCCGTCGGCTCGTCCCGCGCCCACGGGTCGTCGGCGTGGCTGCCCGCGTGGAACTTGTGCTCCTGCGGCGGGAACGCGTAGCGCCGGACGACGCTCTGCCGGCGCTGCTCGACGTCGCGGACGTACTCGAGGCGGCCGAGCGCGTCTGTCGCGTCGACGAGCTCGTCGGGCGTCTTCTCCTGGAGGTCGAACCAGCGCCACCAGGCCGGCCGGTCCTCGCGGCGGTGGTAGTCGACGAGCGACGCGAGGAGCCACCGCGCGCGCTGCTCGTCGGTCCGCTCGGTCTCGTCGGCGGGGATCCCGGCGCGGAGCGCCTCGACGCGGCGCCGGGTCTCCTCGTCCGTCCGCAGCTGATCCTCGCCCGGGAGGCCGTCCGCGACCGGCGGCCGCGGCAGCTCCCAGCCGAGCGCGAGCCCCTCGGCCCGACGCGCCTCGAGCCAGCCGCGGAGCTCGCGCGTCGAGACGCAGTCGTCGCGGTTGTACGC
The DNA here is from genome assembly GCA_035760905.1 of Candidatus Limnocylindrales bacterium. Classification (GTDB taxonomy): domain Bacteria; phylum Chloroflexota; class Limnocylindria; order Limnocylindrales; family CSP1-4; genus DASSHA01. The sequence goes on along the minus strand of DASTSC010000334.1, from coordinate 2,337 downwards.
CGCGAGCTCGTCGAGGTGGTGCTGTTCCCCGTCGCGGAGCCACTGCTCGTACGTGAGGACCGAGAAGCCGGCCTCGGTGACGGGTCCCTCGCGCCGCGGCAGGTAGAAGTGCTCGATCTGCTTGAGCGAGTACGACTCGAGTGACGCGCGGATGCCCTGGCGGACGACCGTGTAGAGGTCGACGAGGACGCCGGCGCGGAGGATCCGGTCGACCTCGCTCTCGCGCGTCGCGTGGCGCTGCATGAGCCGCTTGATCGCGCCCGACTCGTAGCCGCCGTAGTGGTAGACGTGCATCCCGGGGTCGCGCTCGAGGCGGGCGATCACGTCGTCGACGAACGCCTCGAAGGCCGCCTTCTCCTCCGTCCGGTCGTGGCCCCACAGCGGCCGGTAGTCCGGCGCGCCGTCGGTCACGATGCGCCCGAGGAGGTACTCGAGCCCGTCGTCGAGCGCCCACGGGTCGGCCTCGATGTCGAAGAAGACGTCGAGTGGGGAGGGCTCGGGCAGGAGGGCGAGCCCGCGCACCTGCTCGCCCGCGACCGGCGGGATCAGCTCGAAGCGGAGGTCACCCGCCTTCCTGCCCTCGAGCTGGAGCCTGGCCTGCTCACGGAGCCGATCGAGCGTCCGCGGGTTCGTGTCCGGAATGGTCCGGTCCGGCGGCAGCGTTCCGAGCCCGGCGAGCGTTCGGACGCCGGCGTCCATCAGACGGTCGGTCATCGATCGCGTCATCCCGGCGACGAGCGAGAGGTGGTCGTCACCGCGCCGTCGCGTGATGCAGTCCGGGAACCAGGCGCAGACGCGGCAGTGATCCACCGGGTCCGGGTAGGTGGCCGCGGTTCCGGGGTCCCGAGGCGCAACCTCGCCCGCGCCGAAGATCGTGGCCTCGAAGCGCGCCTTCACCGTCCGGTAGTAGGCGGCGTAGTCCTCGAGCCGGAGGGCGTGGCTCGTGCCGTCGCCGGTGACGACCCGGACATGCTCGGGCTCGACGCCCTGGAGCGCGGTCAGTCGATCGGAGTAGACGCAGACCTGGAGGATCGCGCTGCCCTTGACCGCCTTCGAGAGCTTCGTGTCCGCGACCTCGTAGCTCCACGCCCCGAACGCAGGGGAGGGCCGCTCGACGCGGACGAGGAAGTCGGCGTGGCCGAGCCACCGCCCGTCGAACAGCGTCGCCTGGTAGATCGCGCCGACACCGCGACGCATCGCCTCGACGGCGTCCGCCTCTGCCGCCCGCAGCTCCGCGGGGTCGCGCCCGGGCCGGGTGAACTCGACGACCTCCCGGCCCTCCGCGCGCAGCCGATCGACGTAGGCGCGCTCGTGGGCCTCGCCGCGCTCCTGGAGGAGCACGACCTCGGGGTCCTCGCGCTCCGGTGGGCGAGGCCAGAGCCCGGCGACGCGGCCGAGCTCGAGCGTGGACAGGTGGTCGCAGGCGAGGAAGCCGGCGAGGTCGGTGGCGCTGACGATCAGCGAGCCGTCGGGTGCGAGCTGCACGAACCCCCCGTGACGGTGGTTGGAACGATCGAGGCCAGCCTAGCCGAGCCGAGTGACAGCTCGGGTGTCACGCGTGGCGGCGGGCGTGCGTGCCGACGGCGAGTGCCCCGGGCGTGGTCGGGCCGCGGACGGCCGTGGGGCTCTCGAATACTCACCCCAGTAGTGCTAAGCATCGTCCGGGGCCTGGATGCGGGGGCGGGTAGCCGAGACGGGCTAACAGCGGAGCGCTTGTTAGCTGGCTTCGGCTGATTCCTCTTCTGGCCAAGCCTGCTGGCGCCCCCGTAGCACTCACCCGGCGAGTATCTGCGAGGAAGACGCGATGCCCGCGCGACGCCGGCGTGCCGCCGCGGCGACCAGCGCCGTGCTTGCCGGCGCCCGGCCTCCTGGCACGTACCGTCCGATACCCTCGAACCGTGAGCCCGATCCGTCGCGACGCCGCGGGAAAGATCCAGCTCGGGCGGTCGTGGGAGAGCCTCGCCGAGCGCCAGATCCGCGAGGCGCAGGAAGCGGGCGCGTTCGACGACCTGCCGTACCGCGGCGAGCGGCTACCGCTCGAGGGCCGCGAGGACGAGCACTGGGTGGCCCACAACCTCCTCAAGCAGAACCGGATCGCGCCGCCCTGGATCGAGGCCGACCGTGACGTCCGGGCGCTGCTCGACCGCCGTGACCGAATCCTGACCCGGGCGCGCCGGAGTCGGACCGAGTTCGCCCGTCGACGCGATCAGGCGGAGCTCGTTGCGACCGTCGAGGCCGCAAACCGATCGATCTACCGGCTCAACTACGAGGCCCCGACCGCCCGCCAGCACCGGATCGCGCTCGACCTCGAGACCGAGCTGGCGAAGCTCGAGCGAG
>DASTSC010000333.1:0-1276 GCA_035760905.1 Candidatus Limnocylindrales bacterium | reverse complement strand
AGCTCGTTCTGCACCGCGCTCTGCTCGGAGAGGCTGGGTCCGACGAGCACGCCGCCGAGAACGAGCGAGGCGATTCCGCACAAGGCCCCGATCGTGAACGCGAGGCCCGTCGGGGAGGCGATCCACTCGGCACGCAGGCCGCCCGAGTCCCGCCAATACAGGAATGCGCCGGCGACGACCGTGAGCGTCGCGACGACCGGGAAGTAGATGCTCATCCTCCGACGGCTCGCCAGGTGGTCCATGAATGGCTGGGCCGACGGGCCGAGGGCCTTCGCGGTCGGGTTGAGGAAGAACGAGCCGATGATGCCGCCACCGACCCACAGCATCGCCGCGGTGATGTGGACGACGCGCAGGGTGAGCAGACCGAAGTCCATCGCGCAACCTCCTGGTGCCCCACGACCATGGGGCACCCCCTTCCCGGCCGTCATGGGACCGCGGTCCCGATCGCTCGCGGGCGCCCAGGGACGTGAGGCGCCCAGGGACGTGAGGCGCCGGGCGAGCGTCGGGTGTCAGCCCGGCTTGAGGACCATCAACCAGAGGAGGACGACGAGCCCGATCGAGCCGACGACGGCGAGGGCCTCCGGCCGGCGGCTGTCGAGACGGCGGAGGAGCTCGCCATCCTCGATCGGCGGCGCGCCGCGGCGCCCCGTCAGCCCGTTCCGGAGGCCGTAGTAGTAGGGCGACGCGATCGCGCTCATGAGCACGTAGACGACGACGAGGACGACGTACGAGGCGACGACCCACGGCGCGAGGAGGAGCCCGCCGACCCAGGCCGCGGCGAGACCGCCGAGGACGAGGACGAGCAGGCCGAGGAGCGAGACCTGCGAGCCCTGGCCGGAGAGCATGAGCAGCTCGGCGGCCCGTTCGCGGTCGCGGGCGCGGCGGACCCGGAACGAGAGGAACATCGCCACGCCGTGGCCGGCGAGGAAGAGCGACAGCCCCAGGAGGTGGACCAGGACGAACCACGGGTAGTACTGGTCCACGCGCGTTCCTCCTCCCTCTGGGCCGGATCGCCCTCAGGAGGCTACAGGTTGCCGCGCCGGCCCTGCTCGATCTCGATGGCCTCGAAGAGCGCCTTGAAGTTGCCGACGCCGAAGCCGCGCGAGCCGTGCCGCTCGATGATCTCGAAGAAGAACGTCGGGCGGTCCTGGATCGGCCGGGTGAAGATCTGGAGGAGGTAGCCCTCCTCATCCCGGTCGGCCTCGATCCCGAGCTCCTCGAGCGTCTCGATCGGCACCCCGACGTCGCCGACGCGCTCGCCGAGCTGCTCGTAGTA
>DASTSC010000332.1:0-4713 GCA_035760905.1 Candidatus Limnocylindrales bacterium | reverse complement strand
GTCGGCCCTCGACAACCGGCCGCTGACGTTCGAGGAGTTCGAGGCGACGGTCAGCCAGGCCGTGTACATGTCCGCGACGCCCGGGCCGTACGAGCTCGAGAAGAGCGAGCTGATCGCCGAGCAGCTCATCCGGCCGACCGGCATCGTCGATCCCAACGTCATCGTCCGCCCGACCGAGAACCAGATCGACGACCTGCTCGAGGAGATCAAGCGGCGGGTCGATCGCGGCGAGCGATCCCTGGTCACGACGCTGACCAAGAAGATGGCGGAGGACCTCGCCGACTACCTCAAGGAGCTCGGGGTCAAGGTCCAGTACCTCCACAGCGAGGTCGACACGCTCGAGCGCGTCGCGATCCTGCGCGACCTCCGGCTCGGCGTCTACGACGTCATCGTCGGCATCAACCTCCTGCGCGAGGGAATCGACCTGCCCGAGGTGACGCTCGTCGCGATCCTCGACGCCGACAAGGAGGGCTTCCTGCGGAGCGCCTGGTCGCTCGTCCAGATGATCGGGCGGGCGGCGCGGAACACCGGCGGCGAGGTGGTCATGTATGCCGACACGGTGACCGAGTCGATGCAGGCCGCGATCGACGAGACGGACCGCCGGCGGGCGGTCCAGGAGAAGTACAACCGCGAGCACGGCATCGAGCCGCGAACGATCGTCAAGGAGATCCGCGACCTCAACGATCGGCTCCGGTCCGTGGCCGAGACGACCGTCGTCTACACCTCGGAGCGGGCGGCGCTCGCGGACCGCGCCCTCTCGATGCAGAACCAGGCGGCGATCGAGAAGCTGCTCGCCCAGATGGAGGCCGAGATGCGCTCGGCAGCGAAGCAGCTCGAGTTCGAGCGCGCGGCGGCGCTCCGCGACGAGATCCAGCAGATCCGTCTCCGGGTCCTCGAGCAGGACCAGAGCGTCATCGTCGGTCGCGCCGCGGAGCGGGCGGCCGCCGAGGCGAAGGGGCGCGGCGGCGGGCTCGGTGCGGCCGCGGATCGTCGTCGCGCGAGCCGCGCGGCGGCGGAACGGGCCGAGGCGCCGGCCTTCGAGGTCACCTCGGTCACGGTCCTGCCGGCCGAGGACGAGCCGGACGCGACCCTCGACGGCCAGCCGCCGACCGATGAGGAGGCGGCCGCGGTCGCAGGCGTGACGGCGTCGGATTGGCTGCCCGGGATCCGCGACGAGCACGAGGACGAGGGTGGCTGGCAGGCACGCTGGCTCGACCGCCCGACGTGGGATCGGACCGTCACGCCGAACGTGCGCCGGCGGACGGGCGCGCGAGCTCCCCGCCGTCGCCGCGGCTACTGACCGGAGCCGCAGGTCGCCGTGAGGTTCGGGATCGACGTCGCCCCGCTCGGCGGGCTGTCGGATCCGCGGCTCGTCGTCCGGCTGGCCCGTGCCGCCGAGGATGCCGGCTGGGACGGGATCAGCGTCTGGGACAACGTCGGCAACTCGATGGGCGTCCCGATCGCGGATCCGTTCGTCACCCTGGCAGCGGTCGCCGCGAACACGCAGCGGCTGCGCCTGATCCTGAGCGCCGTGGTCCTGCCGCGCCGCCGGCCACACCACGTCGCCCAGGCGTTGGGCACGCTCGACGAGCTGAGCGACGGCCGCCTCGTCATCGGCGTCGCGATCGGCGGCGATCCGGCCGAGTTCGAGGCGTTCGGTGAGCCGTCGGACCGACTGACCCGGGCGCGGAAGCTCGAGGAGGGCCTCGGCCTCGTCGACGCGTGGCTTCGGGGCGAGACGGTCAGCCACGACGGGCCCGCGTACGTGGTCCGAGACGCGGCCGTGGGTCCGCCACCGGTCCAGCGGCCACGGCCGCCGATCTGGGTCGGCGCCGGCGCGACCCCAGGCCTCCGCCGTGCCGCGCGCTGGGAGGGGTGGATCGCCGTCGGCACCGCCGAGGACGGCTCGATCGCGATGCCGCTCGCGCCCGAGGACCTCGCCCGATCGCTCGGGATCGTGGAGACGGAGCGCGCGTCGCTCGGCCGGTCCGACGAGCCGTTCGACGTCGCGATCCTCGGCTACGACGAGCCCGGGATGCCGGGTCGCCCGGCGGACTACGCCGCGGCCGGCGCGACATGGTGGCTCGAGTCGCTCCACCTCCAACGCGAGCCCTACGAGGCGCTCCTCGCCCGCGTCGCCGCCGGCCCATCCGCGGTGCCGTCACGCACCGGGATTCGCCCCTTGTAACGTCCCTGCTGCCGTCAGGACGGCACCGGACACTACACGTATCCGCCGGATCGACCGATGATCGGATCGGATGCTTCCGTTGCTGACCGCCGTGGCCGCCCAGCTCTTCGACCTCGGGACGTTCCTCGTCATGGTCCGACGGTTCGGCGCCGGGGCCGAGGCGAACCCGCTCGTGGCCGCGCTGTTCGCCGATTACGGCACGCCACTCGTCGCCCTCGCAAAGCTGTCGGCCCTGCTGCTGGTCGTCGCCCTCGCGGTCTCCACCGCTCGGCGGTCGCCGCGCGTCCGACTCGTGGCGGGCGCGGTGCCCGTGGGCGCGGCGATCGTGGCCGGCCTCGTCGGTGGTCTCTCGAACGCTCGCGTGATCCTCGGCTGATCCGCGCCGGGGCGGCTCCACGTCAGTCCGGCGTGAACGCGGCCGGTTCCACGAGCGGGGCCGGCGCGGGCGCGACCGCCGGCGCCGCGGTGTCGACCCCGTCCGTTCGGAGCCGATCGAGCCAACGCCGCAGCTGACGGTGGACCGCGGGCGCGCCGACGAGGTCGACGTCGTCGAGCGGCCACTCGGCGGGGAAGAGGACGAACGGCGCGGTCTGCGGACCGCCGAGTCCGCCGTGCGACCCCACGAGCTCCTCGAAGGCGGCAACCTCGCCGAGCGTCGCGTCGTAGAGGCTGTTCACGAGGATGTCGGGGCAGTGCTCGAAGCCGTCCAGGCGCCGGAGGTGATCGGCAGCACGAGGGCCGAACGGGGCGAGCGGATCGAGCCCGTCGACGCGATCGTCCGCGAGGACGTGCAGCCCCGCGGCTCCGACGGCGACTGCGCCGTGACGTTCGGACCGGACGAGGACGAAGCCGATGCCGGGGTGGTTCGCGAGCGCCCCGACGAGACCCGGGTGGGCCTCCTCGATCTGCTCGAGCGAGCGCCGTCCGGCCTGGTCGGCGAAGTAGACGAGCCCGAGATTGCCCGACGCGCAGACGACGAGATCGGGCCGGTCGGCCGCCGGGCCGACCGGCTCCCCCCGGACCGTCGCCGTCGCCCCGCGGCGCTGCTCGTCGCCCGCAGCCGGTCCGAACACGACGTAGCCGTCGCGAGTTCGCCGCCGTAGCGATCGCGCGGCGGTCCGGCCGCCGAGCCCGGTCGAGCGGGTCAGCTGGGTCAGGAACGCGTTGACGGGACCCCACGTCTCGCCCGCGCCGGTGGCGGCGACCATCGTGACGTCGGACGCCATGAGCTCGTGGACGACCTGCTCGAGCGTCGTCCCGAACCGCTGGCGGAAGGTCGCGCCCTGGCTCTGGCCGTGGTCCGAGAGGACGACGATCCGGTAGTTCCGCGGCGCATCGCGAGCGGCGAGCTCGAGCGAGCGGAGGACGCGATCGAGCCCCTCGAGCGAACGCATCGCCTCGAAGCGCTCGGGTCCGGCGTGGTGGGCGAGCTCGTCGTAGTCGACGAAATCGACGTAGATGACGGGCGAAGCGCGATACATGGCCTCGATCGCGAAGGCGACGTTGAGGTCGCGGACGAGGACGTTCGTGGCCGCGCGGAGGATCGGGAACGCCCCGAACCGGTCGACCCGCGGCCGCACGTCGAGGCGGACCTGCCGGAATGCCTGGTAGAGCTCCTTGAGGACCTCCGCGACGAAGAGCACGAGGGCGCGGGTGAAGCCGTACGGGTTGAGGAAGTACGAGTAGAAGGACCACGGCTGGATCGCCGTTCCGGGATCGGCGAACCGGCTCACGGTCAGCTCGGCGCGCTCGGCGTCGCCCGAGAGGAGCGCGCTGATGACGGTTCCGTCGCGGAGGAGCCCGCGGCCGTCGGAGACTCGGCGCTCCACCTCGGCGGCGTCGGCCGGACGGTTCGAGACCATCAGCCGGCCTCGTTCCTTCTCGTACCAGCGGAACCCCGGGATGTCGTCGTTCGCGCCCCACAGAAGGCCGGCCTGCGAGGCCGACGTCTGCGACGGCAGGCCGCAGTCCCAGCCCACCAGACGGTAGCGGCCCTCGCGAACCCAGCGCGACAGCGTCGGCGTGTTGCCGTTGCGGATCGCGTTGCCGAGCACGGCCGCGGCGAGCCCGTCGAGCTGGACGATGAGCAGCCCGGCGGTCGGGTGCGCGGCGACGTGGGCCTCTCGAGCGACGAGGCGGCGGATGAGCTGCGGGTAGAACGCATCGTCGTCGCTCAGCGAGAGGGCGACGGCGACGAACGTCTGGACGACGGTGATGACGATGGCCGCCGCGAACGCCGCCTGGAAGCCGCTGACGTGCAGGCCGGGCACGAGCGGCTGGGCGAGCAGGACGATGACGGCGTTGAGGACGAGGCTCAGGATCCCGGCGGAGAGGACCGTGAACGGCAGGGTCAGGAAGACGAAGATCGGCCGGATCAGGGCGTTGAGGAGGGCGATGACGAGCGCGCCGAGGAAGGCGGTCGGCACGTCCGGGACGAAGAAGCCGGCCACGATGCGGTCGACCAGCAGGAGCGACAGCCCGCCGAGCAGCCACGAGTAGAGCCCGCGACGCAGGAGCGCGACGCG
>DASTSC010000331.1:0-1990 GCA_035760905.1 Candidatus Limnocylindrales bacterium | reverse complement strand
ACGTCGGCGCCCGTCTGCCGCTCGAGCTGCTCGGCGATCTGGAGGTACATCTCCTGCCACGACCGGGCGCGCTGGGAGACGCGGCCGTCCTCGGAGCGCCGGTCCGCATCCCGCGCTTCGGCCCCGCGCGAGCCCATCCTTTCTTCTCTGCTCGTCGCTTCGTCTCCGGGCACGGGCAGAGCGTAGTGGCTGGACCCCGACTGTGCTGAGCTGTCTCACGCGTGATACAGTGGGCGCCATGGCCGACGTGACGATCCGGGAGCTGCGCAATCGCGGTGGCGAGGTTGTCGACCGCGTTGCTGCGGGTGAGCGCCTCACGGTCACCCGCGACGGGCGGCCCGTGGCCGAGCTGCGGCCGGTTCGCGCGCCGGGCCTCACCGCGGACCAGCTCCTCGCTCGCTGGCGCCGGCTCCCGCGTGTCGATCCGCAAGAGCTACGGCGCGACATCGACTCGGTGCTCGATTCGGAGCCATGACCCGACACTCGGCCGGCCTGCTCGATACGAGCGTGGTCAGTCTCCTGCCGGAGCTGACGGATCCCGGGCTCCTTCCGGACGGGCCGCTCATTTCGGCGATCTCGCTGGCCGAGCTCAGCGTCGGGCCCCTCGTGACCGACGATGAAGTGGAGCGCGCGGCGCGAACCGCGCACCTCCAGCGGGCCGAGGCAGACTTCGACCCGCTCCCGTTCGATGCGGACGCCGCCCGAGCGTTCGGTCGAGTCGCGGCCTCCCTGCGGCGGGCGCGAAGGAAGGTGGCGGCACGGTCGTACGACGCGATGATCGCGGCCGTCGCGATCGCGAACGGCCTGCCGCTCTACACCGCCAACCCGGCCGACTTCGAGGCGATCGACGACCTGGAGGTGGTCCCGGTCAGCGCGCCCTCGGCCCAGCCGGTCGAGACGGTCGATCGGGATAAGTGACCGATACGTCGCAGATGAGCGGCGACGCGTAGCGTCGTCCTCGCTGTCGCCGAGCCCGCTCCCGCCTCCTCGGAGGTCCGCGGATGCGATCGCTCGTTGTCGGAGTCATTGCCGCCGTGGTGCTCGTGGGAGCCGCCGCCGGTCCGGTCGGCGCGGCCGGACCCTCGCGCCCACTGGACATGCAGGTAGTGGACGCCAGTGGTCAGCCGGTCAGCGGCGCCGGCGTCGCCCTCGCCGTCATGCCGTCGGGTCGAGAGGCTGGCCCGGGTCGCGCGGTCGCGGCGAAGGGCACGCGGACGACGAACACGCGCGGGCGCGCCTCCTGGCCGCAGCTGAGGCTGACGAAGCACGAGCGACGGCTCGCTGCCGCGAATGGTGGCTGGCTCAACCTGACCGCGCTCGCCCTCGACGCCGACGGCCAGCCGATCGGCGCGTCCACGTTCTCGCGCTACGTCGGGTCAGGCGTCGCAGTGGCGCAGCAGCCGACCACCGTCGCCAGGATCCGGACCGGTGCCAATACTCCCGCACGGACCCAGGCGACCATCGCCGCGACCTGCACCTGGCCGTCGAACTACCGCTGGGAGCTTGCCTCGACGAGTGCGGCCTGGACGGCGGTCGGTGAGCTCCATGTCGCGGGCGACTCGAAGGCGACGCTCACGTACGGCAAGACGGCCGACTCCTCGATCGACGCCGCGTTCAAGGTCGGCGGCACGTGGTCGCTCGGCGGCTCGGTCCACATCGGCAACACGAGCACGTCGTCGGTGTCGCAGACGCTCGGCCCATACATCTACCGGCACGTCCTGAGCCGGTTCGAGTACGGCCTCTGGAAGCTCTACTCCGACTGCGCCGAGGGTTGGCACGTCTACCGCGGCTACGACCACACCGAGGCCACGCGCTGGCTCGGCGGCATCACGTACGACACCACCTCGATCGGCTACTACGACAACCACCGAACGGCCTACTGGAACCTGTTCGGCCGCAACAGCTCCTTCAGCCGCTCGACGAACGCGATGCAGAAGGTCCAGTTCGCGGTCACGGTCTTCGGCGTCAACCTCGGGGCGCAGAGCGGCTC
>DASTSC010000330.1:0-36057 GCA_035760905.1 Candidatus Limnocylindrales bacterium | reverse complement strand
TCGGCCGGCCCGTCGAGCTCGTCGTCCACAAGGGACCGCCGAAGCTCGGCGAGGAGGCCTTCGTCGTCAAGGACCTGCGCGTCGTCGACGCGGTCGGCCACGTCCAGGTCGACGGCATCAGCTTCTCGATCCGCGCCGGTGAGGTCCTCGCCGTCGCCGGCGTCCAGGGCAACGGCCAGACCGAGCTCACCGAGGCCCTCCTCGGCCTGCAGGAGCACGTGTCCGGCTCGATCAGCCTCGACGGCAAGGAGCTCCTCGGCAGGTCGACGCGACACGTCCTCGACGCCGGCGTCGGCTTCATCCCCGAGGACCGTCAGGAGGACGGCCTCGTCGGCGGCATGACCATCGCCGAGAACCTCATGCTCAACCGCAGCTTCCACCCGCCGTTCGTGCGCCGTGGCTCCCTGCAGATCGACAAGCTCCGCGCCTTCGCCCAGGAGAAGCTCCAGCAGTACGACGTCCGCGCCCGCGACATCGACACCGAGTGCGGCAACCTCTCCGGCGGCAACCAGCAGAAGGTGGTCGTGGCCCGCGAGCTCGGCCGGGAGCTCCAGCTCCTGATCCTCGACCAGCCGACGCGCGGCCTCGACGTGGGCTCGATCGAGTTCATCCACCGCCAGGCGATCGCCAAGCGCGACGCCGGCACGGCGATCCTGCTCGTGTCCGCCGAGCTCGACGAGGTCCTCGAGCTCTCCGATCGGATCGCCGTCATGTACCGAGGCCAGATCGTGGCGGTCGTCGACGGCCGCACCGCGGACAAGAACGAGATCGGCCTGCTGATGGCGACCGGCGGCCGGGAACGGGATCGCGAGCCAGCGGCGGCCGCCTCGTGAGCGGCAGCATCACTGGCTCCCCGGCGGGCGGCTCGAGCGCCTTCCTCCGCCGGACGTGGACGGTCGTCGCCCTGCCGATCCTCTCGATCGTGCTCGCCCTCGTCGTCGGCACGATCCTCATCCTCGCCTCCGAGCTCCTCATCCCGAACCGGGCCTTCAACCCGCTCCTGCCGCTCGAGGCCTACCGCTCGCTCTTCGTCGGCGCGTTCGGCGGGTTCGACGCCATCGTCGCGACGCTCGTCTTCACGGCCCCGCTCCTGCTCGCCGGGCTCGCCGTGGGCATCGGATTCCGGGCCGGCATGTTCAACATCGGCGCCCTGGGCCAATTCCTGCTCGGGGCGCTGGCGGCCTGCTGGGTCGCGCTCATGCTCAACGGCGCGCCCGCGATCGTGGCCGTGCCCGCGGCGATCCTCGCGGGTGCCGTCGGGGGCGCGGTCTGGGGCTTCATCCCGGGCTTCCTCAAGGCCCAGTCGGGGGCCCACGAGGTCGTCACGACGATCATGCTCAACTACGTCGGGATCTACGTCCTCGCCGCCGTCGTGAGCGGGCCGCTCAAGGCGCCCGGGTCGCCGAACCCGATCACCCAGAACATCGACGCCGCCGCCCTCCCGATCCTGCTCGGCCGCAACGGCCACGTCGGCATCCTCGTCGCGTTCGCGGCGGCCGCCGTCATCGCCTGGCTCCTCTACCGGACGACGCTCGGCTTCGAGATCCGCACCGTCGGAGCGAACCCCGACGCCGCCCGCTATGCGGGCATGCGGCCGAAGCTCCTGCTCATCTTCACGATGTCCGTCTCGGGCCTGCTCGCCGGGCTCGCCGGAGCGGGCCAGGTCCTGGGGGTCAATCACCAGCTCAACGCCGCGTACAGCACGACGGTCGGCTTCGACGGGATCGCGGTGGCGCTCCTGGGACGGTCGAACCCGATCGGGATCGTCTTCGCCTCGCTCCTGTTCGGATCGATGCGGGCGGGCGCGGGGCTCATGCAGATCGAGGCCCAGATTCCGCCCGAGCTCGTCGACGTCCTCCAGGCAACGATCCTCCTGTTCCTCGTCGCCAGCCCCGTCCTGCAGCGGATCTTCCGGCTCCGCAGCGCGAAGGGGATGGTCGACAGCGCGACCCTCACCCGAACGTACGGCGGCGGCACCGAAGTGGCGGCCCGGTGATGGACCCGATCATCGAGGCCCTCTACGCCATCCCGATCCTCGGGCTCGTGTTCCAGCTCGGTGGCTACCTCGTCGCGACCGTCCCGGCGATCAGTCCGCTCATCCTCCAGTCGGCCACGCCGCTCGCGCTCGGCGCGCTGTGCGGCGTCATCTGCGAGCGTTCGGGCGTCGTCAACATCGGGATCGAGGGCACGATGCTGGCGAGCGCGTTCACCGGATGGGTGGTGGGCGTCGCGCTCGCGCCCGTCCTGCCGGGCGATCCCGGCTTCCTCTTCGGGATCACGCCGGCGCTGTTCGTGGCGATCATCGCCGCGCTCGGGGTCGCCCTGCTCATCTCGCTCGTCCACGCCTGGCTCTCGATCAGCATCCGGGCCGACCAGATCATCAGCGGGACGATCATCAACATCGCGGCGTTCGGCGTGACCGGCTACCTCAACACGCTCATCGCCCGCGGGTCGCCGACGAGCGCCGGCAACTTCGTGCCGCTTCGTCCGCCGCGGGAGCTGCTCGACCTGCCGGTCGTCGGCTGGCTCATCGACGGCTTCTTCAGCCAGGGGCCGATCGCGATGTCCGTCCTGTTCATCGTGATCGTCCTCCAGGTCCTCCTGTTCCGATCGCGCTGGGGCCTTCGGACCCGCGCCGTGGGCGAGCACCCGAAGGCGGCGGAGACGGTCGGGATCAACGTCATCCGGCTGCGCTACCGGAACGTCCTCATCGGCGGCCTCTTCGCCGGGCTCGGCGGGGCGTACCTGAGCATGGAGGCGACGAACTCGTTCCAGGCCGGGATGACCGTCGGCCGCGGGTTCATCGCGCTCGCGGCCATGATCATCGGCCGCTGGACGCCGGTCGGCGCGTTCCTCGCCGCGCTCCTGTTCGCGAGCTCGGGCGCGATCGGCCAGGCGATCGTGATCTCGGCGCCAGGCGGCACGCTCGGCGACGTGATGACCGCGATCCCGGCCCAGGTCTACAACGCGCTGCCCTACCTCGTGACGATCGTCGTCCTGGCGGGCGTCGTCGGCCGGAGCATCCCGCCGGCCGCGGACGGCCAGCCGTACCAGCGCGAGGCGACGACCTGACGCCCGAGGACCGGCGCCGAACCATCGACTACCTCGACCTGGCAGAGGGCCGCGGGCCCGTCGAGCTGCTCGACGACACGATGGTCCGGGCGCTCCTCGAGTCGGGGCCCCGGATCGCGGTCGTCGGCGCGTCGTCGCGGCCGGAGCGTGCCTCGAACGACGTCATGGCCTACCTGCTCGGCCGCGGTTTCGACTGCGTCCCCGTCAACCCGAACGAGCGCGAGGTCCACGGCCGGACGGCCTACCCCACGCTTGCCGAGGCGGTGGAGGCCACCGGACCGGTCGACATCGTCGACGTCTTCCGCCGGAGCGAGCTCTGTCCGCCCCATGCCGAGGAGGCCGTGGCCGTCGGCGCCCAGTGCCTCTGGCTCCAGCTCGGGGTCGTGTCGTGGGAGGCGGCCCGGATCGCGGACGAGGCCGGGCTCGGGGTCGTCATGGACCGCTGTCTCAAGATCGAGGCGGCCCGACTGCTGCGCGAGTAGCGGAAGGGGCCTGGCGGGGTGGTGCCAGGCCGACGCTCCGGTGGGTCTCCGGTGGGCGCTCCGGTGGCTCGCCGGTGGCCTCTCGGGTGTGGTGTGCATCTGGAGCACAGCCAGCGAACGAACCCGCACGGCCGGCGTCGGAATCCGACGATTCGCCGCTCCGGCCACGCTCGCTCGGCGCCGATTCGTGCTTCAGGCGCACGAAGCGGAGTGAGCAGACGTCGCCGTGCCGCCGACCTCCGCTCGGGGACGGGCTGCGGAGGGTGCGGTCGCGTGGCGAGCAGTAGCGGCCGGACGGGTGCGCGTAACGCGCTTGGGCGCGGCCGCCGAGATCTTGATCGAGGAAGGCGCTCGCCGACGCCTCATCGTCGTGGCGGTACTCGTGGACGAGCAGCTCGGTCCACGCGGCCAGGGCTACTTGACGGCGAACCCGACGACGACGAGGACGATGCCGGCGATGGCGAGGAGGAAGCCCGTCTGCATCCGGCGCCGCAGCATCTCGATCATCACGGACGCGCCGGTCGGACCATCGGCGTTGCGCACCCCGCCGCGCCAGGCGTTGTAGCGGGCCGCGTTCGCATCCTCGGCCCGGAGGTCCTGGAGCCTCCGCCACGGCTCGCGGGCGCGCTGCCAGCCGAGGGCGACGAGGACGACGCCGGCGACCCAGAGCACGACGTTGAGGAGGCTCATCGCGACGCCCCAAGGCGTTCGCGGATCATCCCGCTGACGACCGCCGGGCTCGCCTGGCCCCCCGTCGCCTTCATCACCTGGCCGACGAGGAACCGGATCGCCTGGTCCTTGCCGGCCCGGTAGTCGGCGACGGCTGCCGGGTTCGCGGCGATCGCCTCGTCGACGAGGCGCCCGACCACCGTCTCGTCGGAGATCGACCGAAGGCCGCGCTCCTCGACGATCGCGGCGACCGGACGGCCCGAGGCGATGAACGAATCGAAGACCTCCTTCGCGTTCGTCCGCGTCAGCTCGCGGTCGGCGACGAGCCGGATCAGCCCGGCGAGCTGCTCTCCCACCTCGCCCGGATCGAGGTGCGGCACCTCGCCCTCGCCGTATTTCCGGGCGAGCCGGAGGTACTCGCCGGTGACCCAGTTCGCGGCCTCCCTCGCCTCGACACCGCCGGCGAGGGCCGCCTCGAACACCTCGGCCGCGACGGGCTCTCCGACGAGGGTCGCGGCGTCCGCGGCCGGGATCCCGAGATCGTCGACGTATCGCCTCCGTCGGGCGGCGGGCAGCTCCGGCAGGCGCCCGGCGACCTCGTTCAGCCAGCTCCGGTCGACGACGAGCGGCGGGAGATCGGGCTCGGGGAAGTAGCGGTAGTCCTCGCTCGTCTCCTTGAGCCGCATGACGTACGTCTCGCCGCGGTCCTCGTTCCAGCCGCGGGTCTCCTGGACGAGTGGCTCGCCGGAGTCGAGGGCGGCCGCCTGGCGGTCGATCTCGAACGCGACCGCCCGTTCGACCGACCGGAACGAGTTCATGTTCTTGATCTCGACCCGCGTGCCGAACGGCTCGGTGCCGCGTGGCCGGAGCGAGACGTTCGCCTCCACCCGCATCTGGCCGCGCTCCATGTCGGCATCCGAGGCGCCGACCGAGCGGAGCAGCAGCTGGAGCTCCTCGGCGTAGCGGCGGGCCTGTTCGGCCGAGCGCACGTCCGCCTCGGTCACGATCTCCATGAGCGGGGCGCCGGATCGATTGAAGTCGACGAGGCTGACCCGCCGGCCTGAGGCGTCGGTCGCGTGGACGAGCTTGGCGGTGTCCTCCTCGAGGTGGGCGCGGCGGATCCGGATCGTGACCGGACCCTGCGACGTGTCGAACGCCAGGCGGCCGTCGGCGGCGAGCGGGATCAGGTACTGGCTGATCTGGTAGCCCTTCGGAAGGTCGGGGTAGAAGTAGTTCTTCCGCTCCCAGACCGTCCGATCCGGCGTGGTCGCCTCGATCGCGACGCCCGTCGCGAGGACCAGCTCGACGGCCCGCCGGTTGATCGTGGGCAGCGCGCCGGGGAGGCCGAGACAGACCGGGCAGCAGTGGCTGTTCGGGGCTGCGCCGTCGTAGGCCGTCGAGCAGGCGCAGAACATCTTCGAGGCGGTCCGAAGCTGGGTGTGGACCTCGATCCCGATGACCGGCTCCCAGCGTTCGAGGACGCCGGCGGGACGCGACCGAACCGCTGTGGACACCGCGCTCGCCATGGCCCGAAGTGTCGCACAGGGCCAGCGTTCGGCGGCCGAAGGGCTGAGGCCGGCGCGGCACGTGCCGCGAGGCCGGCCCCGCCCTGACAGCGGCCCCGCCCTGACGCCGCTCAGGCGATCGCCCTCGGCGATCAACACCGGCGGTCACGCGTCGGACCGATCGACCCGAGCGATCGGAGCGCCGCGGCGCCGGCTGGTTCGATGCCGTCTCGATCACCGCCAGCGATCGTCGCGACGTCACGGCGTCAGATTTGACCGCGGGCCGCGATCGGCCGGCAAGTGGGCTGTGGGTCGCGACTCTTCCGGCCAGCGGGATGCCTGAGAGCGCTCTCTTGACATGGGGTTGTAGAGTCCCATCCGAAACGTGAGAGCGCTCTCACAATCAGCGGCAAGGAGTGGCGTGGCGATCACCAACGGCAACGGCCGCGCTCGGACGCTCCCGAAGCGAGCGCCAGGCCTCGCCACGCTCGAGGAGGTCGCCCGGGTGGCAGGGGTGAGCCGGGCGACGGTCTCGCGGGTCGTGAACGACTCGCCCCGGGTGAGCCCCGACGTCCGCCAGGCGGTCGAGCGCGCGATCGAGTCGCTCGGCTACGTTCCGAACCGGGCTGCCCGGAGCCTCGTCACGCGACGGAGCGACTCCGTGGCCGTCGTCATCACCGAGCCGACGGGACGCCTCTTCTCGGACCCGTTCTTTCCGCGGCTGCTGCGGGGGATCTCGGCCGAGCTCGCAGGCCGCGACCGCCAGCTCGTGCTGGTCATGCCGGAATCGGCCGCCGACGAGCGACGTGCCGCCGCCTACCTGAGCGCGGGCCATGTCGACGGCGTCCTCCTCACCAGCCTCCACGGCGACGATGCGCTGCCACGGGAGCTTCTCGCCCGGGGCGTCCCGGTCGTCGTCGGCGGACGGCCGATCCACGGCGAGCAGGTCAGCTACGTCGACGTCGACAACCGCGCCGGCGGCCGCGAGGCGGTCGCCCATCTCGCGGCCCGCGGCCGTCGGACGATCGCGACGATCGCCGGGCCGCACGACATGGCAGTCGGGATCGACCGCCTCGCGGGCTACCGCGACGGGCTGACCGCGGCCGGGCTGGCGGCCGACCCAGGGCTCGTCGCCGAGGCCGATTTCACCCACGACGGCGGGGCACGGGCGATGCGTTCGCTGCTCGATGCCCGGCCCGACCTCGACGCGGTGTTCGCCGCGTCCGACGCGATGGCCGCTGGCGCGCTCTCCGAGCTTCTCGCCGCCGGTCGGCGCGTCCCCGAGGACGTCGCGGTCGTCGGCTACGACGACTCCCCCATCGCGGCCGCCACCCGGCCGCCGCTGACCAGCGTTCGTCAGCCGATCGAGGAGATGGGCCGGGAGATGGCTCGCCTGCTCGTCGAATCGATCGGTCGCGGCGAGCGAGCCATCCGGCGCGTCGTCCTGGCCACCGAGCTGGTGACCCGCGCCTCGACGGAGGTGAAGGCGCGCCACTGATCGCTCGGCCGGCAACCGAACCAGACGTTCGCTCGAACAGGAGACGGGATCGCAGGACGGACCAGAGGAGGAGTGATGAACGCTTCAGGAACCAGGCCCCATCCGCAGCGGCGGAGACTCGCCGCCGCGTGGGCGGTCGCCGCGCTCGTGGCGAGCGCCTGCGGCTCGAGCGCCCCACCGTCGACGTCCTCCGCACCGGCGTCGGCCTCCACCGCTGCCAGCCAGGCAGCTCCATCGACCGAGGCGTCGCCTTCGCTCGTGGCGATCACCCCCGCGCCGGTCGGCGCGGTCGGCCCGAACGGCGGCGTCGTCATCCGGTGGTTCATCGGCCTCGGCGCCGGCGCCCAGCCGCAGCAGGTGGCCGCCGAGCGGACGTTCGCCGACGACTTCAACAACAGCCAGAAGGAGATCTACCTCTCGACCGAGATCGAGGACAACAAGGTCGCCAAGGACATCCTCCAGACCCAGATCGCCGCCGGGAACCCGCCCGACATCATCGGTCCGGTCGGAGTCGAGGGCCTCAACCTCTTCCGCGACCAGCTGCTCGACCTGGCGCCGCTCGTCTCGTCCCAGGGCTTCGATCTCTCCAAGGTGGATCCCAAGCTCGTCGACTTCTGGAAGATGGGCACGGGCGGGGCGATGATCGGCGTCCCCTATGCCGTCTACCCCTCGTTCCTCTGGTACAACAAGGCGCTCTTCGACGAGGCCAAGCTCCCGTATCCGCCGACGAAGATCGGCGACACGTACCAGGGCAAGCCGTGGGACATGAACGCCCTGCGCGACCTGGCGATGAAGCTGACGGTCGACAAGAACGGCAACGACGCGACGAGCTCGAGCTTCGACGCCACGAGCGTCGAGCAGTGGGGCTTCGACATGCAGTACACCGACAGCAGCCCGGTCGCCGAGTCGACGCTGTTCGGGGCCAACCTGCCGATCGCGTCGGACGGCAAGACCGCCGACATCCCGGCGCCGCTCTCGACCGGCGTGCACTGGTATTACGACGGCGTCTGGAAGGATCACTTCATCCCGACGAACAACCAGATCAACAGCGACCTGCTCAGCAAGGGCAGCGAGTTCGCATCGGGCAACCTGGCGATGATGGAGGGCCATACCTGGTTCACCTGCTGCGTCTGGCCCGCGGCGCCCGCCAAGCCCGTCGTCAAGGACTTCGGCTGGGCCGTCCCCCCCGCCTACAACGGCACCACGACGGCCAAGCTCCACGCCGACACGTTCAGCATCATGAAAGGCTCGAAGCACGCGGACCTCGCCTTCAAGGCGCTCGCGGCGATGGTCGACTCGAACGAGCTCCTCGTCGATTACGGCGCGTTCGCGGCGAACGCCGACAAGCGCCAGTCGTTCGTCGACGCGATCGACGCGCAGTTCAAGGGCATCAAGCTCGACTGGTCGGTGCCGCAGACCACGCTCGGCTACCCGGACATCCCCAACCACCAGGCCTACGTGCCGAACTACGGCAAGGCCAAGGCCGCCCTCCAGGCGTTCTGGAACAAGTACCGAACCCAGGACGCGCTCGACATCGACGCCGAGCTCAACACCCTCAAGTCCACGCTCCAGTCGGTCTACGACGGAGGCGGCGCCTGATCCAGCGAGAGACCCCGGGCGTGCCCCCCGCGCCCGGGGTCCACTCCGTCGGTCACGTGACGAGGTTCCGGCGATGACCCAGGCTCGCGAGTCCGTCGCTCCGCCCGGCACCGCCCCGCGGGTCGGCTGGACGATCAGGCCCGCCCGGCGCGAGGCGCTTCACGGGGTCCTGTTCATCTCGCCCTGGATCGTCGGCCTGCTTCTGTTCGTGCTCGGGCCGATGGTGGCATCGCTGGCGATGTCGCTCACGAACTTCGACCTCGTCCACCCGGATCGAATCGAGTTCGTCGGTCTCGCCAACTACGTCCAGCTGACCCGCGACCCGCTGATCGCCGTCTCGCTCATCGCGACCTTCAAGTTCGCCCTCGTGTCGGTGCCGTTGACCATGCTCGCGAGCCTCGGCTTCGCGCTCCTGCTCAACAGCCCGGCGCTGCTCGGCGCGCGGCCGCTCCGGACCCTCGTCTACATGCCGATGATGATCCCGCTCGTCGCGTCGACGCTCGTCTGGATCGGCTTCCTCAACACGAACACCGGCTGGCTCAACGCGATCCTCGGCGGCATCGGGCTGCCCCGTCCCGACTGGATCAACAGCGAGCTCTGGGTCTACCCCGCGCTCTCGATCATCGGGCTGTGGGGGATCGGCAACTTCATGCTCATCAACATCGCCGGGCTCCAGGCGATCCCGACCGAGCTCTACGAGGCGGCCCGGATCGACGGCGCGGGCGCCTGGACCTCTTTCCGGCGGATCACGATCCCGATGCTCTCGCCGGTGCTCCTCTACAACCTCGTCATCTGCCTCATCGGCACGTTCCAGTACTTCACCCAGGCCTACACGCTGACGAACGGCCAGGGCGACCCGAACAACGCCACGCTCTTCATCAACCTCGACCTCTTCCGGGAGGCGTTCCGGTTCAGCCGGATGGGCTACGGGGCGGCGATCGCCTGGCTCCTGTTCGCGATCGTCCTCGTCCTCACGCTGGCGCTCTTCGCCTTCGCCCGGAAACGGGTCTACTACGCCGGCGGCGAGTAGGGTGAGCGCCGAGACGATCGTCGCGCCACGCCAGGCGACCGGCCTTTCGATCCGCGATCGCGGCCCGGTCGCTCGCGCGTACCGCCGCTACCTCGGCCGGGCGGGCTTGACGATGGTCGCGCTCGTCGTCGTCAGCGCCTACCTGCTACCGCTCCTCTACATGGTCACGACGGCGTTCCAGCAGCCCGGCCAGAGCGCGACGCCGGGCGCGCCGGTCTACCCCGCGGCGCCGATGACCGGGACGTACCAGGGCGAGGAGTACGCGATCTACTCGGTTCCGATCGACGGGAGCGTGCGCCAGCTCATGCTCCTCGAGCCGGGCCGGGAATCGAGCATCTTCGTCGACCCGAACGACCCGTCGGGCAGCCCGATCGAGTGGCAGGGCCACTGGCGGACGCTCGAGCAGGCCTGGCGGTTCGCGCCGCTCGTGGAGAACTTCACGACCGCCTGGAACCAGCTCAACTTCCCGCGCCTGCTGCTCAACACGGCCGGGATCGCGATCCTGAGCACGATCGGCGCGGTGATCTCGTCGACGCTCGTCGCCTACGGCTTCGCGCGGTTCCGGTTTCCCGGTCGGAACGCCCTGTTCATCGTCCTCATCGCGACGATCATCCTGCCGTTCCAGGTGACGCTCCTGCCGACGTACGTGATCTTCACGACGCTCGGCTGGAACGGCACGTGGCTGCCGCTGATCATCCCCCACTGCTTCGCGAACGCCTACAACGTCTTCCTGCTCCGGCAGTACTTCCTGTCGATCCCGCGCGACCTCGACGAGGCGGCGATGATCGACGGGGCCGGTCCCTTCCGGATCCTCCGCTCGATCATCGCCCCACAGTCGGTCGCGGCGATCACGGCAGTCGCCCTGTTCCACTTCTTCTTCGCCTGGAACGACTTCTTCCTGCCGCTCCTCTACCTCGCCGACAAGCCCGAGCTGCAGCCGGTCTCGATCGCGATCCAGCAGTACAACGCGGCGTACGCGACGCAGCCGACGCTCATCCAGGCGACGGCGCTCATGACGATGGCCGTTCCGATCGTCGTCTTCTTCCTCGCCCAGCGGGCGTTCATGCGGGGCGTGGTCGTGACCGGCGTCGACAAGTGACCGCAGGCGAGGCGGCCGTCGAGGCGGGCAGGCCGGGGGTCGTCCCGTGGCCCGAGATCCCGGGCGTCGCCTGGAGCCGCCCGATCGGGCTCCCCTGCCCCGACGTCGGCCACCCGCGGGTCGGCGTGCCGATGACCGACGACGGCGAATGGGCCGGCGTGCCGCTCGGCGGTCTCGGAGCCGGCAGCATCGGCCCGACGTTCCGCGGCGACGTCGCGCGCTGGCACCTCGAGGTGGGTCGCCATCGCTTCGCCCCGATCGCCGCGTGCGCCTTCTCGGTCGCCGTTCTCGACGCGGCCGGCGGGACCGAACCCGTGGCCACCATGCTCTCGGCGCTGCCGTCCGAGGCGCTGCCGGACTGGCCGCGGCTGCCGGTCGGCGGAGGCACGTATCACGCGCTCTTTCCGCGGGCCTGGACGGCGGTCGAGCCGCCAACGCTGCCGGTCCGCCTCGTCGGGGAGCAGCTGAGCCCGGTCGTCGCCGGCGACTACGAGGAGAGCAGCCTGCCGGTCGGCGTCATCGAGTGGACGGTGGAGAACCCGACCGACCGCCCGCTCGTCGTCGGGCTGATGCTGTCGTGGCAGAACGTGCTCGGGGCGCGGCCGCTCGAAGCGCCGGCCGCGGGGGCCTGCGCCGAGGCCCTGGCGACGGGCGACCTGACCGCCGTCCGGTTCCGGCCCGAACCCGGGGCCCCGACCTGGGCTCGCGGCGAGCTGACGATCGCGGTCGCGGCCGACCCCGACGTGGACGCCACGTTCCGATCCCGTTTCGACGCCCGGACCGACCGCGCGACGTGGGCCGACTTCGCCGACGACGGCCGGCTCGACGACGTCGCCGACGACACCGCCTCCCGCGACGGGGAGGCGCTCGCCGGCGCGGTCGCGGGGACCGTCCGCCTCGAGCGAGGCGAGCGCCGCCAGGTGCGGTTCGCAATCTCCTGGGACCTGCCGCTCGTCGAGTTCGGCTCCGGCCGCCGCTGGCGGAAGCGGTACACCAGGCGGTGGGGCGCGAGCGGCACCCGTTCCGTCGAGCTCGCGGCGCACGCCCTCGCGTCGGCGGAGCGCTGGCGACGCGCGATCGTCGCCTGGCAGGCACCGGTCGTGGAGGACGAGAGCCTCCCGGCCTGGTATCGAGGCGCGCTCTTCAACGAGCTCTACCAGGTCGTCGACGGCGGCACGTTCTGGGACGACGGGGAGGCCGACGCGCCCCGGCCCGCCGACGGGATCGGCCACTTCGGGCTGCTCGAGTGCGTCGACTACCCCTTCTACGACACCGTCGACGTCAACGCCTCCGCCTCGATCGGGCTGCTCCAGCTGTGGCCGCAGCTCGAGCGGAGCGTGGTCCGGAGCGTCGGCGAGGCGACCGACGTCGACGACCCGACGAGCGTCGAGATCGAGGCGACGGGCGCGAGCGTCCGGCGAAAGGCAGCCGGCGCGGTCCCCCACGACGTCGGCGCCCCGGCGGACGATCCGTTCATCCGACCGAACGCCTACCGGTTCCAGGACGTCGACGGCTGGAAGGACCTCGGGCCGAAATGGGTCCTCCAGGTCCAGCGCGACGTCCGGGCGACCGGCGACCTCGCGCTCGCCACGGAGCAGTGGCCGCGCGTCGTCGGCGTCCTCGCCGGGCTGGCCCGGTTCGACCGTGACGGCGACGGGCTGCCGGAGCACGACGGTCGCCCGGACCAGACATACGACACGTGGCCGATGCGGGGACCCTCGGCCTACGGCGGCTCGCTCTGGCTGGCGGCGCTCCGGGCCGCCGAATGGCTCGGGCGCCTGCTCAATCGCCACGAGGAGGCCGACCGCTTCCGCGATCACTTCGAGCGGGCCCGCGAGTCGTTCGAGCGGCGGCTCTGGCGGGGCGACGCCTACGCGTTCGACGACGGCGCCGGCCCGAGCTCCGACTCGATCATGGCCGACCAGCTGGCGGGCCAGTGGTACGCCGACGTCGGCGGTCTCGGCGATCTCCTCGACCCGACGAGGATCGTCGCGACCCTGCGGACGATCCACGCCCGCAACGTCGCCGGTTTCGGCGACGGCAGGCAGGGAGCCGTCAACGGGATGCGTCGCGACGGCTCGGTCGACGACTCGAGCGAGCAGTCCGACGAGGTCTGGGTCGGGACCACGTACACGCTCGCGGCGCTCATGCTCGAACGCGGCCTCGTCGACGAGGCCTGGGCGACGGCCGCCGGCGCGGCCAGGATGACCTGGGGCCGTGGCCTCTGGTTCCGGACCCCCGAGGCCTACGACGTCGACGGGAACTTCCGGGCGAGCCTCTACCTCCGGCCGCTCGCGATCTGGGCGCTCGAGGAGGCCCGCCGGCGAGCGTCGCGCTGAGCCGCGGGCGCCCTTCCCGTGAAACGCGGTAGGCTGCGGAGACCGGCCGCCCGACACCCACCCCGTGGAGGCGCGAATGGACCGCTCGAACGCTGAGCCCGCCCCAGGCACCCGACCGTCCGTCCGACCCGAGCACCGGCTCGCCGGGCCGCTCCTGACGTTCCACCTCGGGGACGAGTTCGCCCGGCTCCGCGCGGAGGCTCCGTACGGCGAGCACCGCCGGAACGCGAAAACCCTCGTGAAGTCCGATTCGTTCCGGATCGTCGCCGTCGCGCTCCAGGCCGGCGTTCGGTTCGACGAGGACGATCCGCGCGGGCACGTCGGCCTCGTCGTCCACGAGGGCGCGGTGACGCTCCGTGTCGGCGACCGCGAGGAGCGGCTCGCCGCCGGCGGCCTCGCCGCCGTGGAGCCCGGCAATCCGTGGTGGGCCGTGGCCGACGAGGACAGCCTCCTGCTCCTCCACCTCGGCTGGCCCGGGTGAGGCGGCCCGGATCGACGAGGGCGGCGACCGCCGATCCCACCGCGCGGCCGACGGCGGAGCCTGACCGCGTCGGGGCGTCGCGCGATCCCGTCGACGCCGTCCTGCGCGGCGTCCACCGCTTCTTCGAGCGCGGCGAGCGAGTGGCCGGCGACTGGACGCTGCTGAGCCGCGGCCAGCGCGGCTGGGAATCGTTCTATCGCGACCGCTGGCAGCACGACCGGGTCGTCCGCTCGACGCACGGCGTGAACTGCACCGGTTCCTGCTCGTGGCAGGTCTACGTCAAGGACGGCTACATCACCTGGGAGACGCAGGCCGTCGACTACCCGAAGATCGGTCCCGGCTCGCCCGAGTACGAGCCGCGCGGGTGCCCGCGGGGCGCCTCGTTCTCCTGGTACACGTACTCGCCGCTCCGGGTGAAGTACCCGTACGTCCGCGGCGCGCTCCTCGAGCGCTGGCGAGCCGCCGTGGCCCGACTGGGCGACCCGGTCGAGGCATGGGCCTCGATCGTGGACGACCCCGAGGCGACCCGGGCCTACAAGGAGATCCGCGGCCGCGGCGGCTTCGTTCGGGCGAGCTGGGACGAGGTCGTCGACCTCATCGCCGCGGCCCACGTCCACACGATCAGGCGCTACGGGCCGGATCGCGTCGTCGGCTTCACCCCGATCCCGGCGATGTCGATGGTCTCGTACAGCGGCGGGACGCGCTTCCTGTCGCTCATCGGCGGCGTCGTCCTCAGCTTCTACGACTGGTACGCGGACCTGCCGCCGGCCTCGCCCCAGGTCTTCGGCGACCAGACGGACGTGCCCGAGTCGGCCGACTGGTGGAACGCCGGCTACCTCATCGTCTGGGGCACGAACCTGCCGATCACCCGGACGCCCGACTCGCACTTCATGGTCGAGGCGCGCTACCGGGGCCAGAAGGTCGTCGTCGTCTCGCCCGACTACAGCGACCACACGAAGTTCGCCGACGACTGGCTCGCCGCCGCTCCGGGCACCGACGGAGCTCTCGCCACGGCGATGGGGCACGTGATCCTGCGCGAGTTCTACGTCGACCGCCAGGTCCCGTACTTCGAGGACTACGCTCGCCGCTTCACCGATCTGCCCTTTCTCGTCACGCTCCGCGAGCGTTCCCCCGGCGTCTACGTCGGCGACAGGTTCCTCCACGCCGCCGACCTCGGGGCCACGGCCGCGGCGACCGAGAACGCCGACTGGAAGACCGTCGTCTTCGACGAGGCCACGGGATCGCCGGTCGTCCCGAACGGCTCGATCGGGTTCCGCCACGGGCCTGGCGGCGAGGGCCGCTGGAACCTCGACCTCGACGGGATCCGGCCCGTGCTCTCGCTGCTCGAGCGACCAGAGGCCGAGCGCGTCGCGCTCGACGTCGCCCGTTTCGACGTCGGGTCGACCGAGGGCGGCTCGACCGCGCGCCGCGGCGTGCCCGCCATCCGCGTCGGCGAGCGGCTCGTGACGACGGTCTTCGATCTCCTCCTTGCCCAGTACGGCGTCGGCCGCGAGGGCCTGCCCGGCGATTGGCCGACCGGCTACGACGACCCCCGGCCGTGCACGCCCGCCTGGCAGGAGGCGATCACCTCGGTTCCGGCCGCGACCGCCGCCCGTATCGCCCGCGAGTTCGCCCGCAACGCCGAGCTGACGCGGGGGCGATCGATGATCGCCATGGGCGCGGGGACGAACCACTGGTACCACTCCGACCAGATCTATCGGGCGTTCCTCGCGCTCGTGGCGCTCTGCGGCACCGAAGGCGTGAACGGCGGCGGCTGGGCCCACTACGTCGGCCAGGAGAAGGTTCGGCCGCTCGGTGGCTGGTCCACGGTCGCGTTCGCCCAGGACTGGGTTCGGCCGACCCGCCACCAGGCCGGAACCCCGTACTGGTATCTCGCGACGGACCAGTGGCGCTACGAGGGCTTCGACGCGGCGGAGATCGCCTCACCCCTCGGCGACGGGCGGTTCGCCGGCCGTTCCTTCGTCGACTGCAACCTCGCCGCTGCCCGGATGGGCTGGCTCCCCTCCAACCCGACCTTCGACCGCAACCCGCTCGACCTCGTCGACGAGGCCGAGCACGCCGGTCGCGCCCCGGCCGACCACGTCGTCGACGAGCTGAAGGCCGGTCGGCTCCGGTTCGCCGCGTCCGACCCCGATGCCCCCGAGAACTTCCCGCGGGTCCTGACGGTCTGGCGGGCGAACCTCCTGACCTCGTCCGGCAAGGGCCACGAGTACTTCCTGCGCCATCTGCTCGGGTCCGCGTCCGAGGGCGTCCTCGCCGAGGAGTCGTCGCCGGAGCGTCGGCCGCAGGAGGTCGTCTGGCGCGACGAGGCGCCGCGGGGCAAGCTCGACCTGCTCACGACGATCGACTTCCGGATGACGGGCACGTGCCTCTTCTCGGACATCGTCCTGCCGGCAGCGACGTGGTACGAGAAGCACGACCTCTCGACGACCGACCTCCACCCGTTCGTGAACTCGTTCAACCCGGCGATCGCGCCGCCGTGGGAGGCGAGAACGGACTGGGACGCCTGGAAGGCGATCGCGCGGCGGTTCTCGGAACTCGCCGCGGCCCACCTCGGGGTACGCCGCGATCTCCTCGCTGTGCCGCTCCTCCACGACACCCCGGACGAGCTCGCCCAGGCGTCGGGCGAGGCCCGCGACTGGGCCCGCGGCGAGACGGAGCCCGTCCCCGGCGCGACGATGCCGCGGCTCGTCGTCGTGGAGCGCGACTATGCCGCCGTCGCCGACAAGCTGACGGCGCTCGGGCCCCTCGTGGAGCGCCAGGGGATCACGGTCAAGGGCGTCCACTGGACACCGGCCGACGACGTCGTCGCCCTCGGCCATACGAACGGGATCGTGGCGGAGGGTGTCGCCGCCGGTCGCCCGTCGCTCGAGGACGCGGTCGACGTCGCCGAGGCGATCCTCGCGCTGTCCGGGACGACGAACGGGCGCAACGCGGTCGAGTCCTTCCGCTCGCTCGAGGCCCGGACCGGGAAGTCGCTGACGGACCTCGCCGCGTCGCGGTCGGGCGATCGCGTCTCGTTCGCCGACACCCAGCGCGGACCGTCGACCGTGATCACGTCGGCCGAGTGGTCGGGGATCGAGGCGGAGGGACGGCGCTATTCGCCGTTCACCCAGAACGTCGAGCGAGGGATCCCCTGGCGGACGCTGACGGGCCGCCAGCAGTTCTACCTCGATCACGCCTGGATCCGTGAGCTCGGCGAGACGCTGCCGGTCTTCCGGCCGCCACTCGACCTCGGCCGTCACTTCGGTCCCCCCAAAGGCGCCGACGAGCCCGGCGTCAGCCTGACCGTCCGCTACCTCACGCCCCACTCGAAAGCCTCGATCCACTCCGAGTTCCAGGACAACCTCCACATGCTCACGCTGTTCCGTGGCGGCTCCGTGATCTGGATGAACGACGGCGACGCGGCGCGGATCGGCGTCCGCGACAACGACTGGATCGAGGCCTGGAACCGCAACGGCGCGGTCTCCGCCCGGGCCGCGGTGACCCACCGCCTCCCGCCGGGCACCTGCTTCATGTACCACGCCAAGGACCGCCACCTCCAGGTGCCGGTCAGCGAGGTGACCGGCAAGCGCGGCGGGACCGACAACAGCCTCACCCGCCTGACGATGAAGCCGAGCCACATGATCGGCGGCTACGCCCAGCTGTCGTGGGGCTTCAACTACTACGGCCCGTGCGGGACGCAGCGCGACGAGACGACCGTCATCCGGAAGCGTCGCGCGGAGGTGACCGTCTGATGCGGGTGATGGCCCATGTCGGCATGGTCATGAACCTCGACAAGTGCATCGGCTGCCATACCTGCAGCGTGACCTGCAAGCAGGTCTGGACGAACCGGCCCGGCACCGACTACGTCTGGTTCAACAACGTCGAGACGAAGCCCGGGGTCGGCTACCCGAAGGGCTACGAGGACCAGGAGCGCTGGCGGGGCGGCTGGGAGCTCGACCGGCGGGGCCGGCTTCGGCTCAAGGGCGGCGGGACGATCCGGAAGCTCCTGACGATCTTCTCGAACCCCGACCTGCCCTCGATCGACGACTACGGTGAGCCGTGGACGTACGACTATGACCGCCTGTTCACGGCGCCGGTCTCCGAGTACGACCCGGCGGCACGGGCGGAATCGCGGCTGACCGGCAAGCCGATCGCGCTCCGCTGGGGCTCGAATTGGGAGGACGACCTGGCCGGCGCGCCCGAGCGGGCGCCGAGCGACCCGAACCTCCGCGGCATCGAGGACCGGGTCCGGTTCGAGTACGAGCAGGCGTTCATGTTCTATCTGCCGCGGATCTGCGAGCACTGCCTGAACCCCTCGTGCGTGGCCTCCTGCCCGTCCGGGGCGATGTACAAGCGCGAGGAGGACGGCATCGTCCTCGTCGACCAGGACGGCTGCCGCGGCTGGCGGTTCTGCGTCTCTGGCTGCCCCTACAAGAAGGTCTACTTCAACCACCGGACCGGCAAGGCCGAGAAGTGCACCTTCTGCTATCCGCGGATCGAGAACGGCCAGCCGACGATCTGCTCCGAGACGTGCGTCGGCCGGCTGCGCTATCTCGGGCTCATCCTCTACGACGCCGACCGCGTCGAGGCGGCGGCCTCCGTCCGCGACCCGGCGCACCTCCGGCAGGCCCAGCTCGACGTGTTCCTCGATCCACGCGATCCGGCGGTCCGCGCGGCCGCCCTCGCGAACGACGTGCCCGCGGACTGGATCGACGCGGCGGCACGCTCGCCGATCTGGACCCTCGCGGTGAAGTACGGCCTCGCCCTCCCGCTCCATCCGGAGTTCCGGACGCTGCCGATGGTCTGGTACATCCCGCCGCTCTCGCCGGTCGTCGACGCGCTCGCCCAGGACGAGGACGGCGTCGACCCCGACCGTGTCTTCCACGCGATCGAGCACCTCCGTATCCCGGTCGAGTACCTGGCGAACCTCCTCGCAGCCGGGGATGCCGAGGCGATCCGGGTCGTCCTCCGCCGGCTCGCCGCCATCCGCTCGTACATGCGCGCGAAGGAGGTCATGGGCTCGGTCGACGAGACGATCGGGCGCGACGTCGGCCTCGCGCCGGCCGAGCTCGAGGAGCTGTTCCAGCTCCTCGCGATCGCCCCGTACGACGAGCGCTACGTGATCCCGCCGGCGCATGCCGAGCGCGCGGCGCGGCTCGAGGCGAGCGTCTCCACGGGTTGCTCGGTCGATTACGAGGACCAGTTCCAGGTCTCCGCGCGCGAGTACCGCGAGCAGATCGTCGAGCTCCAGCCGCGTGGCGCGGATCGCCTCGGACCGCCACCCGAGCCGACCGCCCCGCGGGGTGAGCCCGTCTTCGTCTGGCAGACCGACCATCTGCCGCGTCCCGCGGACGCCGACGGGCGACGGCCCGCATGAGCCTTCGGTGAAGCCTCGGCGCGCCGGTCCGCTCCTTCACGCGATCGGATCCGTCGTGCTCCGCTACCCCGACCGAGACGTCGTCGCGGCGCGGCCACGGGTCGCCGCTCTCGGCGAGCTCCTGCCGGACGCGCCGGCGAGCGCGTCGCTGCGGCGGTTCCTCGGCTGGTGGCGGGACGCGCCGCCGACCGAGCTGACCGAGCGCTACGTGGCCACGTTCGACCTCGGGAAGCGCACGAGCCTCTACCTGACCTGGTACCTCCACGGCGACCGCCGGCAACGCGGCCAGGAGTTCGTCCGGCTCAAGCGGATGTACGAGGCGGCGGGCCGCCGCCTGACCGGTCGCGAGCTGCCCGACTTCCTGCCGCTCGTCCTCGAGTTCGCGGCGGTCGAGCCGGAGGCCGGCGCCTCCGTCCTCGCTGAGCTCCAGGTCGGGCTCGAGCTCCTCCGCGCCGCGCTCCACGACGCGGACAGCGTCTACGCGCCGGCGGTCGACGCGATCGCCGGCGACCTGGCCCCGCTCGACGAGCACGGCTGGGCGGTTGTGCGGCGAATCGCCGCCGAGGGACCGCCCGGCGAGCAGGTCGGCCTCGAGCCGTTCGGACCGCCCGAGGTCATGCCGGCGGTCGAGGGGGCGGCCCGGTGACCGGCCTGACCCTGCTCCTGTGGGTCGCGCTCCCGTACGTCGCGATCGCCGTCTTCGTCGTCGGCCATGCCTGGCGGTGGCGCGTCGACCAGTTCGGCTGGACGAGCCGTTCGAGCCAGCTCCAGGAGTCGCGCCTCCTGGCGGTGGGCGGGCCCGTCTTCCACTACGCGACGTTCGCGGCGATCGCCGGACACGTGCTCGGAATCCTCGTCCCGGCCTCGTGGACCGCGGCATTCGGGATCGACGAGCACCTCTACCACCTCATCGCGGGATCGCTCGGGACGGTCGCCGGCGTGCTCGTCGTCGTCGGGCTCGTCGTGCTCGTCGTCCGCCGCGTGCTCGTGCCGCGGGTCGCGGTCACGACGAGCCGCACCGACGTCGCGGCCTACCTCCTGCTCGCCGTCGTCATCGCGCTCGGGCTGGCCGAGACGATCCTCTACACGGTCCTCGGCCCGGCGTACGACTACCGCTCGACGTTCGGGATCTGGTTCCGCGGGATCTTCCTGCTCGACCCGCGACCGGAGCTCGTCGCGTCCGCGCCGCCGATCTACCAGGTCCACGCGATCCTCGCCTGGCTGCTCTACATGCTCTGGCCGTTCAGCCGGCTGGTCCACGCCTGGAGCTACCCGATCCTGTTCCTCGGACGGCCGTGGATCCTCTATCGGAGCCAGCGCCGGAGCAGCGTCGGGCGGGCCGCGGCGCGCCCGAACCGCTGAGCGCGGCGCGGCGCCGGCTTGCCCGATGACCTCCCCTCGCTACCCGATCGGTGGCCGGATGTCCGACGTCCTCCTGGGCCTCGGGGCGCGCCTCCGGCTGCGTCCGCTGACGGAGCGCTACAACTCGACGTTCGTCCTCGGCCTGTTCGCGCTGCTCAACGGGTTCGTCTCGATCGCGCTCGTATCGCTCCTCGCGGTCGCGACGGGGCAGCCCTTCGTGTTCCCGTCCCTCGGCCCGACCGCGTTCCTCCTCTTCTACACGCCCCAGGCGCCGGCCGCGTCGCCCCGCAACACGTTCCTCGGCCACCTCATCGGGGCGGGCTGCGGCTACCTGGCGCTCGCGATCTTCGGGCTGCTCGAGGCCGGGCCGGCGCTCACGACCGGCGTGACGCCGGCGCGGGCCGGCGCGGCTGCCCTCTCACTCGGGCTGACCGCCGGCGTCATGGTCTGGCTGCGCGTACCCCACCCGCCGGCCGGCGCAACGACGCTGATCGTCAGCCTCGGGATCCTCTCCCACCTTCCGCAGCTCGCGGTCCTCATGCTCGGCGTCGTGCTGCTCATCGCCCAGGGCTTCGCGATCAACCGGCTCGCCGGACTCGACTATCCGATCTGGGGGCCACGGCCGGCGGACCGATCGTGAACGACGGGATCACGGTCTACGGCGCGGCGACGTGCGAGGACACGGCGATCACGCGGAGCCGCCTCGAGGCGCTCGGCGTCCCGTACCGCTACGTCGACATCGACGAAGACCCGGCCGGCGCCGCGGAGGCGACCCGGCTCAGCGGCCGGAGGGTCACCCCGACGATCGTCCGCGAGGCGGCCGGGGTCGTCGCGGACCACGATGCAGAGCCCTCGATCGAGCGGGTGGACGCGTTCGCCCGGGCCGCCGGCGCGTCTGTCGAGCCACCCGGCGGCGAGCAGCTGCACGGTGCCGTGATCAGCCGCGCCGTTCCGATCCGGACGCTCGAGGCGGCCGGCGGCGGGACGTTCTCGCTGGCGGAGCGTCGCGGCAGGCGGGCCGCCGCGCTCTTCTTCGGGCACCCCGTCGACTGCCTCGCCTGCTTCGGGTACGCGAAGCAGCTCGCGCGGCAGGCGGCCGACCTCGACGAGGTCGACGCGGATCCGATCGTCGTGGTCCCGGGGGGCGTCGCGGAGGCGGCCGGATGGCTGCACGAGCTGCCCGCCGGGACGGTGACCCTCGCGGACCCCGACGGGGCCTGGCGGCGCGAGGTCGGGCAGGCGATCGACCGCCCGGCGGACGGCGTCCTGCTCGTGCTCGTCGACCGGTTCGCGGCACCCCGCGTCGCCGCGGCGGCCGCAGAGGCCGGCGGGCTCGTGGCGCCCGCCGAGGCGACGAGCTGGCTCCGGTTCGTCGCGCTCGACTGCCCGGAGTGCTCGGGCGAGATCGCCTGGCCCGAGTGAGCGGCGCCGGCCGCCTCCGCCAGGGACCGCGTCCTCAGACGATCCCGGCCTCCTGACGGGCGGCCGCCTCCTCGAGCCGTTCGGCGACCGCGGGCGGCGCGGCCGCCATGATCGCCTCGAGGCGGTCGACGAGGACGGTGAGCGACGCGTCGCGGACGGCCTCGACCGCACGATCCGCCGCCTCCTCGACCCAGGCCGCGGACTCGGCCGGCAGGGCGTGCGGGTCCGACGGGCCGAGCAGGTCGAGCGCGATCGCCCGGAGGTCGCCGGCGAGACGGGCCCGCGCCCGGGTCCGCGCGACACGCCGGACGAGACGGGGCGTCAACGGCCTGGCGGCCGGTAGCGCCTGACTGGCGCCGACCCGGCGGATGAGCCCGACCCAGCGGATCGGTCCCGTCAGCATCGGCTCCCATCGGAAGCGGCCCGGCTGGCGATTCTCGACGGTCGCCAGCAGCGGCTCGGGATCATGGTCGACGGCCAGCCTGACCGCCTCGCCCGGAGCGAGCGTGCCGAGTGCCTCGAAGATCGACGCGAACGGCCGGGCGTCGCTGCGGATGCCCTCCTCGACGCCGCAGGCATTGAACTCGATCGTCGCCGGCGGACCGAGCGGGATCGTCGGGGCAAGCACGTCACACCTCCCCGCGGACGGTCTCGGCGACGGCGGGGCGACCGATCCGGACGCGCCAGACCTCCGGTCCCTGCTCGAGGTACTCCCAGGTGAAACGGCCGGCCTCCTCGGCCGCGAACTGGTAGTAGAGCGGCTTCGGGTCGTGGTCGTTGCGGAGCTCGAAGCCGGCGCCGGCGTCGAGGCCGCGGAACGTCTCGAAGATCAGCGCGTGACGGCGGACGGGCGGTTCCTCGCGGACGTCGAGGACAGGATCGGTGGACATCGCGGCGCTCCTTTCGGCGCTTCTGGTTGGGGACCTCGGGTCAGCCGACGAGCTGGTGCATCCCGGCGAGGAGATCGGCGAGCGAGACGTCGGCACGGGCGAGCAGGGCCGGGATGAGCAGCTCGTTCTCCTTTCGGAGATGGGATTCGAAGAGGGCGAGGACGACGCTCGCCGCGGTCGCGGTCGCGAGCCGCAGGTCGGCGTCGCGGAGCGCCTCGACCCGGGCGGCGAGGTCGACGTGCTCGGCCCGCATCGCCTCGACGAGCAGCGCGCTCGACCCGGCCTCGGCGGCCCGGTAGAGCGTCCGCTCCTCTGCGGCGGCGTGTGGGAGCAGCTCGCCGTCGAGGAACTCGAGGACCGCCGCGCGAGCGGTGCCGACGTCGCCGCCCGCCGCGGCCGCGTCGACGAGCCCGAGGACGCGGGTCCGGAGGGTGGCGTGGAGCTCGGCGTGGTGGGCGCGGATGGCCGCCGCGGCTTCGAGATCGGTCGGGCTGGTCATGGTCTGTCTCTCTCCTCGCGGACGGTTGGCCCCCGCCTGACGTCCGGCGGCACTGCCTCTTGATATTTACGTCTACATCCGTGCAAAATGCAAGTGCCATGCGGACGACCGCCACGCCGACCCGGACCGGCTCCGCCCACGACGGGCCCGAGCGCCACCGCCTCCTGTCCGGGATCACCCGGTCGCGGCTCCTCGCCGTCCTCCGCGAGGCCGCTGGGCCGCTCTCGGTTCGCGAGCTCGCGGCGGCCGTCGGGCTCCACCCGAACTCCGTCCGCGAGCAGCTCGAGCCGCTCGTCGGCGGCGGTCTCGTCACCCGCTCGCGCGGCGCTCCGATCGGCCGCGGACGGCCATCGCTCCGCTACGCCGCGGTTCCCGCCCACGACGACGCCGCGCCGTTCCGCGAGCTCGCGCGCGTCCTCGCCGCGGAGCTCGCACGCCGTCCCGACGCGACCGAGCGCGCGGTCGAGGCCGGCGAACGCTGGGGCCGCGATGCGGCGGGCACCGGGAGCGTGCCGGGTCCGCGGCCTCCCGACGCCACCGCGGCCTCGGACGCGCTCGTCTCCCTGCTCGACGCGAACGGCTTCGCGCCCGAACCGGCCGCGGGTGGCGGCGTGATCCGCCTCCGGCAGTGTCCGTTCGGAACGCTCGCCCGCGAGCGCAGCGACGTCGTCTGTGGCGTCCACCTCGGGCTCATGCGCGGCGCGCTCCGGGAGCTCGGCGCGCCGCTCGACGCCGTCCGCCTCGAGCCCTTCGTCGAGCCTGACCTGTGCCTGGCCCACCTCGCCCCGAGGAGCGGCGCGGTCGAGGACGAGCCGTGACGGCCGCGACGACCGGCCGCACGGGCGGAATCCCCCGCGGCCCGCGGGCGCTCCTTCTCGCAGCGGGCGGCCTCGCACTCCTTCTCGGCCTGACGGGCGCGCTCGTCCTGCTCGGGCTGCCGATGCCGCGGCCGAGCGTCGTGCTCGCCGCCGGCCACGGACCGCTCATGGCGCTCGGCTTCCTCGGAACGATGATCGCGCTCGAGCGGGCAGTCGCGCTCGGACGGACCTGGGGCTACGCGGCGCCGCTCGCGTCGGCGCTCGGCGCCCTCGCGCTCGCCGTGCTCGGACCCGGCCCGGTGCCGTTCGCGCTCTTCTCGCTCGCCGGTGGCGTGTTCGTCGCGATCTACGTCGCGTTCGCCCGGATCGAGCCGTCGCTCCACCTGATGGTCCAGGCCGTGGGGGCCACGGGATGGCTCGGCGCCGCGCTCCTGCTCGGCGCCGGACGGCCTGTCGGGACCGTCGTCCCGTTCCTCGCGGCGTTTCTCGTTCTCACGATCGTCGGCGAGCGGCTCGAGCTGTCACGGGTCGTCCGAACGCCACGGGCGGCTCGCCGCGCGTTCGTCGCCATCGTCGTCGCCTTCGGCGTCGGGGTCGTTGCCAGTCCCTGGCTGCCCGACGCGGGGGTCCGGGTCGCGGGTGTCGGGCTCGTCGGCCTCGGCCTCTGGCTCGCCCGCTACGACCTCGCCCGCCGGACCATCCGAACGAGCGGCGTGACCCGCTTCATCGCTGCGGCACTCCTGCCGGGCTACGCCTGGCTCGCGCTGGCGGGCGCGACGTGGGCCGCCGGCGGCCTCGTCGCGGTCGGCGGGGGCGGGAGCGCGGCCGGCTACGACGTCGCGATCCACGCCCTCTTCCTCGGCTTCGTCATGTCGATGGTCTTCGGCCACGCGCCGGTGATCCTGCCGGGCGTCCTCGCGCTGCCGCTCCCCTACCACCGCCGGTTCTACGCCCACCTCGGACTCCTCCACGCCGGGCTCCTGCTCCGGGTCGCCGGGGACGTCCTCGGGGCGACCCTGGCCTGGCAGGCCGGCGGCGTCCTCAACGTGACGGCGCTCCTCGTGTTCCTCGTCTCGAGCGTGGCGGCCGTCCTCGGGACCCGTGACCGCGCGGCCGGGCCGATCTCGGTCCCGGCGCCGGGCGCACGGATGCGGCGCGCCCGGCCCCACGCCCGATGAAGCGACCGGTAACTCGGCGAGGTCAGGCGAGCCGGAAGGTCGAGACGACGATCCCGGCGATCGCGCCGGCGGCGATCGCGAGGCCGTAGAAGAGCTCGACCGGGTCGACGAGATCGACGCGCGCGATCGCGTGGACGCGAACGCGCTCGATCCGCTCGAGCCGGGGAGCCGGGTCGGGCCGCCGCGGTCCGGCGGGCATGGTCTCCATCGGCCGCACCGTCCCGCCGCGATGCTTCCATCCGCATCGTCAGCTTCGCCGTGGGCGCCTCGCGCGCGTGGCGAACGGGGCGTCAGGCGGCGTGGCGCTCCACGAACCGGCCGATCCTGGCGAGGGCCTCCTCCAGCTGGTCGTAGGCGGTCGCGTAGCAGGCCCGGACGTGACCCTCGCCGGACGGCCCGAACGCGTCGCCGGGGACGACCGCCACGTGTTCCTCCTCGAGGAGCGCCCGGGCGAACGCCTCGGACGAGAGGCCGGTCCGCGGGGTCACCTCGGGGAAGGCGTAGAAGGCGCCGCGAGGCTCGAACGTCCGCAGGCCGATCCCGTTGAGCCCGTCGACGAGCAGTCGCCGACGGCGGTCGTACTCGGCGACCATCCGGCGGACGTCGTCGTCGCCGTCGCGGACCGCGACGAGCGCGGCGTCCTGGGCGGTCGTGGGCGCCGACATGATCCCGTACTGGTGGACCTTGACGATGCCCTCGATCAACCCCGCCGGCGCGCACAGCCAGCCGACGCGCCAGCCGGTCATCGCGTAGGCCTTCGAGAAGCCGCCCATGAGGATCGTCCGCTCGCGCATCCCCCGCAGCGAGCTGAAGGCCCGGTGGCGATACGAGCCGTAGGCGAGCCGGTCGTAGATCTCGTCGCTGTAGACCAGGAGATCGTGGCGCTCGGCGATCCGGGCGAGCTCGTCCTGGACGTCGTCCGGAAGCACGGCTCCGGTCGGGTTGCACGGGTAGCCGAGGAAGAGCGCCTTCGTGTTCGGCGTGATCGCGGCCTCGACGGCGGCGGGGTCGAGCGCGAAGTCGTCCGCGAGGCGGGTCGGGACGTGGCGGACGACGCCGCCCGCGAAGATCACGGCCGGCGCGTAGGCGACGTAGGACGGCTCGTGGAGGACGACCTCGTCGCCGGGATCGCAGGTCGCCCGGAGGGCGAGATCGACCGCCTCGGACGCGCCGACCGTGACGAGGATCTCGCGCTCGGGGTCGTAGCGGACGCCGTAGCGCGCCTCGAGGTGCTCGGCCAGCGCGCGACGGAGCTCGAGCGTCCCGTAGTTCGAGGTGTAGTGCGTCCGGCCTCGGCGGAGCGAGGCGATGCCGGCCTCGACGATCGGGGCCGGCGTGTCGAAGTCGGGCTCCCCGACCCCGAGGCTGATGACGTCCGACATCGTCGCGAGGATGTCGAAGAACCGCCGGATCCCCGACGGCGGCACGGCGCGGACGCGCTGTGCGAGCGCCCGGTCGGACAGCGGCGGACGAGCCGAGCGGACGGGTTCGAGGGCCGGCTCGATCCTGGCGCCGGTGTCGGTCGTCACACGATCACGATACGCGATCCTCGACCGGGTCCCGCGACTGCTCGCCGTCCTGCGACTGCTCGCCGTCCTGCGGCTGCTCGCCGTCCCGCGGCAGCTCGCCGGCCGGTGGCGGCGCCGACGTCGACCATTCCGACGCGCTCGCCACGATCCCCTCGGCCCGACGGCGGATCCCGAGCAGCTGGCGGCGCATCATGAGGAACACGCCGAAGCCGACGATCGGGCTCGTGACGCGGGCCATCGGACCGACGTTCTCGAACCTGACCCGGAACCGCTCGACGAGCCGGGTGCTCCCGTCGGCCGGAACGAGGACGAAGGCCCAGCTCGCGACGAAGTCCCTGGGCTGCGTCCCGAGGAGCGCGGCCGAGGCCTGGACACCGGCGGGCATCGTCGATCCCTCGCCGGCTTCCCGGCGCGTCGCGGCGGCCTCGGCCTGCCGGCGGACCGTGTCGCCGTCGATCGAGACGACGAGCGCCTCGTTCGGGCGGACGATCCGGACGATGAAGCCGCCGTCGGGATGGGTCGGCATCACGTCGCCGGGGGCGATCGCCTGGAGCGGCGGCCTGATCTCCTCGGCGCTCGGGGTGTCGGCGTCGAGGCGGTCGTAGCTGTACCAGCCCGCACGGCCGTAGCCCATCTGGACGAGCCAGGGCCAGATCGCGTCGGGCCGGGCGGCGATCGTGATCCCGCGGGTCTCGCTCGCCGAGGGGTCGGTCACGAGCTCGTCGCCCGGGAGCGGCGCCGTGGCCTCGGATTCGTCGCGCCCCCACCGCCGATACCACGGCACCACGACACCGGCCGTGCCGACGGCTGCCGCGACGCCCGAGGCGGCGCCCGCCGCGACAATGAGCGGCTTCATTCGCATCGCTGCACCTCCGCTGCGGATCGTGGCCGGGAACCGTTCCGGCGACGAGAGCCGAAGGTCACCGAAGCCGCCGACGGCCCGGGCATCGCCCGGCCGCCCGCCTGTCGTCGGGTCAGGCGGGCGCGGCGAGGGGCGCGAGCGCGGCGGCCCGTTCGGCCGGCGTGGGGAGCGTCGGGTCGTCCGTGAGGGCGAGCTGGGCGGGTTCGAGGAGTCGCCAGTCGGCGCCCGCGGTGATCGCCTCGTAGGCCCGTCCGGCGCGGCAGAGCGTCGCCTCCGACCAGGCCGGGCCGATGAGCTGAAGACCGACCGGCAGGCCCTCGGCGAGCCCGCACGGCACCGAGATGCCCGGCAGACCCGCCATGTTCACCGGCAGCGTGCAGGCGTCCGAGAGGTACATCGAGACCGGATCGGCCGTGCGGGCGCCGAACCGGAACGCGACGGTCGGCGACGTCGGGGCGACGAGCGCGTCGATCCCCCGGCCGAAGACGTCGTCGAAGTCGCGCTTGATGAGCGTCCGGACCTTCTGGGCCTTGAGGTAGTAGGCGTCGTAGTAGCCGGCCGACAGGGCGTACGTGCCGAGCATCACCCGCCGCTTCACCTCGGGCCCGAAGCCCCGGCCGCGGGTCTCGAAGTAGATCGACCGGACGTCGGGGCCGCCGAGACGGGGGCCGTAGCGGATCCCGTCGTAGCGGGCGAGGTTCGCCGAGGCCTCGGCCGGGGCGACGATGTAGTACGAGGCGAGGCCGTAGTCGGTGTGCGGCAGCGAGACCTCGTCGATCTCCACTCCGGCCGCCGCGAGGGCGGCGACGGCCTCGCGGACGCGCGCCTCGACCTCCGCCTCCATCCCGGCCACGAAGTACTCGCGCGGCAGGCCGAACCGCTTGCCGCGCAGCCAGCCCGCGGCCTCGTCGTCCGAGGCCGGCAGGCGGACCAGGTCGTCCGGGACGGGCTCGGGCGCCGACGTCGCGTCGCGGTCGTCCCGGCCGGCGACCGCGTGGAGGAGCGCGGCGGCGTCCCGGGCGTCGCGGGCGAGCGGCCCGATCTGGTCGAGCGAGGAGGCGAAGGCGACGATCCCGTAGCGGCTGACGCGGCCATACGTCGGCTTCATCCCGACGACGCCGGTCAGCGCCGCGGGCTGGCGGATCGATCCGCCCGTGTCCGTGCCGATCCCGAGCGGCACGTGGCGTGCCGCGACCGCCGCCGCGGAGCCGCCGCTGCTGCCGCCCGGAACGCGGTCGAGGTCCCACGGGTTCGCCACGGGCCCGAAGGCGCTCCACTCGTTCGAGCTGCCCATCGCGAACTCGTCCATGTTCGTCTTGCCGAGGATCACCGCGCCCGCGTCGCGGAGGCGCTCGACGATGTGGGCGTCGTACGGCGCGAGATAGCCCTCGAGGATCCGGGACCCCGCCGTCGCCTGGCCGCCGCGGACCGAGACGAGGTCCTTGAGCGCGACCGGGATCCCGAGCAGCGGGTGGAGCGCCGCGACGGCCGGCGGACCCTCGGTCCGCGCCGCGGCCAGCCGGGCGTCGGCGGCATCGGCCTCGGCGAGGGCCCGTTCGCGATCGATCGTCAGCCAGGCGTTGAGCGCGCGGTTGCCGGCCTCGGCGCGGGCGAGGTGGGCGAGCGTGAGCTCCCGGGCCGAGACGTCGCCGGCACGCAGCGCTGCCGCCATCTCGTGAGCGGTCGCGAACGGCCAGCCCCGATCGGGGACGCTCATCCGGCCTCCTCCGACAGGATGGCCGGGACGACGACGAGCCCGTTCTCGACCTCCGCGGCGTTGCCGATCGCGGCCGCGACCGACAGCGATGGCCGCGGCACGTCGTCGCGCAGGATGTTCTCGAGCTCGATCGTCTGGGCCGTCGGCGGGATCGCCTCGGTGTCGAGCCGGGCGAGGATCGCGTACTGCTCGACGATGTGGTTGAGCTGGCCCTCGAGCCGATCGAGCTCGTCCTCGGCCAGGCCGAGGCGGGCGAGGTCGGCGACGTGCTCGACGTCGGCGCGGGAGAGAGACGCCATCGGCCGATGATAGCCAGCGACTGCCGGCCGACCGCCCCGTCGACGTCAGGCGACCGCGACCGACGCCTGCCGCCGCGCGAGGTAGCGCCCCGTGAGCGACCCATCGGCCCGGACCAGCTCGGCCGGCGGGCCCTCGAAGATCACCCGGCCGCCGTCGTGGCCGCCGCCGGGCCCGAGGTCGATGACCCAGTCGGCCCGCGCGACGACGTCGAGGTTGTGCTCGATGACGATCACCGTCCGACCCGACTCGACGAGCCGGTCGAGGAGGCCGACGAGGTTGTCGACGTCCTGCATGTGGAGCCCGGTCGTCGGCTCGTCGAGGACGTAGACCTCGGTGTCGGTCGACATCTCGATTGCGAGCTTGAGCCGCTGGCGCTCGCCGCCGGAGAGCGTGTCGAGCTCCTGGCCGAGCGAGACGTAGCCGAGACCGACGTCGGCCAGGCGCTCGAGCACCAGCCGGACCGGCCGCTCGGTGAAGAAGTCGCGGGCCTCCTCGACCGCCATCGCCAGGACCTCGACGATGTTCCGGCCGCGGAGCCGGTAGTGGAGGACCTCGTCGGTGAAGCGGCGACCCTCGCAGACCTCGCAGAGGCTGACGACCTCGGCCATGAAGCCGAGGCTCGTGTAGGTCTTGCCGAGGCCGTTGCAGTTCGGGCAGGCACCCTCGGAGTTCGCGCTGAAGAGCCCGGGCTTCACGCCGTTCGCCTTCGCGAACGCCGTCCGGATCGGATCGAGGATGCCGGTGTACGTGGCCGGGTTCGAGCGGCGCGAGCCGCGGATCGCCGACTGGTCGATGACCGTCACGGTTGGATCCGTGCGGGGGAGGCAGCCGTGGATGAGCGAGCTCTTGCCCGAGCCCGCCACGCCGGTCACCGCGACGAGGACGCCGAGCGGCACGTCGACCGAGACATCCTTCAGGTTGTGGAGGCTCGCGTTCCGGATCGGGATCGCGCCCCTCGCCGCTCGCGGCGCGGTCTTGAGCGCCCGGCGGACGTCGAGATGGCGACCGGTCGCGGTTCCGGCCGCGACGAGCCCGTCGACCGCTCCCTCGTACACGACGGAACCGCCGTGTGGCCCTGCGCCCGGGCCCATGTCGACGACGTGGTCGGCGATCCGGATCACCTCGGGGTCATGCTCGACCACCAGCACGGTGTTGCCCTTGTCCCTCAGCCGCCGCAGCAGCGCGTTCATGCGCTCGACGTCATGCGCGTGGAGGCCGATGGTCGGCTCGTCGAAGATGTACGTCACGTCGGTGAGCGGCGAGCCGAGGTGGCGGATCATCCGCGTTCGCTGCGCCTCGCCGCCGGAGAGCGTGCCCGACGGCCGGTCGAGGCTGAGGTAGCCGAGGCCCATCTGCACGAAGGCATCCAGCGTGGCGGCCAGCGCGTCGAGCAGCGGCGCCACCGATGGCTCCCTCAGGCCGCGGACCCAGGCTGCCAGGTCGCTGATCTGCATGGCGCAGGCATCGGCGATGCTGATGCCGTCGATCTTCGAGGAGCGGGCCGCCTCGTTGAGCCGCGTGCCGCCGCAGTCGGGACAGGTGCTGAACGTCACGGCGCGCTCGACGAAGGCGCGGATGTGGGGCTGCAGCGCGTCGACGTCCTTGGAGAGCATCGACTTCTGGATCTTCGGCACCAGGCCCTCGTAGGTCAGGTTGATGCCGTTGATGCGGACCTTGACCGGTTCCCGGTAGAGGAGGTCGTTCAGCTCGGCCTCGGAGTAGTCCCGGATCGGCTTGTCCGGATCGAAGAAGCCGGACTCGCTGTACATCCGCGTCGCCCATCCGTCCGGCGTGTAGCCCGGAATCGTGATGGCGCCCTGGTTGAGCGACTTCGTCTCGTCGTACAGCTGGGTCAGGTCGACGGCACTGGCCGTGCCCATCCCCTCGCAGCGCGGGCACATCCCGCCGGCCAGGGTGAAAGACCGGACCTCGATTCGCTCGCCAGCCTGGCCGATGGTGACCGAGCCGCCGTAGTGCTGCCGCTCCCCGTCAGCGGCCGGCTTCGCCGTCTTGCCGCCGCGCTCGATGGTCACCGTGCCGGAGGCTCGGACCGAGGGGATGTTGAACGAATACGCCTGCGGCCCGCCGACGTGCGGCTTCGCGATCCGGCTGTAGACCACGCGCAGCATGGCGTTGGCGTCGGTGACCGTGCCGACCGTCGAGCGCACGTTGGCGCCCAGCCGCTCCTGGTCCAGGATGATGGCGGGCGTCAGGCCCTCGAGCGAGTCCACGTCCGGTCGCGCCAGGGTCGGCATGAAGCCCTGCACGAAGGCGCTGTACGTCTCGTTGAGGAGGCGCTGCGACTCCGCCGCGATCGTCTCGAAGACGAGCGAGCTCTTGCCCGATCCCGACACCCCGGTGAAGACGGTCAGCAGCCGCTTCGGGATGTCGAGGCTGACGTTCTGCAGGTTGTTCTCGCGCGCCCCACGGACCGCGATCGCGCCCCACGGGCCCACCTCGGCCGCCAGCGCTCAGCCCGCCGCTTTCCGGACCAGCTCGGCGAGGCGCGCCTCGACCGCGGGCGTCAGCTTGATCACCGCGAACTCGGTCGGCCACATGTCGCCGTCGTCGAGGCTCGCATCGGGCTGGAAGCCGAAGGTCGAGTAACGGACCCGGAACTTCGACTTGGCCTTGAAAAAGCCGATGACCTTGCCGTCCTTGCCCTCGCGGGCGTAGGCCGGCATGCCGTAGTAGGTCTTCGGCACGAGCGATGGCACCGCCTCCATGACGATCTCATGGACGCGCTCCGCCATGGCACGGTCGTCGGCCGGCATCTTGGCGATGCTCGCCCGCAGATCCGCCAATCCTGCGGCCCGCTCCTCCTCGGGGTTGCGCTTTGCTGCTGTCTTTCGCTCGCGCGCGCTGGCCTGCATGGCCGCGCGCTCCTCATCCGTCCAGACGTTCGTGCCCTTGGCTGCCCGTTTCGTTGCCATTGCGTGGGTCTCCTCGCGTGCGCCGATGGTGGGCCGATGCTCAGGCGGATGCCTGCTGCGCCGCCTTGCCCTGCTGCAAAATCCGGATCGGGTTGCCGAAGGGGTCGCGCAGGCCCATGTCGGTCCCGTAGAAGTGGTCGGTCGGCTCCTGGGTGAAATCGGTCACGCCGCGCTGCTTGAGCGTCTCGAAGAGGCCTCGCGCATCATCGGTGATGAACACCAGGCCGCCCAGAGCGCCCTTGGTGATCAGCTCGCGCAGCTGGGCGGCGGTCGCCTCGTCGTGGAGGGGCGCGCCGGGCTGCTCCAGCGAGACCTCGATGTCAGGCTGGCCGGGTACGCGGATGGTCAGCCAGCGGTAGTCGCCCTGCTTGACGTCGTTGCCCTTCTCCAGCCCGAGCTTGTTGACGTAGAAGTCGAGCGCCTCGTCCTTGTCCAGGACGTAGATCGAGGCGACGTTGAGCCTGGTGATCATGTCGGTGGTTCTCCTCTCTGTCGGCCCTTGCCGGGTCGCACCACCCTACGAGGCGAAGGCCGGCTCCGCTTCTCCAAAACTGCTCAGCTGCGACATTTCGCGGTCCGTGGCGGCCGTCACCGGGCGCATGGCTGCCAGCTGCACGCAGTGCGGCGCCACGATCGGCCCGTGGCCGGCGCGATATGCGGTCGGCGTCTCGCCCACGATGGCGCGGAACGTGCGGCTGAAGGTGCCCAGGCTGGTGAACCCCACGTCGAAGCAGATGTCGGTCACGCTGCGATCGGTCTCGCGCAGCAGGAACATGGAGCGTTCAACCCGGCGCCGCTGCAGGTAGCGGTGCGGCGTCTCGCCGAAGACAGCCCGGAAGGTGCGGATGAAATGCGCCGGCGAGACGTGGGCGACGGCCGCCACCGCCCGCACGTCGAGCGGCTCCGCGTAGGCGCGGTCCATCGCGTCGCGGGCGCGCAGCAGGCGGCGGTTCAGCTCTTCGGCTTCGCGGGACACGGCTCCAACGCTACGCCATCGGGCGAACCACTGCGCCGCGGCTCACTGGGCCGCTTCGCCCGGCGGCAGGACGGCCACCAGCATCCAGCGCGACTGCGTGGGCTGGCGCGTGGCGAAGGTCAGGCTGAACGGCGCCGTCCGGCTGCTCTGGAGCGTCCCGTTGGCGTCGTATTGCTCGTCGACTCGCGTTCCGGTCCCCAGCAGCCCCAGGCTCAGCCCGTCCTGGCGGCCGAACGGAACGAGCAGGGAGACCGAGATGCGATCGAAGGTGTAGTGCGACACGGTCGTCGTGCCCGATGCCTCGACCTGCGCCAGGCGGGCCTGCATCTCGACCAGCCGGTCGCCGTGGTCGACGGCGGTGAGCAGGCTGCCGTCGCGCTCCAGCAGGGCGGTGTTCTCCAGCTCCAGGTTTTGCGCCAGCGAAAGGACCACCGGCACCATGCCGCTGCCCGCCAGCCGATGGTCGAAGTCGATGACGTCCTGGCCGATGGTGATGGGTGGCAGCGTCGACGGGTCGACGACCGGCAGCGGCCGGTTCAGGGCCTCGGCGGCGTTGGGACGCACCGTGCCACGCGCCGGCGTGCCGGCCACGAGCACCGCGCCGGCGACCACCGCGAGGCTCAGCGCCGCGGCGCCGAAGCGCAGCGCCCGGCGCGGCGATTCGGGAGCCGCTGCCCAGCGTTGCAGATCGTCTGCCGCCGAGCGGGGCTCGGGCACGAACCGGTCGAGCAGCGGGCGGGCGGCGCAGAGGAGCACCAGGCCGGCCAGCAGCCCGACCTTGGTCCCGAACTCATCGGTCTGGGGTGCCATCAGCAGCACGCAGGCAATGCCGACCAGGACCGCGAACACG
Organism: Candidatus Limnocylindrales bacterium; assembly: GCA_035760905.1. Taxonomy (GTDB): domain Bacteria; phylum Chloroflexota; class Limnocylindria; order Limnocylindrales; family CSP1-4; genus DASSHA01. The sequence goes on along the minus strand of DASTSC010000330.1, from coordinate 1,564 downwards.
ACGCGGCCGACCTGGCCGGCGGGCACGGTCTTCGGGTCGGTGAGCATGAAGAACAGGAAGATCATCACCTCCGGCGAGGTGACGATCACCCGCCAGAAGTCGACGCCGCACACTGGAGCGAAGGCCCAGTTGGCGGTCATGCAGTGGCCACTGGCGGCGAGCAGGCCGATCCCCGCGGCGAGGGTCAGCCAGAAGGCGGCAGCCATCCCCAGCAGCTTCAGCCGGCGCGTGATGAGCAGGCCACCGACCAGGATCACCGCGTAGGCCGCCAGCATCCAGCCGTTGAGCGGCGCCCACCAGAAGTCGAGCGGCTCGACTCGCGAGCTGCCGAGCAGCACGAAGGCGACGACCAGGCCGATGTTCGACGGGTTGAAGACGTGGCTGCCGCGGTACTTGATGACGTACTTGGACAGCAGAGACAGCCCAGCCACCGCGGCGAAGACGTACCAGCTGTCGAAGCTCCAGGGCTCGCTCGGCGGGGTGCCGACAACGCGCAGGATCAGGGCCACGCCGCTGCCGGTCAGCATCGCGCTGGCCGGCCAGACGAACGCGCGCGACTGCCGGAACGTGAGCGCCACCTCCAGCACGGCGCAGGTCAGGATGGCGGCCAGGATCTGGGGGACGCTGACGCGGAAGCCCAGGCCCACCTGGCCCAGGACGTGGACGCTGATGATCACGGCCGCCACGTGCAGGCGCGGATCGCGCGGGGTGGGCAGCACCAGCGGGTAGCTGGCGCCGCGCAGGGTGAGGCTGCGCGCGGTCATGGGCTGGCGCTCATCGGCTCACCTTGCTCGGTCGTGGCTGGCTCGGGTCACGGCTGCCCTAGCATACGCAGCCGCGTCCCGGTAGCATCCCGAACCGACCTTGACGGAGGAGAGCCATGGCACGTGATGACGAACGCCTCGCGCGTTCCCGCGAAGAGCCGATCGTCGGGGGCCTGCCCGACGTGCCGGGCATCGGGGTGGCGATGCGCCTGACCCCGGGGCTGGGCGTCCACCTCCGCGGCCTGGCCGACGAGCTGCTGGTCCACGACTATCCCGGCGCCACCATCCAGCGGCACCAGCGCGAGATGCTGGCCACCGCCGTGTCGGCGGCGAACGACTGCTTCTTCTGCATGGACTCGCACGGCGCCTTCGCCACCGCCCTGATGCAGCGCGAGGGTGCCACGCACCTGGAGCCGATGATCGACGTCATCAAGACCGGCGACTCCCAGGGGCTGGATGCCAAGATGCAGGCCCTGCTGCACATCGCCCGCACCGTCCAGCGCTCCGCGCTGAACCTGACCGAGGCCGATGTCGAGGCCGCCCACGCAGCGGGCGCCACGGAAGGCGACGTGCAGCTCGCCGTGCTGATTGCCTCCGCCTTCTCGATGTACAACCGCCTGGTCGACGGCTTCCGCGCCCGCACCGCGCCGACGCCACACGCCTACGTCGAGCGTGCCGGCGAGATCGCCGACAACGGCTACAGCGCCCCGTCCGCCCTGCCGCAGCCACAGGAGCCGGCCTCCGCGCGCTGAGCCGGCTGCGACCCTCGTCAGCATCGGCGCACCGCCAGGTTGAGCTCC
>DASTSC010000329.1:0-5582 GCA_035760905.1 Candidatus Limnocylindrales bacterium | reverse complement strand
GCGGCCGAGCCGATCGTGCTGACGGATCGGATGGAGCGCGGTGATGAGTCGGCACGGTCCGTTCCGGATCCCTGACGCGTGGTGGTTACGCGTCGCCGCCGCCGTCTGCCGGGCGTCGGCAGCAGACCGCGCCGGAAACGCTGACCACGCGGCCGTCGAGGGCGCGACAATCACCCCGTGCGCAGCCCGGGACGCTGGCTCGCGATCGCGCTCGGCGTCGTGCTCATCGCGGTCATCGAGATCCTCAGCGACTCCGTCCTCGACGCCGCGCTGCCATTCCCCCTCGACACGATCCTCGTCGTCGCGGTCGTCCTCGTCGTCGCGGTCGCCGCGTCGACGCTCGCGTTCCGCTCCATCGACGGGCTCGCCGACGCGCTCCGAACCCGGAACGCCGAGCTCGAGGCGCGCGAGGAGGCCGGCCGCGCCCTCCACGACGTGACGATCGCGATCGCCGCGCTCCACGACGTGGACGAGATCCTCCGCGCGACCGTCGACCACGCCCGCCGCCTGCTCGCCGCCGACGCCGCGCTCCTCGCGCTCGCCGCCTCCGGGGATCGCACCACGGTCCGGGCGACGAGTGGACGGCCGGGGGCCTTCGCCGGGGACAGCTCAACCGGAGAACTGGTCGGCGCCGAGCCGGCCGATCTGTTCGCGCCGGCCTTCCGAACCGGACTGCTCGTCGCCGCGCTTCAGCACGGCGATCGGACGCTCGGCTGGCTCGCGGTCGGCAGCCGTCGCGAGCGCTCGTACGAGATCGGCGATCTCGAGACCCTCGCGTCGCTCGCGGGCCAGGCCGCCATCGCGATCGAGCAGGATCGGCTGCAGCGGCAGATGCGCGAGCTCGCGGTGCGCCGCGAGCGCGAGCGGATCGCCCGCGACCTGCACGACGGGATCGCCCAGGTGCTCGGCTATGTCAACACGAAGTCCCAGGCAGTCGGACAGCTGATCGAGGCCGGCCGTGTGGGTGACGCGACCACCCAGCTCGGCGAGCTCGCCGCCGCGGCCCGTTCGGTGTACGTCGATGTCCGGACCGTGATCTCGACGCTCGCGGCGCCACCCGTCCGCGACGAGCCGCTCGCGACGGCGATCAACCGGATCGCCACACGGTTCGCCGATTCCGCGAAGGTCGCGATCGACACCGAGGTCGATGCGCGGACGTCTGCGCTGAGGGTCACACCCGACGTCGGCGAGCAGGTCCTCGCGATCGTCGGCGAGGCGCTCACGAACGTCCGGAAGCACGCCGACGCCGGCCGCGTCGCGATCCGCCTCCGGCTCGAGGGCGCGACGCTCTCGGTCGGCGTCAGCGACGACGGCCGGGGCTTCGATCCGGCCGCCGACCCGGCCGGGGACTGGCCGCAGTACGGCCGCCAGGCGATGACCGAGCGCGCGGCGGCGATCGGGGGATCGGTCGACTGGTCCTCCGCGCCGGGCCACGGGACGACGGTCCGCCTGCGCGTGCCCTTGGCACCGGTGGAAGCGGAAGCGTCCCCGACCCGGCCGTGAACGTCCTCCTCGCCGACGACCACGCGCTCTTCCGGGACGGCGTCGCCTCGCTGCTCGAGGCGTGGGGGCACCACGTCGTCGGCCAGGCGTCGAACGGCACGCAGGCGGTCGAACTCGTCGAGCGCCTGCGGCCCGACCTGGTCCTCATGGACGTCCGGATGCCGGGCGGCTCCGGCATCGACGCGACGGCCGCGATCCACGCCCGCCATCCGGCGATCTCGATCGTCATGCTCACCGTGAGCGAGGACGAGGACGACCTGTTCGCGGCGATCAAGGCCGGCGCGCACGGCTACCTGCTGAAGAACCTGGAGGGTCGTGCACTGCGCTCGATGATCGAGGCGATCAGCCGGGGCGAGCCGGCGATCACGCCCGCGACGGCGGCCAGGATCATCGAGGAGTTCGCCCGCCGCGACGCACCGCCCGTGCCGCGCCCGGGGTCCGGCGGCGAACCGGACCGGCTTACGACCCGCGAGCTCGAGGTCCTTCGGCTCGTCACGGCGGGCTACCGGAACAAGGAGATCGCGGCTCGCCTCGCAATCGGCGAGAACACGGTGAAGTTCCACCTCAAGCACATCGTCGAGAAGCTCCACGCGGGCAGCCGGGCCGAGGTCGCCGCGCGCGCCGTGCGGGAGGGTCTCGTCGACGAGTCGGAGGTCGACCGCAAGGCCTGATGGCCCGGGCCGATCGGCCGCGTGACCCACCCGAAAACAGAGGTCCCGCTCCCACCCGGCCGGAGGTTCCGCCCGACATCCGGCAATCCCAGCCTTCGCACCACAGCCGCCGGCGGAGTGTGCGATGGGTTATCGAATCGGGATCGACCTCGCGAACTGCATCAACTGCGGGATCTGCATGGACGTCTGCCCCGTGCAGGCGCTCGACATGACCCGACCGCAGCGAGGCGGCGTCGAGACCGCCGGCCTCGGTCGGCCGTTGCCCTGGATGATGGAGTACCCGACCCAGGTCGGCGAGTGCGTCGGCTGCTCGATGTGCGTCGGTGAGTGTCCCGTCCGGGTCATCACGCTCGATACCGTGCCCGGCCCGACCCCGCTCGCGGCGCGCCAGGGCCCGGTCAACCGCCCGACCGACGGCCCGGGCTGGGTGCCGCTCTCGGAAGTGACGCGCGAGGCGCTCAAGCCGACGAGGCCGTCGCCGTTCGCCCCGCTCGTGGCGTGGCGGACCCGCGCCCGGCCCGAGCCGTGGCAGACGTGGCAGAGCATGGTCCCGGCCGGGACACCCGCACCCATCGCGCCCTGTCAGACCGCCTGTCCCGCCGGCACCGACGCCGGCCGCTACGTCGGGTTGATCGGTGCCGGCCGGTACGCGGATGCGTACGGCGTGGCGGCCGAGGTCAACCCATTCCCGTCAGTCTGCGGCTGGATCTGCACCGCCCCGTGCGAGGCAGCCTGTCGGCGCGGCGTGCTCGACGAGCCGATCGCGATCCGGACGCTCAAACGGTTCGCCGTCGAGCACGGCACACTGCCGCCGGTCACGCCGCCGGAGGTCCGCCGACGGGACCGCGTGGCGATCGTCGGCGGCGGCCCGGCGGGCATGTCGGCCGCCTGGTACCTCGCCCGCCTCGGCTACCCGGTCACGGTCTTCGAGGCGATGCCGGTGCCGGGCGGGATGATGGCGATCGGCATTCCCCCGTACCGCCTCCCGCGCGACGTCCTCCAGGCCGAGATCGCGCGGATCCTGTCGCTCGGTGTCGATCTTCGACTGAATGCGGCGATGGGCCGCGACTTCTCGCTCTCCGACCTCGAGGCGGAGGGCTTCCGGGCGGTCTTCCTCGCCACCGGCGCGCCGAAGAGCCGCCGCCTGGGCATCCCGGGCGACGAGCTTCGCGGCGTCGTCCCCGCGACGCGGTTCCTCAAGGAGGTCAACCTCGGCGAGGGCACGCGCCTGGCGGGTCACGTCGTCGTCGTCGGCGGCGGCAGCACCGCGATGGACGCCGCGCGCTCGGCGCTCCGATCGGGCGCAGCGTCGGTCACGATCGCCTATCGCCGGGGTCGAGCCCAGATGCCGGCCCAGGCCGAGGAGGTCGAAGCGGCTGTCCGCGAGGGAATCCGGATCGTCGAGGGCGCGGTTCCGGTCGCCGTCGTCGAGGGCAATGGCGCGACCGCCGGCCTCCGGATCGAGCATCACGAAGCTGCGCCCGACGGGGAGGGCGGCGGGAACGACGGTCGAGGCTGGCGGGCAAGCGGCCGGCCGGACGAGGTACTGCCGGCCGACACGATCCTGGTCGCGATCGGCGAAGAGCCCGACCCGTCGATCCTGCCACCGGGCTCGGGCATCGAGATCAGCGGCTGGGCCGGGATCGTCGCGGACCCGCGAACGCTTCGCACCGCAAAGGCCGGCGTCTTCGCCGGCGGCGACGTCGTGTCCGGCCCGAAGACGATCATCGACGCGGTCGCGAGTGGACGTCGGGCGGCGGGGCGGATCCACGAGTACCTCTCGGGCTGCGCGGACGGCGAGGCCGAGGTCCTCGCCGCGGTCCGCTACCGGACTCCGCCTGACGCATCACTCCGGCTCGATCTCGGCGCCGCGCCCCGTGCCCGCGATCGCCATCTCGACATCGTCGAGCTGACCGCACCGACCCAGCTCGGGTTCGATGAGGCCGCCGCGCGGGCTGAGGCATCCCGCTGCTTCCGCTGCGACGCCATCAACGCCTGTCCGTCGGTGGCCGTCGTCGCGGGACGAGGCCCCACCGATCGTCCCGGGCTGATCCCCGAGGAATATCCGGCGCCGATCGGCGACCGGCAGTTGCCGCTCGCCTCGAGCCAAGGAGGAACCCAATGACCGCCGACCAGGTCTCCGGCTTCTTCGACGCCGGCGAGAGCTTCGTCGAGGGCACGATCGCGGCCGCCCTCGTCATGCTCTGGCTGATCGTCATCGCCCTCCACCTCGCCCGCCCGTACATGGTCCGGACGCTCGGCAAGTTCACGCTCCGGCTGGGCGCCGACCTGTGGTGGATCGTCTACGTCGCGCTGCGCGACCTGCTGACGGTCCAGGTCTTCCTCGGCAGCTTCATCTTCTTCTACCCAGACGTCGTGCGCGGCAAGGACCTGCCGATCACCGGTGGACTGGCCGCCGCCTGCGTGTTCGCCGTCCTGCTCATCAAGCTCGTCAGCCGCGGCGACGCCGACCCGCGCGGCTTCCGGCTTCAGACCGCACTCCTCGGGCTCGGGGCGGCCCTCTACATCGTCCCGTACATGCTCGGCGTCCAGGTCACGACGATCGGCACCGGCAGCTCCGACGAGCTCGCCTCGATCTTCGTGAGCTCGCAGAACACGGACTGGTCGCTGCCGCTCTGCTACCTGTCCGGCGTGCTCGTTGGACTGATGGGGATCGCGGCCGTCGTCTACAACCTCCGCCAGACCGGCGTTCGCCGGCGCAGCGAAGCGTGAGGAGGTCACCATGAGCGCCGACGACCTGAGCACCGCCCTCGTCAGCGGCGGAGCCACGTGGCTCGTCCTGTCCCTCGCCGCGATCCTGCCGATCCTGTGGGCCTTCACGCTGATCGTCTGGTTCGCGCGGCCCTACGTCGTCCGCTTCCTCCAGTCGCTCACGCTCCGCTTCGGGGCCGACGTCTGGTGGCTCTCCTATGTCCTGATGCGCGACGCGCTGCTCCTCGTGACGCTCGCGCTGAGCGTGATCTTCCTCATGCCGAATCTCTACATCGGGCTCGGCCTGCCGCTGACCGCGCCGCTCGCGACGGTCGTGCTGTTCTGGGCGGTCAGCCTCAAGCTCGTCCGCGATGCCGACGACGATCCGGTCGTCTTCCGCTGGGTGAGCGTCCTCCTCGTCGTCGCGTCGGTCCTGTACATCGTCCCCCAGATCTACGGGCTGGAGGCCGCCGATCAGTCCGACATCTGGGACAGCATGGCCGGCCTCGGCTGGCTCCCTGGCGCGCTCTCGGCCGCGAACGCCGACGAGGGCTGGCTCAACCCGCTCGCCTGGCCGATCCTCGAGGCGAGCCTGGTCCTGTTCGCGGCGACAGGCGGCGCGCTCTTCACCCGCTTCCTGCTTCGCCTCGGAACGCCCGAGGAGATCGGCGACGCCGGCGAGCCGACGGCGGAGCC
>DASTSC010000328.1:0-23934 GCA_035760905.1 Candidatus Limnocylindrales bacterium | reverse complement strand
GCCTGACCTCGAGCTGCGACCGGGGATGATGCTCGTCGTCCAGCCCAACGTCATCACGCTCGACGGACGGCTCGGCGTCCAGACCGGCGAGCTCGTCGTGGTGACCGACGACGGCGCCGAATCGCTCCACCACGCCCCGCGCGGGCTGCTCCGAGCGGCCGGGTCGGCCTGAGTGCCGTCCCTCGCCCTTCCCGCCTCCCTCGACGAGGCGCTCGACGCGCTCCTGGCCGACGCGGACGCCCGGCCGATGGCGGGCGGCGTCGGGCTGCTCCTGCGCGCCGCCTTCGGCGAGCGCCTCCCCGAGCGTGTCGTTGCCGTCGGCCGGCTGCCCGAGCTGCGGACGATCGAGGCCGCGGGTGACGGCATCCGCGTCGGCGCCGCTGTGACGCTCGCCGAGCTCGCCCGATCGCCACTCGTCCGCGAGCGATTCCCGATCCTCGCCGCGGCCGCCGGCATGGCCGCGAACCCCGGTGTCCGCACGACCGCGACGATCGGCGGCAACCTGCTCGACCGACCGGGCGGATCCGACCTCGTGGCCGCCGCGCTCGCGCTGGCGGCGGAGGCGATCTGGGCCGGACCCGGGGCCGGGCCGACGAGGAGCCCACTTCGGGCGTCCCTCGAACCGGCAACGGACGACGCGCGACCGCGACTCCTCGTGGCGATCGTCGTCGAGGCGGCCCCCGACGGCTGGGGTTTCGAGCGATTGACGACGCGCGGCACGAGCGACCGGGCGGCGGCGACCGTCGCGGTCACGACCGCCGCGGCCGGCGGCGAACCTGCGGTCGCGGCCTGGGCGACCTCGATCGCCGAGCGGCCGATCCGGTTGGCGCGATCCGCCCGCGCCGTCCTCGACGAGGCGTCCGACGAGGCACTCCGACGTGCCGTGGACGACGACCTCGGCGCGATCCCGCTGGCGGACGATCTGCGAGCGAGCGGCGCGTACCGTCGGCGCGTCCTGCCGGTCCTGCTCCGGCGGGCGGTTGCGGCCGCGGGGCGCGGCCGGTGACGGGCACGTTCGAGGCGAATCCGCTTCGGGACGAAGGGTTCGCGGGCTGGGCCGCGACGGCGGACCTCGATGCGGAACCGCGGGAGCGCGTCGGCGGTCGCCTCCGCTACGCCATCGACACGGAGCTCCCGGGGATGGCGTTCGGCGCCATCGTCCGGAGTCCCGTCGCGGCGGGCCGGCTGGCCGCCGTCGACGTCGGGGCGGCGGAGGGTGTCGCCGGGGTCGTCCGGGTGATCTCGGGCGCCGACGTCGCCGCGGCCGGCCTCGCGGGGGCGCGCTTCGGGAGCCTCGGCGACCAGCCGATCCTCGCGACCGAGCGCGTCACCCATGTCGGTGAGCCCGTCGCGATCGTCGTGGCCGAGACGGCCGAGACGGCCCGCCGGGCGGCGAAGCTCGTCCGGCTCGAGGTGACCGAATCGACGCCCGTCCTCACCGCTGACGAGGCGCTCGCCGAGGGTGCTCCGATCGTTCGGGAGGGGCGCCCGGACAACGTCCTGAGCCGCTGGGCGCGGTCCCACGGCGACGTCGAGGCCGCACGCGCCCGCTCGGCTCGCGTCTTCCGGGCCCGCTTCTCGAGCCCGGCCGCCCAGCAGGCGTCGCTCGAGCCGCACGTCTGCCTCGCGACGTGGCGCGACGGTCGGCTCGAGGTCTGGTCGACGAGCCAGAGCCCGAGTCGGGCGACCGAGGACCTCGCCACGCTCTTCGGGCTCGAACCGGGCACGGTCGCGGTTCGGGTGCCACCCCTCGGTGGGGGCTACGGCGGCAAGAACCAGACGAAGCTCGAGCCCCTCGTCGCGTTCGCGGCGCGCGCGACCGGCAGGCCCGTGAAGGTGGTCAACGATCGCGCCGACGAGTTCGTGACGGTGACCAAGCACGCGGCGTCGGTCGAGATCGAGAGCGGCGTCGACGCCGCCGGCCGCTTCACGTTCCGAACGGCGACGATCCGGTGGAGCGCGGGCGCGTATGCGCTCTCGAGCGTCGCGGTGGCGCGGGCCGGCGGGCTCGCCGTCCTCGGCCCGTACCGCATCCCTGCCGCGTCCGTCGAATCGACCATGGCCTGGACGAACGTGCCGCCGGCCGGCTCGTTCCGGGGGCTCGGCGTGAGCCAGGCCGCGTGGGCCGGCGAGCAGCAGGTCGACGAGATCGCCCGAGCGATCGAGGCCGACCCGGTCGACTTCCGGCGGGCGAACCTCGTCCGTTCGGGGGAACGGCTGTGGACCGGCGAGCGGGTCGCCGACGCCCACTGGGTCGAGTGCCTCGACGCGGCCGTCGGGCGACTGGAGGTCGCCCGCTCGGACGGAGTGTCGGCGGCCGCGTCCGCGACGCCCGCGGCGGTGGTCCGCCACGGCACCGGGGTCGCGGTCGCGATGAAGCACACGATCACGCCTTCCCGCTCGGAGGCCGAGGTGGCGCTGCTTGCGGACGGTTGCGTCGAGGTGCGAACGAGCGCGGTCGACATGGGCCAGGGCGTCGAGGTGGTCCTCGCCCGGATCGCGGCGGACGCTCTCGCCCTGCCCGTCGATCGGATCGTCGTGGCGCGACCGGACACCGCCCGAACGCCGTTCGACATGACGACGAGCTCGAGCCGGGCGACGTTCGCCGTCGGGAACGCGGTCGAGGCGGCGGCGCGTGACCTCGTCGACCGCGCGATCGAGGCGGCGTCGATCGCCGCCGGCATCCCGCCGGATCGGCTCGACTGGGGACCCGACGGCATTCGCGAGGCGAGGACGGGCTGGCAACGGACGCTGCGCGAGCTCGCGGCCGCCGGCCCGGGTGACGGCCTCGTCGGTCGTGCCACGTTCGTCAACGAGCCCGAGCGCGATGCCGAGACCGGCGAGCCCGTCAGCTCGAGTCACTGGCACCAGGGCGCCGTCGCGGTCGATGCGAGCGTCGACGTCGAGACCGGCATCGTCCGCGTCGAGGCGCTCGCCGGCGCCGCCTGGGCCGGTCGCGTCGTGAACGGGCCCGGCGCCCGGCTCCAGAACGAGGGCAACCTCACCTTCGGGCTCGGTCCGGCGCTGTCGGAGGCGCTCGAGTTCCCGGCCGGCTCGCCGTCGGCGACCGATCTCCTCGACTACCGGCTCACGGCGATCCGTGATCTGCCCTGGGCGCTCGAGACGGTGGCGCTCGAAGGGTCGGTCGGAGACGGGGTCGACGGTCACCCGGAGCGCCACGGCCTCGGTGAGAGCCTCATCCCGGGCGTCGCGCCGGCGCTCGCCAACGCGGTCGCCGATGCGACCGGGGCGCGCGTCCGCCGACTGCCGATCTCGCCCGAGCGGCTGCTCGCCGTCCTCGACGAATGATCGGCCACCTGAGGATCGCCCTCAACGGCCGCGCGATCGACGTCGAGGCCGACCCGCTCGCTCCCCTCCAGGCCGTCGTCCACGATCTCCTCGGCATGCGGAGCGTCCGTCTCGCCTGCGGCGTCGGAGCGTGCGGTGCCTGCACGGTGCTGCTCGACGGCGAGCCGGCGCGGTCGTGCCTGGTCCCGGCCGGTCTCGCCGCCGGCCGCGAGATCGTCACGAGCGAGGCCCTCTCCGACGACCATCCCGTCCGCCAGGCGTTCGTCGCCGAGCATGCCTACCAGTGCGGCTACTGCATCCCCGGCTTCGTGCTCTCGACGGTGGCGCTCCTCGCCCGCTCGGCGGATCCGGGTCCGGCCGAGGTCGATGCCGCCCTCGACGGCCACCTCTGCCGCTGCGGCAGCTACGCGGCGATCCGGCGAGCCGTCGTGGCCGCCGCGCAGGGGGGCGAGCGCATCGCCGGCGCGGCCGGGTCAGGCGATGGCCCCGCGGAGTCGTTCGCGGCCGCGATCGCGTCGGTCGACGAGCAGGGCGATGAGCCCGAGCGCGAGGGGCGCCGCGGCGAGGACGACGAGGCCGCTGGACCAGCCCGGTAGGGCCCGCTCGCCGAACCAGGGCAGCTCCCACGCGGCCTGGACGAGCGCGGTCGAGACCGCGGCGCCCGTCGCCGAGCCGAGGAAGAAGGCGAGGTTGTAGATCCCGAGCGCGATCGAGCGCTCCTCGCCGCCGAACCGGCGGGCGACATCGCCGACGAGCGGGGCGTTCAGGAACGCGAAGCCGACGCCCGCGACGACGAGCCCGAACGACAGGACCGGCAGCGGGGCGTCCGGTCCCGCGACGCCGAGGAACAGCGTCCCGGCCGCGATCACGAGGTGGGCGATGCCGGTCGTCGTCCGCCGCCCGACCCGGGCGACGAGCAGCCCGTTGCGCGGCGAAAGGAGGGCGATCACGACGGCCATCGGGACGAGCACGAGCCCGAGCATCGTCCCACCGACGCCCTCGCCCCGCGCCGCCGCGACCGGCACGACGACGACGGCGCCGAGGAAGGCGGCCTGGCCGGCGAAGCCGAGGACCATCAGCCCGAGCAGACCCCGGTCGTGGAGCATCCCGAGCGGCACGACCGGCCGTTCCGCCCGGGCGAGGTGGCCGTGAAGCACCGCGCCGGCGCCGACCGCCACGAGCGCCATCGCGACGACGATCGGCGCCGGGCCGAGCACGGGGAGCCGGTTGACGACGAACACGAGGGCGAGGACGGCGAGCGCGAGGAGCCCGATGCCGGGAAGGTCGAGACCCGCGTCGCGTCGTCCCCGGTCGGGGTCGAAGCGCCAGACGAGAAGCGCCGCGGGCGCCACGAGCATCCCGAGCGCCATCGCTCCGCGCCAGCCGAAGACCTCGAGCAGGAGGCCGCCCACGAGGGGCCCGCTGGCGAAGCCGACCCCGACCGCCGCGACGTTGATCCCGAGCGCGCGGGCCCTGGCCGGGCCGGTCATTCGCCGCGCGATCAGGGCCATGGTGAGCGTCGGGATCGCGCCCGCGCCGGTGCCCTGCAGAACGCGCGCGGCGATGACGAGAGGCAGGCTCGGCGCCAGCGTCGCGACGAGCGCCCCCGACGCCACGAGAGCGACACCGGCGGTGAGGCACGGCACGAGCCCGAACCGCCGGGCGAGGCTGCCGTAGACGGCGGTCATGACCGCGAACGCGGCGCTGTAGCCGAAGACGACCCAGCCGACGTCGCCCGTGCCCGCGCCGAACGCCGCCGCGATCGCCGGCTGGGCGACGGCCCCGCTCGTCGTGTTGGCGACCGCGATCGCGTAGATCGAGAAGACCGTGGCGACGAGGAGACGCGAGCCGACGCCGTCGTCGATCGCGCCCGTCGCATCCTGGCTGGCTACAGCCCCGGACACCGGATCGGCGGCCTCCGAGCTCGCCGATCGGTCCACGTCAGCGTCGACGGCGCGCCTTCCGAGCCGCCGCCTCCCGCAGCCGCTCCTCCCGCCGCAGCGATCCGACGAGGTCCTCCCGCGCCTCGCGGAGGTGGCGCCGGATGGCCCGCGCGGCGCCGTCCGCGTCGCGCGCGGCGATCAGGTCGAGCAGCTCGCGGTGGGCGCTGTGCGAGTCGTACTCGCTCGAGAGGACGTGGTAGCGATGCACGTCGTCGCGAAGGCGGATGATCATGTCGCGCATCTTCGGGCGGTCGGCCCAGCCGTAGAGCTCGGCGTAGAACTCGCGTCGCGCGATACGGCCCGGTTCCCCCTCGTGATCGACGTGCATCCGGGTGGACATCTCCATGAGCCGGGCGACACCCTCGTCGGTCACGTTGCGGACGGCCAGCCGGACGCAGTGCACCTCGAGGAGCAGTCGCATCTCGTAGATCTCGTTGACGTCGGCCGCGCTGAGGGCGGCGACGCGGGCGCCACGACGACCTTCGATCCGAACGAGACCCTCGGCCTCCAGCCGCCGGAAGGCGTCGCGCAGGGGGATCCGGCTGACGCCCAGCTGCTCGGCGATGTCCTCCTGCCGCAGGCGGACGCCGGGCTCGAGGATCCCGCGCAGGATCGCCGTCCGAAGTGCGCCCGCTGCCGACTCCTCGGCGCTCCGGTCGGCGGTGACGCTCGTTGCGAGCGCAGACAAGCCCGGCACCGCGTGATCTCGAGCCGGGTGGAAGCCGTCGGTCCCGTCCACGTTCGTCGTCGGGCGCTCCTCGGAGCGGAGGGAGAGATCGCCCGAGTCTACGGCACGGAGGGACCCGCGCCGGACGATCGGCGTCACCATCGGCGCGTTCGGATGCGCGGCCCGGAGAGGCCGCTCACGAGACGTGGACCACGAGCTTGCCGACGTTCCGGCGGGCCAGCATCTCCTCGAAAGCGTCATGAATCGTGTCGAGCTCGTACGCACGATGGACGACGACGCGGACCTCGCCCTCGGCGACGAGGCGGAGGGCGTCCCGGAACTCACGATCGCTGAAGCCCGCCGTCGCCAGCAGCCTGAGCTGCATCCGGTAGAAGGTCGGCAGGTCGAGCGGCATCGTCGCGCCGGCATGCGACCCGGCCGACAGGATGCGACCGCCCTTGTCGACCGCGGCCACGACGTGCGGCCAGAGGACAGGGTCCCCGACGTTGTCGATGGCCACGCTGACGCCCCGGCCGTCGGTCAACTCCCGGACGCGCATCGGGAGCGCCGCGGGGTCGTCGTACGTCACGCTGGCGTCGGCGATGTCGGAGAGCGGCGCGAGGCGGTCGTCGCTCCTCGCCGCGGCGATCACCCGGGCACCGAGCGTCCTCGCGACCTGGGCTGCCGCGACCCCGACGCCTCCGGCCGCGCCGAGGACGAGGACGTCGTCGCCAGGACCGACCTCGCCCACGGTGCTCACGAGATGGAGGGCGATCGGGACGGAGTGGGCCATGCCGGAGGCCGTCTCGAACGAAACCTCGTCGGGGATCGGATAGAGGACGCGCGCCGGCAGCGCGACGAGCTCACCGAAGCCGCCCGGGCGGTGGACGCCGACGTAGACGGGTCGCTCGCACATGCTCTCGCGGCCGCTCGTGCAGAACCGGCAGTCGAGGCACGGGATCATCGGCCGGGCGACGACGCGGTCACCCGGCCGGAGCTCCCCGACCCCCGCACCGACCGCCACGACCTCGCCCGCCGGGTCCACGCCACCGATGTGTGGGACGGTCGCGTTCCGCCCGATGTTCGTTCGATGCATCACGTGGAGGTCGGTCCGGTTGACGCAGACCGACCGGACCGCGACGAGGGCCTCGCCCTCGGCCGGAACCGGCGGATCGACCTCGCCGACGACGAGGCCGTGCGGACCGCCGAAGGCGCGAAGAACCGCCGCCCGCATCGCACCTCCGGTCCTCGCATCCCTCCCCGCGCCGCGATTCTCGCGCCGTCATCGTGTTCGGACGAGGCTCCGTCTGTATACTAACCGGCGCCGCCGGACACCCGAAACCCCTGCTGCCGAGGGAGCGACGATGGGCACCCTGATCGACCGGCCCGTGCTGCGCGACAGTTACGAGGAGCTCGCCGACCGGCTCCGCGGCGATGCGTCCGGAAGCATCGTCCGGCCGTACGTGAACACCCGGCTCGTGCGCGACGTGACCGTCGAATCGACGTTCGAGCAATACGACCGGCCGTTCACCTTCGTGGCCGACGAGGCGCATCACCGGGGCGGGCACGAGGAAGGCCCGAGCCCGATGCGCTACTTCCTCAGCGGCATCGCCTTCTGCCAGCAGGGTTGGTACGCGAAGGGCGCGGCGCTCGTCGGTGTCGAGCTCGAATCGCTCGAGCTCGACGTCCGGACGTACATGGACATGCGCGGCGAGCACGGCTTCGCGGGCGTTCCGCCGAACCCGCAGTGGCTGCTGTTCGAGATCCACGCCGTCACCGACGCCGCGGCCGACCAGGTCCTCGAGATGCTCGACTGGGGCGACGCCCGCTGTCCGCTCGGCGTCCTCGCGCGCAAGGCCGTTCCGGTCTACGAACGCGTCACCCTCAACGGGACCGTCATCCGGGACACCCGGCCCGCCGACCTGCCGTGACGCCGTCGGAGGACGCCGTCGGCGCGATCACCGCCGCCGTCGACGGGCTTCGCGACGAGCTCGTGGCGATGACCTCCGAGCTGGTCGACATCCCGAGCCCGACCGGCGAGGAGGCCGCCATCGGCGACTACGCCGCGGCGCGGTTCGCCGGCCTCGGCCTCGAGG
Organism: Candidatus Limnocylindrales bacterium; assembly: GCA_035760905.1. GTDB lineage: Bacteria > Chloroflexota > Limnocylindria > Limnocylindrales > CSP1-4 > DASSHA01. The sequence goes on along the minus strand of DASTSC010000328.1, from coordinate 15,919 downwards.
TCGAACGGCAGGAGATCGAGGCGGGCCGCTCGAACGTCATCGCCACGTGGCGCGGCACGGGTGCCGGCCGAAGCCTTCTCTTCAACGGCCATTTCGACACCGGGCTGTCCGGTCGCGAACCGAACCTCCCGTTCGGCCTGCGGGCCGCGACCCGGATCGTCGACGGCTGGATCTACGGCCTCGGCGTGTCGAACATGAAGTCGGCCCACGCCTGCTACTGGGGCGCGATCCGGGCGCTCCAGGAGGCGGGCATCCGACCGGCCGGCGACATCTTCTACGCCGGGGTCGTCGGCGAGACCGAGAAGTCGCCGACGTCCGGGTACGAGGGCGCGGGCTTCCGCGCCGGTGGCTGGGGGACGTTCTACGCCTCGCTCCACGGCGTCCTCGCCGACGCCGCGATCTGCGGCGAGCCGACCGGGCTGCGGGTTCAGACCGGCAACTCGAGCTACGCCTTCGCCCGGGTCCGGACGCGGGGGCGCTCCCAGCACACGTGGTCGAAGGAGCGGGGCGACGATGCGATCGAGAAGGCGGTCGCGATCCTGGCCGAGCTACGGGCGTGGGAGCCCCGGTTCGAGGCTGCGCATCCCCATCCCCGGATGGGCAGCCGGATCGGGTTCGGGGCGATCCAGGGCGGCCGGCCCTTCCAGCCGTGCGTGAACCCTGCCGCGAGCTGCGAGATCTTCCTCGACCTCCGCTTCCCGCCGGACGCGTCGATGAGGCAGGTCCGGGGCGAGCTGCGGACGTTCCTCGACGAGGTCCGGGCGAACGATCCCGCCCTCGAGTCGGAGCTGTCGTTCTTTCTCTGCCGCAACGGCTACGAGATCGGCGACGACGAGCCGGTCGTCGGCGCGGTCGACGCGGCCCACCGGGCGGTCCTCGGGAGCGACGCCGGTCGGCCCGAGCGCTATCGCTACGACGTCTCGGCCGACACGTCGATCCTCTACGAGTTCGGCGTCCCGGGCCTGACCTACGGCCCCGGCGGGATCCGTCGCGACGGTGGTTACAGCGTCTACGACGACAACGGCGAGCTCGTTTCGATCGACAACCTCGTCGCCTGCACGAAGGTCTACGCGCTCGCCGCCCTCGCGCTGACCGCGGAACGACCGGACGCGGCGACCGCCTGACGAGGGCCGATCGCGTGGCCGGCTGGGCGCTCGACGAGTACCCCTACGTCCGCAGCCGGCGGATGGCGGAGCAGCACTGGCTGCTCGACGGCGCGATCCGCCAGTACGGCGTCGACTGGGACCAGGCGCGCTCGCGCTACACGATGTACGCCGCGGGCCTCGACGCCGAGCCCGACTTCGGCAGGGTCCGCGAGCGGATCCGGAAGTTCGAGGACATCGCCCGCGAGTTCGCGGCGGCCGCGGAGCGGCGCGAACGGCTGTCGATCGAGGCCGAGGACGACGGCCGGGTCATCGAGGCCCGCGAGCACGCGTTCGTGGCTTCGATCCTGTGGGGCAATGCCCAGTGGCCGCTGTTCGGCAACAGCCCCCGCAACGTCGACTACGGCCGGCACAAGGCCGAGTGCTTCGACCGCTTCATCCGTCACGCGCCCCATCCGGTCCGCCGCGTCGAGATCCCGTTCCGCGGCTCGAGCCTGCCCGGCTACCTCCACCTGCCCACGCGCGGCTCCAGCCCGTATCCGCTGGCCATCCAGGTCAGCGGGATGGATTCGTTCAAGGAGCACCAGGTCGCGCTCTACGGTGACAAGTACCTCGAGCGCGGCATCGCCCGGCTGTCGATCGAGCTACCGGGCCAGGGAGAGGCGCTCACCCGCGGCCTGTTCGTCAGCCACGACGGCGCGGCGGAGGCGGGTCGGGCGATCGCGGCCTGGGTCGCGGCGGACCCGGACGTCGACGGCCGGCGGTTCGCGATCATCGGCAACAGCTTCGGCTCGTTCTGGGCGACCCAGGTCGCCGCGGCGGTCCCGGAGCTCGCGGGCTGCGCGGTCGTGGGGGTCATCCACGAGCCCGGAATGCGCTCGATCTTCGAGACCGCGTCGCCGACGTTCAAGGCGCGCTTCATGTACATGGCCGACCTTCCCGACGAGGACGAGTTCGACGCGTTCGCCGCCGGGATGGACCTCCGCCCGATCGCCGGCTCGATCCGTCCTCCGTACCTCGCGCTGGCCGGCGAGGACGACGAGCTGAGCCCGATCGCGAACACGTTCGACCTGCTCGGCCGGATCCGGGCCGCCACCGAGCTCGTGCTCTACGAAGGCGAGAAGCACTCGGTCGGCGCCAGCGCCGCGGCGCGGTTCGGGCCGAACCGCCACCACCTCGTCGCCGGCTGGATCGCCGACCGCCTGGCCGGGCTGCCGGCCACCGATCGCTTCGTTCGCGTCGACTCGACCGGCCGGATCACGGAGCTCCCGCCGCCGTGGCGGTCGCGGTCGCCCGCGGGGCGGTGAGCGCCGAGCCCGCGGCCAGTCCCCTCCCCCGCGTCAGGTTCGAACCGCCGGGTCTCGCGATCGGCGTCGCGGTCCCCCACTACGGCCTCGATGCGAACAGCGAGGCGATCGAGGCCGCGACCGAGACGGCCGAGCGCCTCGGCTGGTCAGGCGGCGCGTGGGTCCAGGATCACCTCCTCGTCGAAGCCGCGAGCCGGGACCCCTACGGCCGCGTCTTCGAGGCGCTCGCGACGCTCGCCTACCTCGCCGGCCGGACGCGCTCGATCGTCCTCGGCACGAGCGTCATCGTCCCGCCGATGCGCGACGCGATCCTCCTCGCGAAGGAGCTCGCGGCGATCGACGCGCTCTCGCGCGGCCGGCTGATCGTCGGGGTCGGCGCCGGCTGGGACCTGGCCGAGTTCACGAACCTCGGCCACGCCGACCGGTTCGGCGTCCGCGGCGCCTACCTTGACGAGACGATCGCTCTCTGGCGTCATCTCTGGTCCGGGTCGCGCGCGCCGTTCGACGGACGCCTCCTCCGGCTCGGCAGCGACTTCGAGTTCGCGCCGCTGCCGTTCCGGCCGGGTGGCCCACCGATCTGGATCGGTGGCCGGAGCGCGGCCGCCTACCGTCGGGCGGGCGCGATCGGCGACGCGTTCCATTCCGGCGAGCTGATGGACGGGCCGGCGCGCTATGGCGCCGCGGTCGCCGAGGTCGCGGCCGCCGCGGACGCGGCCGGACGGCCGACCCCGCCGTTGAGCGCGCGACTCAACATCCGGTTCGGCCGCGACCACGGCTGGCGCCGCTACGCCGTCGACGGCTCGCCGGCCGACGTCGCCTCGGGCCTCGAGCGCTTCCGCGCCATCGGGCTGTCCCACGTCGTCTGCAACTTCGGGCTGCACGATCCCGACGCCCTCGTGATGGCGATGGAGCGCTTCGACGCCGAGGTCCGCGCCGTTCTGCCCGACGCCTGCTGAGGCGCGGAACGCCCGGACGCCGCCGGCTACTCCGTGTAGGACGCCGCCTCGTTCGCGCCGCGGAGCATCTCCCAGATCGTGAAGCGCAGCTCGGCGAATTTCGGGTCGAGCTTCACGTTGCCATCGGTCCGCGGGTACGGGAACGGGACCTCGAGGATGTCGACGATCGTCCCCGGATGCGCGGAGAAGACCGCGATCCGGCCCGATAGGAAGATCGCCTCGTCGACGCTGTGGGTCACGAACACCACCGTCTTGCGGGTCTGATCCCAGATCCGGAGGAGCTCGATCTGCATCAGCTCGCGGGTCTGCGCGTCGAGGGCCCCGAACGGCTCGTCCATGAGCAGGATCTCGGGGTTCACGGCGAGGGCTCGGGCGATGCCGACGCGCTGCTGCATCCCGCCCGAGAGCTCGTGCGGGTGGTGATCGATGAACGCCGTCAACCCGACCATGTCGATGAAGCGGCGGGCGGTCTCCTCGCGCTCGCGCTTCGGCTTGCCGGCCGACTCGAGCGGAAAGACGACGTTGCCGAGCACGGTCCGCCATGGGAAGAGGGCGAAGTTCTGGAAGACGAACGCCCGATCGCGACCCGGGCCGCTGATCGGCCGGCCCGACACCCGGATCTGGCCCGAGTCGTACGGGACGAGGCCGTCGAGGGCCTTGAGGAGCGTCGTCTTGCCGCAGCCGCTCGGCCCCAACAGGCTGACGAACTCCCCCTCGCCGACGGTCAGGTTGACATCGCGCAGGGCGTGGACGAGATCCGCCTGTCCGTGCTTGCCGATCTTGCGGTAGTACTTCTCGACGCGATCGATCTCGATCTTGGACGTCGCGTTCGAGGGGCGGGGAGCTGTTCCTCTTGGAACCGCTACGTCGGTCGTCGTCACCTGGCCCTCCGATGCGGCGGCGGCTGGCCGCTTCCGAGACGATGCGCTGTCGGGTGCGCGCAGGACGTCGCGGGCGCGCGGGTCGTCGCAGAGGATATCGGCTCGGTCATCTCGGTCCCCCGATCCGAAGCGCTCCTGCCGGACGGCGGGTCGGACCGGACGAGATCGCGTCCCCCGTCCGCCACGCCGACTCGGCCGCCTCGAGCTGGACGCGGAGGCAGCTCGCGTTCGTCACGAAGCCGTCGGGGTCGACGACCAGGCCGAGGACCCATGCCCGCGACCGGTCGAGGTCGGATCCGAGCTGATGGACAGGCCGAAAGCCGGGCTCGCGAAGCGGCTGCGACATCGCCTGATTGTATACAAGACGATGGTCGGCCGATCGAGCCTCGAATGGCCGGACGCGCCGCCAGGGCGCATCCGACGCCCGGCCGTGCGCGGGGGTCGGGAGCCGAATTCGCGGCCCTCGTGACACTGCCTACAATCGGAGCGTGCCTCCCTCCCCCACGCTCGTCCTCTATCGCCGCGCGGGCTGTCACCTGTGCGACGAGGCGCGCGCGGCGCTCGACGCCATCCTCGCCGCACGCGCCGTCGAGGGGCTGGCCGCGCCGCCGGTCGAGGAGCGCGACATCGACGCCGACGCCGACCTCCAGCGTCGGTTCATGACCGCGATCCCGGTCGTGGAGGTCGGCGATCGCCGCCTCGAGCTCGCGATCTCGGCGCGACAGATCCGCCGCTTCCTCGGATCGGCCCTCGCCGAGGAAGCCGCATCGGCGTGACCGGCGACCTCACGCTCGCGATCGCGATCGGCGCGGGGCTGCTCAGCTTCCTGTCGCCCTGCGTCCTGCCGCTCGTGCCCGGCTACCTCGGGCAGTTGACGGCGGTCGCCGTTGCCGGCCGTGAGGGCAACGCCCGACCGTCGCGCTGGCTCGCGGTCCGGCACTCGATCGCGTACGTCGGGGGGTTCGCGGTCGTCTTCACGCTGTTGGGGGTGAGCGCGACGTACGCCGGTGGCGCGCTCTTCGACTGGCTCCGGCCGCTGCGCATCGCCGGCGGGCTGCTGCTGATCGTCCTCGGGCTCAACCTGGCCGGTCTCCTCCGCATCCCCGTCCTCGAGCGGTCGTGGCGGCCGCTCGATGCGGGCGCCGCGTCCTCGGTCGCGTCGGCCACCGGAACGGTGGCCCTCGGCGGCGGCTCGGCCGGTGGCCGCGGGGTCGGGACGGCGCTGGGCAGCCGGCTCGTCTCGGCGCGCGGGGGCTGGCTCGCCTCGTTCGGGCTCGGCGCCGTCTTCGCGGTCGGCTGGACGCCGTGTATCGGCGTCATCCTCGGCTCGATCCTGACGATGGCCGCGACCGCCGGCACCGCCCTCCAGGGTGGCCTGCTGCTGCTCGCCTACAGCCTGGGCCTCGGGATTCCGTTCCTCGCCCTCGGGCTCGCGTACGACCGGGCGCCGGCGCTCATCCGGCCACTCGTCGCCCACGGCCGAACCGTCTCCCTCGTCGGCGGGCTGCTCGTCGTCGCCATCGGCGTGGCGCTCGTGTTCGACTGGCTGGCGCTCCTGCCGCGGTACGTGCCGTTCAACAGCCAGATCTGATGGCCGATCCCGCGCAGGCCGCCGAGGAGCGGGCCCGGCCCGGACGGCGCGTCGGACCGTTCTCGCTGCGGCAGATCGGCGTCGTCGGGCTCGTGGTCGTCCTCACCGCCGGTGGGCTCGTCGTCCTCACCCGACCGATCGGTCCCGACCGACCGGCCGGCATCCAGGCTCCCGCCCCGTCGTTCTACGCGATCGGCACCGCCCGCGAGGGCCTCCACGTGGGCGAGCGTGCCCCCGAGCTCACGGTCACGCAGCCCGACGGATCGAGCGCGCCCCTGCTCGACCTCGACGGCCGCCCGATCCGGCTCGCCGACCTTCGCGGGCACCCGGTCTGGATCAACTTCTTCGCGACGTGGTGCCCGCCCTGCCAGGCCGAGGTCCCGACGATCCGCGACCTCGCGGAAGCCGACGCCGGACGCGGCCTCCGGGTGATCGGGATCTCGGTCCAGGAATCGAGCCCGGACGACGTCCGCGCCTATGCCCGGCGCTACGGCCTCACGTACACGATCGGCTTCGACGCGACGGGTTCGGTCTACAACGCCTGGCGAAACAACGGCATCCCCACCCAGTACCTGATCGACGCCGACGGGATCATCCGGCAGGTCGTTCTCGGGCCGCTCGTCGACCGGGCCGCCGCCGACGCCGCGCTCGGCGCCATCCTGCCGCCGCTGCCGTCTCAGTCGGGCTCGTAGACGAAGCGGTCGCGGTCGGGCACGAGCCGGCCGACCGGCCGCTTCGCCTCGTGGGACAGCACGATCGTCCAGCGCTCCTCGGCGGCCCGGCGGAAGAGCTCGCCCTTCACCGCGACCGAGTCGAGCGGGAAGTCGTCGAAGGCGGTCACCCAGCGCGGGTTCGCCGACCACGGCCGCATGCACAGATCGCCGAAGAAGGCGAGCGTCCGGCCCCCGGGCGCCCGGACGACGACGACCTGGTGACCCTTCGAGTGCCCGCCCGTCGGCACGACCGATACCCCGGGCACGATCTCCACCTCGCCGTCCGCCCAGCCCTCCGCGCCCCAGTCGCGGGCCAGCCGCAGCTCGGGCTGGTCGTACGAGGCCACGATCCGGCTGTTCGAGTCGAGGGCGATCTCCCACTCCGCCCGCTGGGCGACGATCCGGGCTCGCGGGAACGCCCGGGTCCCGTCGGCGAGCAGGAGCCCGCCCGCGTGGTCGAAGTGGAGGTGGCTCATCGCGACGACGTCGATCGTTCCGGGGTCGAAGCCGGCCTCGCGCAGCGCCGGGACGACCGGATCGCCGAGGTAGCCGCGCATCGCCCGGTCGTGGTCGTCGAGCCGCTCGCCGATCCCGGTCTCGACGAGCACGCGCCCCGCGGGCGTCTCGATCAGCAGGCAGTTGAGCGCCTGGAGCAGCCGGTTCTCGGCGTCGATCTCGTCGCTCACCCAGCGGTTCCAGAGGAGCCGTGGGACCGGCCCGAAGAGCGCGCCCGCATCCGAGCGGAACGTCCCGGCCTGGACGAGCGCGACCGTCACGCCGCCGCCGAGGTCGGCCCGCCAGTCCGGCGCGTCGTTGATCATCCCTCGCTCGCCCCGGTCCGGCCAGCGGCGGCGCTCGGACCGACGAGCTCGAGCGCGCCGCCGGCCTCGTCGCCACCGCCCGAACCGAGCGTCATCGGGTCGTCCGGGAAGAGCCGCAGGTCGGACAACCCCTCCATCTGGGCGCTCCGGTCGGCCTTGAACTGGCGGCCGAGGGCGAGGTACTGGCGCTGGTAGCGCGATCCGCTCCGGGCGGCGCCGTAGGCGGCGTCGGGCGGGGCCGCCATCGTCTCGAAGGTGAGCTTGCAGAGCCGCTGGCCGTGCTCGAGGGCGAAGGGAACGTCGTGGGCCCGGACCTCGAGGACGGCGTGGGTGCCCGGGCTCTCGCCGCCGGCGACGTCGCCGAAGCCCGGATCGAAGAACCCGGCGTAGTGCGTCCGCAGCTCGCCGCTCGTCGGGTCGTAGGCGGCCATCTCGGCCGCGAGCGTCGGCGGGATCCGGACCCGCTCCCGCGATACGAGCAGGTAGAACTCCTCGGGGTCGAGGATGAGCCGGCCGGAGGCGGTCGGTGGGATCCGCTCCCAGAAGTCGTCGATGTCGTAGACGCCCTGCCGCCCGAGGTCGAGGAGGGCGCTGCTCCGCTTCGCCCGGTAGCCGATGACCCGGCGGCCCTGGCCGGACAGGTCGACGCTCAGGAAGAGGCCGTCGTTCACGAACGCCTGCTCGCCCGGATCGACCGACGGCCCGCGGAAGATCATCGGGTCGCGGTCGTGGATCGCGCGCAGCTCGGCGTCGGCCACGCGGGGCTGGCCGCCCACGAGCCGGAGCTGGTTGAGCGTCTGGCCGGACCGGACGCGGATCGTGAACGAGCGCGGCACGACCTCGAGGAAGAGCTCCCCGACGTAGCCCTCGGCGATCTCGTCGAAGTGCTGCCCGAGGTCGGTCACCAGCCGGGTGAAGACGTCGATCCGGCCGGTCGAGCTGCGCGGGTTCGCCCGGCCTCGGACGCCCGCCGGCAGGTCCACCCGCTCCCGGAGCGGGATGAGGTAGGGCCGGTTCTGCTCGAGGACGGCGCCGTCGCGCAGGTCGAGCTCGCCCATCTGGTACTCGCGCAGCTTGTCGCGCACGAGGCGGGTCCCCGGCAGGAAGCTGCAGCGAAGGCGGTAGGCAACGTCGCCGAGGCGGAGGTCGAGGCTCGCCGGCTGGAGGCTCGTCGGCGGGATCTCGGTCTCGGCCGTGATCCGGCCGTCGGCGATGAGGCGGGCGAGGTCCTGGCGCGGCAGGACGCCGGTCGTGAGCTCCACTGGACTCCGTCGCTGCGGGCCGGGCTGGCGAAGCGAGGCTAGCGGGTCACGGCCGTCGCCGCTCGACCGGCGCCGGTCGCGTCAGGCGTTCGAGCCCTTCCCTCGGTCCCGAAGGTCGATCGCGGTCCAGTCGCGGCCGTCGAGGAGGCTGTCGACCTCGCGCTTGAGGTCCTCGAGGTCCTCGAAGCTCTGGTAGACCGACGCGAACCGGATGTAGGCAATCTGGTCGAGCTCGCGGAGCTTCTCCATCGCCAGCGTCCCGATCCGCTCGGACGGCACCTCCGGCGAGCCGGCGGAACGCAGCTCGGCCTCGATCTCGTCGGCGGCCGTCTCCGCCGCCTTCTCCGGCACGGGCCGGCGCGTGAGCGCCTTGCGGAGTCCCGCGACGAGCTTGGCCCGCTCGAACTCCTCGCGGCTCCCGTCGCGCTTGACGATCACGAGCCGGGGCGCCTCGACCCGCTCGTACGTGGTGAAGCGCGCTCCGCACGCGCCGCACTCGCGCCGGCGCCGGATCGTCGCGGCCTCGTCGATGTCGCGCGAGTCGACGACCCGCGTCTCGCGAGCGTCGCAGCGTGGACAGCGCATCGGCTCCCGGCCCTCCTCGCGACCACTACCTGTGGTGGTCCGAGCGAAGGATACCACTAGATGGTGTGGTGGCGACGACGCCTACCCCGTGGGTCGGCGGAGGACCGACCGGACCTCGTTCGGCAGGCGGAGGGTGGCCGCGGCCGCCGCGTGCCGGGCGACCGCCTCGCGGGCGTGGAGCATGTTGAGGTAGCCCCGCTTGACCGACGTCTCGGCCTCGAGCTCCCGGGCGCGCGGCCGGCTCTCGGCGAGGATCGTGCAGCCGTGGGCGACGAGCTCGAGCGCCCGCGACGCGCGGTCGAGATCCTCCACGAGCGCCGCGCGAAGGCCCGCGAACGGCGCCGGCGACCGGAGCGCGCGCGCCTCGTCGGTGTAGCGGGCGACCGCGTCGAGCGCCGCCGTGAGATTGGGACTCACCTCGGACGGCGCGACCTGGTGCCGCCGGAGCGCGTCAACCCGTTCGCTCACGCCGGCGAGCGAGGTCTCCGCTCGGCCGGCGATGTCGGCGATCGCCCGCCGGAACGATTCCGCCTCGCGCGTCTCGCCCAGGATCCGCCCGGCCCGGCGGCCGAAGACCGCCACGGCGGCCGCGAGCGCGGCGAATGCCGCCACCGACAGGATGAGCGCGGGCTCGCTCACGCCAGTCCCGTCAGGCCGACCGATCGCGAAGCGCCGCGAGCAGCGCGCGGCCGACGGCGGCCTGGTCGCCGACGACGAGCACGTCGGCGAACTCGGCGATCGGCGCGTCCGGGTCGCGGTTGACGGCGACGATCGCGCCTGCCGTCTGCATCCCGACCTTGTGCTGGATCGCCCCGCTGATCCCCATCGCCAGGTAGAGCTGCGGCTTCACGATCTTGCCGGTCTGCCCGATCTGGACGGCGTACGGGATCCAGCCCGCGTCGACCGCGGCGCGGGTGGCGCCGACGACGCCACCGAGCGCGTCCGCCAGCTCACGCAGCAGCTCGAAGCCGTCCGGGCCGCCGACGCCGCGACCGCCGGCCACGATCACCCGGGCCTCCTCGATCGACTGCGCGGCCGCCTCGGCCGACACCCGATCGACGACGGTCACGACCGGCAGCGCCAGCGGCTCGTCGAGGTCGGCGGGCTCGACGCGGCCGGGTATGTCGAGCGGCACCGCGTCGACGGCGTTCGGGCGGACCGTGATCACGCCCTTCGACTTCGTGAACGAGCTCGTCGTCAGCTGTTTCCCGCCGAACGCGCTCTCGTCGACCGTCGGACCGTCGCCGCGAGAACCGAGGGCGATCGCGTTGGCGAGGAGCGGCAGATCGAGGAGCGCGCCCGCGATCCCGGCGACGTCGCGGCCCTCCGGTCCGGCACCGGTCACGAGGTAGCCGATCCCGTCGCGTCGGGCGAGGGCGGCGATCCGCTCGGCGGCGACGGCGGCCGCGGTCCGCGCTCCCGAGACGGGCTCGGTGACGGCGAGCACGCGCGGCAGGAACCGGGCCAGCTCCTCCGCGGCACCTGAAGGGTCCGCGGCGACGACGATGCCGATCGCCTCCGTGCCGGCTCGGTCGGCGATGTCCCGGGCGGCGGTCGCGGTCTCGGTCGCGATGCGGGCGAGCGTGCCGTCCGGCCCGAGCTCGCCGTGGACCCAGACGGGACCGGCCATCAGATGAGCCTCCGCTCGGCGAGGAACGCGACGACCTGGCGCGCCGCTTCCTCGGGCTCGTCGCGGATGACGCGGGTCGCGCCGCGCTCCGCCGGCGGACGGACCTCGTCGACCGTCGTGCCGGCCGCCTCCGCGCCGACCGTGGCCGGATCGATCCCGAGGTCGGCCAGCGAGCGGACCTCGATCTCCTTCGACCGGGCGGCCATGATTCCCTTGAGCGACGGGTAGCGCGGTGCGCCGAGCGCCTGGGTGCAGGTGATGAGCGCGGGGGTCGGCGCCTCGAGGACCTCGTGACCGGTCGCGGTCAGGCGGTTCACGCGGACGCGGCCGTCGGACGGCTCGATCGTCGCGGCGTACGAGAGATACGGCAGCCCGACCCGCGTCGCGACGGCTGCGCCGACGACGCCGGCAACGCCGTCAGACGTGTCCGCGCCGGCCAGCACGAGGTCGTACTCGAGCGTCCGCAGGACCGCCTCGAGGACCCGGACCGTCGCCAACCAATCGGACCCTCCGAGCGCCGGGTCGATCACCATCACCGCTCGGTGGGCGCCCATCGCCAGGCCCTTGCGGATCGCGTCGCGGCCGCTCTCGGGGCTCATCGCGACGAGCGTGATCTCGTGCTCCTCGTCCGGCCGGGCCTCGGCGAGCTTGAGGGCGGCCTCGAGGGCGTACTCGTCGTTGCCGTTGATCACCGCCGGCGCCGCGCCGCGATCGACCCGACCGTCCGGGGTCAGGCGCTCCTGGCCCGACGCCGGGTCGGGCACCGGCTTCGAGAGGACGACGATGCGCATCTCAGCCGACCCGCTCAGCCGCGCCCGAGGAGGGCGCGGGCGACCACGAGCCGCTGGATCTGCTGGGTGCCCTCGTACAGCTGGGTGATCTTCGCGTCGCGCATCATCCGCTCGACCGGAAACTCGTCGATGTAGCCGTAGCCGCCCAGGACCTGGACGGCGTCGGTCGTCACCGCCATGGCCGCATCCCCGGCGACGAGTTTACAAATGGCGGCCCACCGGGCGGCGGCGGGGCTGGCCGCGTCGATCTCGGCACAGGCCTTGTAGAGGAGCTGGCGGGCCGCCTCGGTCCGCGCGTCCATGTCGGCCAGCATCGCCTGGATCATCTGGAGCTCGCCGATCGGCCGGCCGAACTGCCTGCGCTCGCGCGCATAGGCCGTGGCGATCTCGAGCGCGCCCTGGGCGATCCCGACGGCCTGGGCCGCGATCCCCGGTCGGCTCCGGTCGAACGTCCGCATCGCGATCCGGAACCCCTCGCCCTCCTCGCCGAGCCGGTTCGCGGCCGGCACCCGCATGCCCGTGAAGCTGAGCTCGGCAGTCGGGCTGCCCCGAATGCCCATCTTGTGCTCGATCCGCTCGACTGCGAAGCCCGGGGTCGCCGTCTCGACCACGAAGGCCGAGAGGCGCTGGCTCGGGCGCTCGGCGTCGGGGTTCGTGACCGCGAAGACGATGACGAGGTCGGCCACGCTGCCGTGGGTGATGAATCGCTTCGCCCCGTCGATCACGTAGTCGTCGCCGTCGCACACGGCACGTGTCCGGAGCGCCGACGCGTCCGAGCCGGCCTCCGGCTCGGTCAGGGCGAAGGCGGCGAGGGTGCGACCGGCCGCCAGATCCGGCAGCCAGCGTGCCTTCTGCTCGTCGGACCCGGCGAGCACGATCGGCAGCCCGCCGAGCTCCTGGACGGCGAGGATGAGGCTGCTCGTCGCGCAGACGCGGGCGATCTGCTCGATCGCGAGGCAGACCGTCAGGAGATCGCCGCCGACGCCGCCGTAGGCGGCAGGGAACGGCAGGCCCAGGATGTCGTGGCTCGCGAGGAGCTCGCGGACGTCCTGCGGGAACTCGCCCGTCCGGTCGATCTCCGCCGCCCGCGGCGCGATCCGCTCGTTGGCGAGGACGCGGACGGCGTCGCGGAGCATCAGCTGCTCCTCGGTCAACCGGTAGCCGAGGCCGTTCGCTGGGCCGGCGGAGGTGGGCTGGGCCGTCTCGGTCACCGCGGCGATCCTAGCATCGGCCCGGAGCGGGTCGGTGGCGGGCGGTCCGGGCCGGTGGCGGGCCGTCGGGGGCGGCTCCTGGCGCGGGGCGGTGGCGGGCCGTCGGGGGCGGCTCCTGGCGCGAGCGGAGGCGGGTCGGTGGCGGGGCGGCTCCTGGCGCGGGGCGGTGGCGGGCGTCGGGCGCGGCTCCTGGCGCGGGGCGGTGGCGGGCTCGGAGACCGTGCCGCTGGTACTTCCTTCCCCGGTGCCGACGGGCCTTGCGGCGCTTGCGGCCGGCGTTACGCTCCGTTCGGCGGCCGCCGCACGCCTGGCCCGCGTCAACGGCGGCCCCGAGGCGGGCTCGTGCCCGGAGGGAACCATGGACCAGACGCTCCTCCTCGCGATGATCGCCGCGGCAGCGGTCGGTCTCGCCGCGGCCGTGCTCATCCTCCGCCGCGACCGCGTCGCCGCCGCGACTGCGGGCCCCGTCGACTCGCCCTTCGCGGTCTCGACCGAAGGCGAAAAGCGCTGTCCCTCGTGCGGGATGGGCAACCTCGTGACCGACGCGAACTGCGTCAGCTGCGGAGCCTCGCTGCCGGGCTGACGACCGGTCCGTGCCGGGCCCTCTAACTCGCCGTCCCGCGATCCGCCGTCGCCCGAGCGGCCTGCGTTTCCAATGTCATTGGCGCTCTCGGGCCGGTTGCACCCCCGCTCTTCGCGATCCGGCGGCATTTCCAATGTCATTGGCGCTCTCGGGCCGATTCGGTGACCCGTCGCCGGTTCTGGTCGCCGGTCGGGTGCTGAGGCAGCCGGAACGGCGATGTCGTTGGCGGATGGGGTCGATCCACGGGCGAAGAAGCGAGGCGGCGACCGCGGATGCGCGGATCGACGCCAAGGTGATTGGAAATCCGTCGGGATCGCGCCCGGCGGCAATCGCCGGATAAGCGCAGCTCGATCTACTTCGCGTCATGGACGACGAGCTGATCGCGCGCGATCTCGCCGCCATCGGTGGACACCTCGGCCTCCTCGTTCGCGATGGGCGCGTGCGGATCCGCTGGACGCTCACGCGCCTGGCGGCTGAGGCCGGTGTCTCGAGATCGCTCGTCCACTGGGTCGAAAGCGGGCATCCGGTCAGCATCGAGACGTACGTCCGGCTCGGCCGAGTGCTCGGGCGGCGGCTCGAGGTGAACCTCACCGACCCGCGGGCGCGGACGAGCGGGCGGGCGGAGGACCCCGCGCATGCGGCGCTCGGCGAGAGCGAGGCGTCGCTCCTGCGGCCCTGGGCCTTTGGCCTCTCCCTCGACGAGCCGTACCAGCACTACCAGTTCGCCGGGCGGGCCGACCTCGTCGCCTGGGACCTCGAGCGCGCCGCCCTGCTCCATCTCGAGAACCGGACGCGGCTGCCGAACCTGCAGGAGGCGGCCGGCTCGTACAACGCGAAGCGCCGATGGCTGGCTCCCGCGCTCGCCGACCGTCTCGGCATTCGCTCGTTTCGGTCGCAGACCCACGTGCTCGTCGGCCTCTGGTCGGCCGAGATGCTCCATGCCGTCCGGCTGCGAGCCGAGTCCCTCCGCGCGATCTGTCCCGACCCGGCCGATGCTCTGCTCGGCTGGCTGCGGGGCGAGCCGCCCGTCGGCGGCGTCACCAGCTCGCTCGTGCTCCTCGACCCGATCCGACGCGGCCGGTCGGATCGACGTCGGCTGGTCGACCTGGCCGTCGCGCTCGATCCGAACACTCGGCCCCGCTACCGCGGCTATGCCGATGCGGTCGAGGCGCTGCGCGCGGCCGGCATGGCGTGAGTGACCGCGTCCCGTCGGCCGGGCGGGACCGCGTCCCGTCGGCCGGGCGGGACCCCGGCCCGTCGGCGGGCGCGACCCAGCTCCGTCGGCCGGGCGCAACCCCGGCCCGTCGGCGGGCGCGACCCAGCTCCGTCGGCCGGGCGCGACAACGTCCCGTCGGCCGGGCGCGATCGCCCGCTTTCCAATGCCATTGCCGACGTTGGCTCTTCTGATCGCTCCTCGACCTGCCGGACACCCGTCCAGGCACCCGAGACGGCGATGTGATTGACGAACGGGGTGGGTCGGCGGGGTGGAGTCGCCAAGAGGTCCCCGGTTCGGCGGATTGACGACAACGTGGTTGGACACCTGCGCGGCTGTGGTTGGGGGCCGACGCGGTGCCGACGCGCGACCGTGCCGCGCGGCTCCGGTTGGGGACCCCGGGCGCCGACGCGGCGCCGTACCGCGCCGGGTGGGCCGTCAGACGACCGGCAGCGAGCGATTCGCCGACGAGGCGGCCGCGATCCGCGTGGCGAGGATCTCGCTCACGTCGAGCGAGCGGACCTCGCCGTCCGGGCCGGCCTCGTCGGCGATGCCGTCGCGGAGCATGACCATGCAGAAGGGGCAGGCGACGGCAACCGTGTCGGCGCCCGTGGCGAGCGCCTCGCGCGACCGTTCGCGGTTGATCCGCGTGCCGCGCGTCTCCTCCATCCACATCCGACCGCCGCCGGCGCCGCAGCAGAACGTGTTCCGGCCGTGCCGCTCCATCTCGACGAGCGACACGCCGGCCGCCGCCAGCAGCTCGCGCGGCGCGGCTTCGATGTCGTTGTAGCGGACGAGGTAGCACGGGTCGTGGAACGTGACCGACCCGGCGCCGCCGTCCGCCGCAGACTCTCCGGCGGGCGCGACCGCCAGCCGGCCGTCGCGAACGAGCCGGGCCAGGTACTCGGTGTGATGCTCGATCCGGAAGTGGCCGCCCAGCTGGCCGTACTCGTTGCCGATCGTGTTGAAGCAGTGGGGACAGGCGGTCACGATCGTCCGCTCGCCCATTCGATACCGGTTGAGCGTCTCGACGTTGCCCGACGCGAGGATCTGGAAGACGTAGTCGTTGCCCATCCGCCGGGCCGGGTCGCCAGTGCACGATTCCTCCTGGCCGAGGATCGCGAAGCGGACGCCGGCGGCATCCAGGCACGTCGCGACCGCCCGCGCCACCCGCTTGTTCCGCTCGTCGAACGCCGCGGCGCAGCCGACCCAGTAGAGGACCTCGAGCGAATCGAGCTCGCCGGCCGCGGCGACCGACGCCACCGTCGGGAC
>DASTSC010000327.1:0-3684 GCA_035760905.1 Candidatus Limnocylindrales bacterium | reverse complement strand
CAGACGACCGCCACCACCGGTCGATCGAGAGCGACCGGACGGCGGCTCGCACGGACGCCCCTCGGGCGACGGAGGTTCGGCCGCGATGCACAGCTCGCTGATCGGCAAGGTCGAGAAGGCAAACCGCTACGCGCGCGAGCTCGATCGGATCACGATCGATCGTCTCGCCCTCACGTTCCGTGGCGACAACGACACCCATCACGTCAGTCTCGACGCCGGTCAGTGGCACTGCACCTGCCATTACTTCGACAGCTGGGGTGCCTGCGTCCACCTCCTCGCGATCCAGAAGATCATGGGTGTGATGCTGCCCGAGGAGGCCCAGGTGTCGATCTTCTCGGCGCCGCAGCCGGAGACGGCAGAGCCGGCAACCGTCGGCGCCTGAGGTCGCCGCCGGCGCGTCCGGTGGCACGTCAGCTGACCCAGGCAAGGCGGATGCGGGTCGCGCCGGCAGGGACGTCGACGCGGCTGACGACCTGCCAGCCGCTCGCAGCGGTCGCGACCTCGATCGCGAACGGGGTCAGATCCTCGTCTTCCCACGCGAACGCGATCCGCTCGCCCGTCCCGTCGAGCGCCGCCTCGGCGAGCTGCGCCCCGGCGGGCGGCACGACGTTCACCGGTTGGCCGAACGACGCCTGACCGAGCTCGTCGGCCGGACCGACGCGGACCGCCGCCGCCTCGACGAGCGCCGCCGTCTTCCCGTCGGCCGAGGCGACGAGATCGACCGCATCGAACGGAAGCGTCGTGGCCGTGCCGGTTCCGGCGTCGATGACCGCGAGGACGTCCGCGCCAGCCGTCGTCGTGGCGACCACGGCGACGCGCCCGTCCGAGAGCCAGACGGGTGGGCCGTTCGACCGTAGTCGGCTGACGGTGATCCGCCTCGAGGGCCCGGCCGCGAGGGGCGCGATCCGGAGGGTGAGCAGCCCGCCCTCGTCGAACGGGCGGCGGTTCTCGATCGCGAGCATCGCCCCGGAGGGATCGACGGCAGCGGCTGCGACCCCGTTGAAGCGCCGGTCGACCGTCCATCTCGTCGCGGAGCCGTCGACCCGGACGATGGCGACCGTCCCGTCGCGGAGGACCGCGAGGAGCCCGCTGGGCGTTCCCCGGAGGAAGGTGATCGGGGTGCTCGGAGCCTCGAGCGGCGTTAGCGTCCCGGGACCGGCCAGCACGCCGAGCGCCGGGCTGCCGTCCCCGGCGAGGACGAGTCCGCTGATGTCCGGCGCCGGAGAAGGGCTCGGCGATTCGATGGCGCTCCGCGCAGGGGTCGCGGCCGTGGAGCCGGCAGATGACGAAGCCGGCAGCGGCGATGACGGAACCGTTCCGCAGCCGCTGACGACGAACGCGACGAGGGAGATGAGCGCGCCGGCGGCCGGCGTCGCGCGGCGTGACCCGCGGAGCCGGCCGGCCAGTGGCGCCGGGAGACGCGTCGGCGGGAGAGCGTTCATTCGGCCACGTCACCTCCGATCACCTCAAGCGTCCCGGCGTCGAGCCAGACCTCGATCGCGACGAGCCGCTCGGCCAGCGAGCCAGTCGCGCGGTACTCGACGATCCAGGCCAGCTGCGCCGTGGCGTCGGGCGCATCGGGTCGAGCCGCGTCCCACGTGTCGTTCGGGGCCACCCAGGCGAGCGTCGCTCCGCTGGCGGCGAGCGAGGACGCGGCCGAGCCGAACCGCGACCTGACGAAGGCATCTGCGGTCTGTGTCGCAACGACGGATGACGCCGCCGTCGACGGCGCGGGGGCGAGCGGATGCTCGCTCGTCGACGCAGAGTGGAACGTCCCGTCGACCCAGAGGGCGACGCGGGTGCCGTCGCCGCGCACGGGTGCGCCGTCGACGATCCGCGGCCACGTCACGAGCCAGCCGCCGGCGCCCGCGGAGCGGTCGACGATCGGGCGACCAGCCGTGGCGAGGTCGGCCGCGCGGGCGATCCCCGACGCCCTGGAAACGGCCGTGGCGGGGTCGGCCTCCGCGGACGATGGATGCAGGCCGAGAACGACCGCCGCCCGCAGTCGGCCCTCAGCGCCGAGCGTCACGACCGAGGTCGACTGGCCGGCCGCATCGCTGGTGGTCACCTCGTCGTACGTCGCGTGCTCGAGGCGGTCCTCGATGCGGCGGACGCTCATCGCTCCCGCCGGCAGACCGAGGGCGCGGCCGATGGCCGTCGCGCGCGTGAGCGCCCTGGCCGAGGCGGACGGCGGCAGGCTGAGCTGCCGGGTGGACGGCTCGCCGGCGACGAACGGATGGGCGGCTGTCGAACCCGTCGCGCTCACGAGGAACACGGCGAGCCCCGCCAGGGCAAGCCCGATGATGCGGCGGGGAGAGAGACGGACGGACCTTCGCATCGCTGGCACCTCACGCGCAGTTCGGGCAGCTGACGGTCAGCGGCCCCGCCTTGCCGGACCAGTGGTAGGCGCCCCACCAGTCGGCGTCGAAACTCGAATGGCCGTATGAGCCGGCCATCGCCCGATCGAACGAGGCGCCCGTGCCGGCGCCGTCGGTCAGGGCGTTCCAGAAGCGCTGCTCGAAGAGCCACTCGTCGCTGTCCCACTGGACGCCGACGTAGCCGACGTAGAACTCCGGGCCTGCCGTCGACGCCGAGTCGTACTTCGTCTTCGAGATCGCGAACGCGCCGGGCATCGTCGTGTTCGAGTCCGAGGCGTGGCAGGTGGAGACGAAGACGAGGTTCGACTGGCGCCCGGCCCGGGCGGCCTTGATCTCGTTCGAGAAGACCACCTTCTGGCTGCAGTCGCCGGAGTCCTCGCGGAACCCCGTGTAGCGACGGCCGGCATCGGCGTCCCAGTAGTAGTCGCCGTGGGAGTGGACGAAGAAGCCCCAGTCGTCGTCCGTCCGGTTGAGGGTTCGGGCCTTGGTGAAGTCCGAGCCGGTGAAGCCCGACGTCGAGTAGCCGATCGCCTTGTAGGCCGACACCGCGGCCGAGAGCATCTTCGACGGGATCGAGTTCGGCGTGCCGTCGCAGACGTCGAAGGCGGTCTCGTTGACGTCCACGCTCGCCTGGTAGCCGTAGGCCGCCTGCGTGACGGCGAGCGAGAGCGTTCCCGCGAGCAGTGAGGCGGGCAGCAGTGCGGGCGGGATGAGGCGGCGCAACCATCGTCCGGGCGACAACTCCGAGTACCTCCTCCGGCGGTGGATGGCTGGCGGGAGGAGGGCGAGGCGGACACGATGGCAGACGTCGCTTCACTCGCACTTACCTGGGGAGTCGACGCGCTCCGCCGCGAGATGTGGGGATATCCCACCACCGGGCCGGAAATCGGCCCGCTGGCGTACGTGAGGGCTTGGATTCGCCACCGTCTGTGGGACAGGGACCACAGACCAGCGGGATCGGGAGGCTCCGGCGTCGTTTCGTACGCCGCATCCGTCGCGGTGGTGGGAATGGCCCACATTTGGCCTGGCGCGCCGGACCTGCCCGTTCCGATGGCTACCCGGGCCCGCGCCGCTTCGAGTGCGCTACGCTGCCCACGACAACCGAACAGGCCGCGTTGATCGCGAAGCCGGTGAGAATCCGGCACAGTCCCGCTACGGTGACCGTCGCCCCCGGCGACGGAAGTCCGGTCGCCGATCCCGCGGCAGGTACTCGAACCTTCGAGAGAAAGGGTGAGGCCGGCCGATGCGATCCACCAGCTGACGTCCCTCCCGACCACGTCGTGCGAGGGGCGTTCCGATTCCCGCC
>DASTSC010000326.1:0-1501 GCA_035760905.1 Candidatus Limnocylindrales bacterium | reverse complement strand
GCCGGCGCGGCCGGAGCCGCGGGAGCAGCCGAGGGCGCGATCGCTGGGGCCGGTGGGGCGGCGGGGATCGCCGCGATCGTCTCGGCCGCCCTCCCGCTTCTGGCAGTCGGCGCCGTCGCCACGGTGGCGGTCGTCGCGGCGAAGGCGCTCAACATCGGCTCGATCAACCAGGAGAACCGCCTCACCGGGACGCCGGGGACCGGGAAGACCGTCGCGCCGTTCCTCGGTGGGGCGACCGGCGGTGCGGCCAACGGCGTGTCCTCCCAGGTCGCCGGCGAGCGCGCCGCCGATGCCCGGGCTCGTGAGACGAACAGCTACCTCGCGAGCATCCAGCGGGGTATCGAGAGCCACGCCGGCGACGGGGCGCTCGTCGACAACGCGATCGGCCGCCAGACCGCGCTCATGCGCGCGCTCGGGCGCGGCGCCATCGCCGAGGTCGGGAAGCTCCGCAGCATCCCCGAGGAGCTCCGCAAGGAAGCCGCCTACCGCCGCGCCCACGACCCGCAGCGGGCCGACTTCTTCAAGATGGTCGCGGCCATCGGCCGGGGGGCGAAGTCCTCGGACGTGCTCAAGCTCGCCAAGGAGTTCAGCGAACAGAAGTTCGGCAACATCCGGGCCGGCGACAAGATCCTCGCCTCGCTCAAGGCCCTCTACGCGAAGACCCCCCACGACTCGAAGCTCGGCCGGCAGCTCGCCGACGCGATCAGGGGCGTCAAGGACCGGCTGCCGGGGCTCGCCTTCCAGAACAAGCAGCTCGCCACGGCCCAGCGGATCCTCGATTCGGGCAAGTCGAACGACCGCAAGCTCGCTCGCCTCCAGGCGATCCAGCAGCGGCTCCTCGATCGCGGTGACACGCACGCCGCGGCCGTCATCGCCAAGGCGATCCGGGACAAGAAGCTCTCGACGGTCGTGAACACCCACGTCACGACGAACGTCTCGACCTACGTCTCCGCGACCCAGATCCGCAACGCCGTCCACCAGGCGGCCGCCTACGGCCAGCGGGCCACCGCCGCATGAGCCTCCAGGTCCACATCAACTACGACTCGCCGGTCGAGATCGACGACGTCATCCGGCTGCCTCTCCCGCCGCTCCTGACGTATGCCGACTACGGCAACGTCGCGATCACCCAGGTCATCGTCGACGACCCCGACGGCACGCTCGACCCGCCCCGGCCGCTGTCGAACTTCCGCATGAGCGAGACGACCTGTACGCCGACCCGGATCTTCAAGGGCTGGATCGGCGAGCGGGACATCGCCCGTGGCGACGGCGACCGCTCCTCGCTGCGGACCGGCGTGGCCCGCCAGTGGACCGTCCAGGTCATGGACATCAACAACATCCTCCACCGCCACGTCCTCCGGGGCTCGGGGGCGAACCGGCCGGCCGAGACGGACATCGAGCGGGTGAACTGGCTGCTCGACGAGGTCGGGTCGGTGAACATCGCCGACTACGGCCTCATCGCAACCACCGGCGGGGTCGACATGGACGCCGCCGACTACCGGGG
>DASTSC010000325.1:0-6588 GCA_035760905.1 Candidatus Limnocylindrales bacterium | reverse complement strand
CGGGCCGTCGCGCCCGGGTTCATCGACCTCCACTCGCACAGCGGCCTCGTGCTGTTCGCCGACGGCCGGCACGAGCCGAAGGTCCGGCAGGGCGTGACGACCGAGGTGATCGGCGTCGACGGCCTCAGCTACGCCCCGTTCGCGGACGCGCGGGACCTCGCCGACCTCGTCGAGATGAACGCCGGCCTCGACGGTCGGCCGGACGGCCTCGACCCCGCCTGGACGACGGCCGCCAGCTACCTCGGCCGCTTCGACGGCCGGACGAGCGTCAACGTCGCGATGCTCGTCGGCAACTCGGCGCTCCGGATCGGAGCGGTCGGCTGGCGTGACGAGCCCGCGAGCGATCGCGCCCTCGAGAGCATGCGGTCGAACCTGCGCGAGGCGATGGAGGAGGGGGCGTTCGGGCTGAGCTCGGGCCTGGACTACCCGCCCGGCGCCTACGCCACGACCGACGAACTCGCCGCCCTCGCGGCGGAAGCCGCACGACATGGCGGCTTCTACCACTCGCACGTCCGCTACGACCTGGGAGACCGCTTCCTCGACCCGTTCCGGGAGGCGATCGAGATCGGGCGACGAGGAGCCGCCCCCGCCCATCTCACCCACTTCTACCATCGAGCGACGTTCCCGGGCTCGCCCGAGGAGATGCTCGCCCTCGTCGACGACGCCCGGGCCGGGGGCCTCGACGTCACCTTCGATGCCTATCCCTACGAGTGGGCGAGCACGCGCCTCCTCATCATGCTGCCGATCTGGGTCCAGGACGGCGGGCCGCGTCCGACGAAGGAGCGGCTCGCCGACAGGGCGGCCCGCGACCGGATCCGCGCCGAGATGCGCGAGCGCGGAACCCTCTACGCGGGCGCCGGGGGCCTCGGCGACGTCCGGATCGGCGCCTTCACCCGTCCCGAGAACCGGCGCTGGGAGGGTCGAACGCTCGGTGAGCTCTGCGCCGAGACCGGGGTGGACCCGGTCGACGCCGTCTGCGACCTGCTGCTCGGCGAGGACCTCCGGGTCAACGAGGTGACCCCCGGGCCGCACACCGACGGCATCCGCCGTTTCTACCGTCATCCGGCGGCGATGGTCGGGACGGATTCGACCTTCGTCGGCGCGAAGCCGAGTCCTCGCAGCTACGGCAGCTATCCCCGGATCCTGGGCCAGTTCGTCCGTGACGAGGGCGTCCTCGGGCTCGAGGAGGCGGTGGCGAAGATGACCTCGCGCCCGGCGGCACGGCTCGGCCTCCGGGACCGCGGCGTCCTCCGTGATGGCGCCGTCGCCGACGTCGTCGTCTTCGATCCGGTCCGGGTCCGCTCGAACGCGACCTACGACGAGCCGCGGCGCTTTCCGGACGGGATCGAGCAGGTCCTCGTCGGGGGCGTGGCCGTGGTCGAGGCCGGGCGGCACACCGGCGCGACGCCGGGACGCGCGCTCCGGCGCGGGCGCGACTGAGTCAGGACGCCGCGAGCGAGGAACGCGATCGGTCGGCCTCGGGGCGCGATCCGGCAGCCGTCCCCGCGGGCCGACTCGCGACCACAGCCGACCGGCCGCCCGACGGCCGATCGGGTCCCGGCCGCGTCGCGTCCGGCGCGGTCTCGATCCGGGTCGCCGGGTGGAGCGCTCGTCGTTCGGCATCGAGCCGCTCGTAGGCGAGGGCGATGACCGCGTCCACGTCCCCGTCCGGGCCCAGCTCGGCCCAGCCGAAGGCGAGGCGCAGCGAGACCGCGCTCGCGTCGAGCCAGAGGTCCGTTGCCTCGCGAACCCGCTCGACCCAGTTGATCGCCGCGACCTCGTCGGTCTCCGGCAGGAGGATCCCGAAGCGAGCGTTCGCGAGCCGGACGACGCGGTCGGTCGCCCGGGTCTCACGTCGCAGCGTGCCGGCGACCGCGGGCAGCAGCCGGTCGACGCTCTCCCCGCCGAGGCGCGAGGCGAGTCGGTCGGTGCCCTCGAGATCGGCGATCACGACGGTCGCGGCGCGGCGGTAGCGGGTGACCCGCGTCGCCTCCCGACCCAGGATCGAGCGCCAGGCCGCGGCGGGTTCGAGGGCCTCGAGCAGCTCCGTCCCGCGCGAGTGATCGGCCCCGGCCGGGTGCGCGACCTGCGCCGTTCGCGGCAGGTCCGTCGCGGCGGCGGGCAGCGCGCCCTCGGCCCCGACGGTAGCCTCCGCGCGCCCTGCCTGGTCCAGCCACCACGGTCGCGGCTCGCCTCGGGCGGATGGCGACGCCTGCCGTGGCTCGGTGCGGCTGCGATTGCGGATCGCCCAGCCGAAGGCGAGGGCGAGCACGACGAAGTTGATGACGAGCGCCACGATCAGCGCCGTCGCCGTGAGCTGGTCCACGGGCGTGATGCCCTCGATGAGTGCGGGCGGGATGAGATGCCTCGATGGCCCGCCGGATAGATCGGCGTCCCCGACGATACGAACTCGGCCCCGGGATGACGAGAGTCCTGTGGCTCCGCGGACGACTCTCCGTTGCCCCTCGGCAACGACGCGGGCCGTGCGGTCGGGTCCGGCGCGGTCGGGTGCGAACGCCGGGCCCGGCACGGGTACGGCCGCGGCGCGGGTATCCTGCCGGCCGAGGGCGTGCGGAGCGAAGGGAGGACCGGGGTGAGGGGAGGTGGCGAGCCGCAGGAGCGCTCGGCCCGGCTGACCGGCGCCCCGCCGGCGACGCCCGCCCGGACCCTCCCCGACGCGCTCGTCCTGGAGCCCGGGGCGCTGACCCGCGGCCGGGCCCGGGGCGCGCCGCTCCGTCGCGAGGGTCCCGCGAAGCTGACCGGCGAGGCGAAGTACGCGGACGATCTCGTGTTCCCCGGCGCCTGGTACGGCGCGACGATCCGTTCGACCGAGCCGCACGCGCGTCTCCTCGCGATCGAACGGGGGACGACCGCGGGGTCGGGCGAGGACGGGCCCGACGACGGCTTCGACTGGTCGAAGGTCGTCGTCGTCACCGCCGCCGACGTCCCGGGGCCCAACGTCGTCTCGCTCATCGACGACGACCAGCCGGTCCTCGTCCCGATCGGCGGCGAGATCCGCCACCAGGCCGAGCCGGTCGCGCTGCTCGCGGCCGCGGATCGGGCGACGCTCCGTGAGGCGAAGCGCCGGATCCGCGTCCGGACCGAGCCGCTCGAGCCGGTCTTCGACCCGCTCGCCTCGGAGACGGTGTTCGCCCATTTCGAGCTGACGAAGGGCGACGTCGCGTCCGGGTTCGCCGAGGCCGACATCGTTCTGGAGGGGACGTATCGCGTCGGCCACCAGGAGCAGCTCTACATCGAGGGCCAGGCGATGATCGCCGTCCCGCGCGAGGACGGCGGGATCACGGTCCACGGCTCGCTCCAGTGCCCCTACTACGTCCACAAGGCGATGAAGCGGGCGCTCGGGCTCGACGACGTTCGAACGCAGGTCATCCAGACGGAGACCGGCGGCGGCTTCGGCGGGAAGGAGGAGTACCCGTCGATGATCGCCCTCCACGCGGCGCTCCTCGCGCTCCGGTGCCAACGACCGATCCGGATGATCTACGACCGCCACGAGGACATCGCCGCGACGACGAAGCGGCACCCGGCGATCGTGACCCACCGGACGGGGGTGAAGCGCGACGGGACGCTCGTAGCGCAGGAGATCGATGTCGTGATGGACGGCGGCGCCTACTGCACCCTGACGCCGGTCGTTCTCTCCCGGGGCACGATTCACGCCGCCGGGCCCTACCGCTGTCCGAACGTCGTCATCCGGTCCCGGGCGGTGGCGACGAACACACCTCCGAACGGGGCCTTTCGGGGCTTCGGGGCGCCGCAGACGGAGTTCGCGGCCGAGACCCAGATGAGCCGCCTGGCCGAGGCGCTCGGGATGAGCCCGCTCGAGATCCGTCGCCGGAACGCCTACCGGCTCGGCGACACGACCCCGACCCACCAGGTCCTGCGCGAGTCGGTCGCAGCGGAGGAGGTCCTCGAACGGGCGGCGGAGGCCGCCGAGTTCGAGTGGATCCGCGAGCGGACTGCACGGGCAAGGGCCCAGAGGGCGGGCTCGGGCACGGTGGCCGAACGGTCGACCTCGAGCGCGCGCGGTCGGACGGCGTCGGGGATCGGGCTTGCGCTCGCCTGGCACGGAGCCGGGTTCACCGGAGCGGGCGAGGTGGAGCTCGCGTCGATCGCGTCGCTCGAGGTCGAGGCCGACGGACGGATCCGAATCCTCACAGCGTCAACCGAGATGGGCCAGGGGACGAAGACGATCTTCCCCCAGCTCGTCGCCGAGGCCCTGGGCGTGGAGCCGGACGCTGTGGAGATCGCGCCGCAGGACACCGCGTTCGTGCCGGATTCGGGACCGACCGTCGCGAGCCGGACCGCAATGGTCGTCGGCGGGCTGCTGATCAGGGCGGCGAAGCGGGTGCGCGCGGAGGTCGAGGGCTCCCCGGAGGCGGCGGGGCGATCGTTCTCGGAGGCCTACCGCGAGTGGGCGGCGGCGCACGGACCGCATCGCGTGGACGAACGGTTCGAGCCGTATCCGGGCGTGTCGTTCGACGACGCGACCTACGTCGGCGACGCCTACCCGGCCTATGGCTGGGCGGCCGCCGTCGCGGAGGTCGACGTCGACCTCGACACGGGCGAGGTCGCGGTGAAGAACGTCGTGGCGGTCGACGATGTCGGCCACGTCATCCACCCGGTCCTCTGCGAGGGCCAGGTCGAGGGCGGCACGCTCCAGGCCGTCGGCTACGGCACGATCGAGGAGCTCAAGCTCGTCGACGGCCGGTACCTGAACGACCGGCTCGCCACATACCTCATCCCGACCGCGCTCGACGCGCCCCGGATCAGCGCGATCCTCGTCGAGGCGCCGTTCAGCGGCGCGCCGCACGGCGCGAAGGGGGTCGGCGAGCTGCCGATGGACGTCGGCGCGCCGGCGGTGGTCGCGGCGATCCACGACGCCACCGGTGTCTGGATCCACGACCTGCCGGCGACGCCCGAACGGATCATCGCCGCGCTCACCGGCGTGGCCGACGCGGCGCCGCCCCCACCGGGCGTGAGCGTCCGGTCGACCGCCGCGGTGGGCGGCGGGGAGTCCGCCGGTCCCGGGGAGTCCGAGGCGGCGTGAACGTCGGCTTTCTCGTCAACGGCGACCCGGTCGAGCTCGACGTGCCCGGGATGCGGCGTCTCCTCGACGTCCTCCGCGAGGACCTCGGGCTCACCGGCACGAAGGAGGGCTGCGGGGAGGGCGAGTGCGGGGCCTGCTCGGTCATCGTCGATTCGCACCTCGTCGACGCCTGCCTCGTCCCGATCTGCCAGGTCGACGGCCACACCGTCCGAACCGTCGAGGGCCTCGCGCGTTCGACGGCTGAGGCTCCCGCGGCCCAAGCCCCCGCGGCGGAGGCTCCGGCGGCCGAGTTCGACCGGCTCGACGAGCTCCAGCGCGCGTTCCTCGAAGCCGGCGGGGCCCAGTGCGGGATCTGCACGCCCGGGATGCTCATGGCCGCGCAGGTCTACCTCGACGACGGCGGCGGACCCGACGAGGCCGCAATCCGGACCGCGATCGCCGGCAACCTCTGCCGCTGCACCGGCTACACGAAGATCGTCGAGGCGATCGCGATCGCGGCGGCCGGCCAGGCGTCGGGGGCGGAGGCGCTGCCGCCGGAGGCTGCCCCATGAGCGCGCTCGCGGTCGAGCCGCCGGTCGAGTCCCCGCGCTCGCTCGACGAGGCGTACGAGCAGCTCGCCTCGTCCCCGCCGGCCCGCGCGATCGCCGGCGGGACGGACGCGATGGTCCAGCTGGCCGGCGAGATCGGCGAGCCGCCGGCCAGGTTCGTCGACCTGTGGCGGCTCGACGAGCTCCGCGGGATCGTCCTCGAGCCTCGGGCGCTCTCGATCGGCGCCCTGACGACGTACACGGAGCTGCGGCGATCGGCGCTCGCCGGCGAGGTGGCGCCGGCGCTCGTCGAGGCCGCCGCCACGATCGGCGCCGCGCAGATCCAGAACCGGGGCACGATCGGCGGCAACCTCGGCAACGCGTCGCCGGCGGGCGACACCCTGCCGGTCCTGCTCGCGCTCGATGCCGAGGTGATCGCGGGCTCGGTCCGCGGCGAGCGGCCGATCCCGATCGTGTCGTTCTTCCGCGGCTACCGGCAGACCGCGCTCGAGCCCGACGAGCTCATCCTCCGCGTCCGCCTGCCGATCGTGCCCGGTCGCGAGTCGCGCTTCCGGAAGGTCGGGACGCGTCGCGCGCAGGCCATCAGCAAGGTCGTGCTTGCGATCGCCTGGCTCACCGACGGCCCGACGGGCGTGCCCGGCGGCGGCCCGTGGCGCTCGGTGCGCGTGGCCCTCGGCTCGGTCGCGCCGACGCCGATCCGCGTTTCCGAGGCCGAGGCCGCGCTCGAGAGCTCGGCTCCGACCCCCGAGGCCGCCGATCGCGCCGCCGAGGCCCTCGCCGCCGCCATCCACCCGATCGACGACGTCCGCTCGACCGCGGAGTACCGCCGCCTCGTCGCCGCGCGCGTGCTCCACCGGCTGGTTCGCGACGTGGGAGGCTGGTAGGACACCGGACGGGGGGCCCTGTGGTGGCCGGCCACCCTGGCGATTCCTCCATTCGCTGAGCGTGGCGTGCGTTATCCGTCTCCCCGGCCCC
>DASTSC010000324.1:0-12559 GCA_035760905.1 Candidatus Limnocylindrales bacterium | reverse complement strand
TCGACCGTCCGGCCCTGCTCGTTGAGGAACGTGGGAGCCGTCACCTCCGGTCGCGCCGCGTCGAGATCGCCGCGCCGCAGGGCGACGTGCGCTCGGTTGACGTATCGCCAGAACGACCAGTTGCCACCGACGCGCTCCGCGGCACGCGCGGCGTCGTCGAGACGACCTTCGGCCAGGGCGAGGGTCGATTCATCGAGCGCCCATTCCCAGTCGCGCTGCGTGTCGGTCCCCGCTCCGATGAGCTCACGCGCCTCGGCCATCAACGTCCTCGACCCGGCGATGTCGCCCCGGAAACCGGCGATCTGCGCTCGCGTCTCGATTGCCTTCGCGCGCTCCTCGCGGGACCAGATCTCGTCGGGGACGCTGTCGAGGACCTCCACGGTCGCGTCGAAGTCGCCGAGGATCATCAGCGACCCGGCGAGGAAGTTCGCGCTCGCGAGAAGCCATTCCCGCCGCCCGGTGCGAAGCGCGATGTCGAACGCCTTCTGCAGCTCGCGCGTCCCCTCACCGGGATCGTCCGCGAAGAGCCGGCCGGCCAGGTTGAAGCGTGCGCGGATCTCGGCCGCGGCGAGGTCGTGATCCGCCGCCAGGTTCGCACCGGCCCGGATGAGCGCGATCCCCTCGTCGAGCCGGTTGAGGCCCTGGAGGTTGACGCCGCGCGTGTTCAGCGCCTCCGCGATGACCTCCACGAGGCGGATCGGGCCCGCGGCCTCGAGCGCCCGTTCCGCCCATGCCGCCCCCTCTTCCGACTCGTCGGCGCGCATGTGGACCCGCGCCAGCTCGGCGGCGAACCGCGCGAACGATTCCGGCTCGCGCTCCCGGTCGAGGCCGTCGAGGGCCTCGCTGAACCGAACCGCGGCGTCGCGGTCGCGACCCCGCTGGAGCTCGACCCGCCCGATGAGGCCGAGCGCCTGACGTCGCCCGATGTCGTCGCCGAGGCGCTCCTGGAGCTCGCGCGCGCGTTCGGCGAGCGCGATCGCGGGCTCGGATCTCGCGTCGACTGCCTCGAGCTCGGCCTGTCGGAGGAGGAGCGCGGCGCGTTCGGCGTCGTCATCGGCCAGCTCGAGGGCGCGGTCGAGCTCACGGACTGCCTGGCCGTAGTTGTGGAGGCTCGCCGATCGGTCGGCCGACGCGCGAAGGGCCACCCGGGCCTGGGCCCGGATCGCCCGGCCCTGCTCGTCGTCCGGGGCGGCGCGGAAGGCCTCGAGGTAGTGCGTCGCGAGCACGGTCGCCACGGTGTCGTCGTCGAGGCTCTCGAAGTGGCGGGCGGCGGCGAGATGGCGGCTGCGTCGATCGCGTCGCGCCAGCGTCGAATAGGCGACCTCGCGGACGACGCCCTGGACGAAGGCGTACTGGCCGCGCTCGGGCGACCGGGGATCGACGTCGCGGACGAGGAACTCGCGCCGAACGAGCAGCGCGAGCCGCGCCTCGAGGTCGGCCACCTCCCGTGCGCTCACCGCCGCGAGGGCGGACACCGTGAAGGCCTGGCCGAGGACCGCGGCATCCTGGAGGAGCGATCGGTCGATCGGGTCCTGCCCATCGAGTCGCGCGGCGACGAGCGCGTGGAGCGACGGCGGGATCGCGAGGGCGCCCGCGACGGACCGGCCATCGTCCGATGAATCGAGCATCCGGACGAGCTCGAGGGCATAGAGCGGGATGCCCTCGGCCCGCGCGACGACCGCGTCGACGAGGCGGGCATCGAGGTCCGGGGCGAGGCCGGCGAGGAGCTGTCGCATTTCGTCTGCCGTCAGCGGCTCGAGATGGACTCGCGTCGCGCTCCGGCTCGACTGGCCGAATCCGGGGCGCCGCTCGAGGAGCTCGGGGCGGGTGAGGCCGATGACGAGGATCGGCCTGTTTCGCGACCAGTCGAACAGCGACTCGATGAAGTCGAGGAGGCCGTCGTCGGCCCATTGGAGGTCCTCGAAGACGAGGACGGCCGTGCCCCGTTCGCCGATCGCCTCGAACAGGCGGCGCCACGCGGCCGACTGCTCGTTCCGATCGCCACCGGCCGACTCGTCGAGGCCGACGAGCACCCGCAGGTGGGGCTCGATCCAGCGCCGATCCTCCGGCTCGGCGACGTATTCGTCGAGCATCGCCGCGAGCTTCGCGCCCGCGTCCGCCGGGCCGTCCGCCTCGGCGATGCCGGCCCGGCTCCTGACCATCTCGGCGAGGGCCCAGAACGCGATCCCGTCGCCGTAGGACGGTGATCGACCGCGATGCCAGTAGACCGACTCGACGAGGCCGTCGACGTACTTCTCGAGCTCCCACGCCAGCCGGCTCTTGCCGATGCCGGCCTGGCCGACGACGAGGGCGAGGCGGGCGCGCTGCTCGGCGCCCGTCGCGGTGAGCGCGTCCTTGAGGCTGCGAAGCTCGGCCGCGCGGCCGACGAACGGGGCCTCCAGCTGGTCGGTACGGCCGAGACCGCGTCGCCCCGCGACCACCCGGACCGCGCGCCAGGCCGGGAGGGGCAGCGACTTGCCCTTGACGACGTGCTCGCCGGCCGGCTCGAAGGCGATCGAATCGCGGGTCGCCTGCTCGGTCAGGTCGCCGACGAGGACGGTGCCGGGCGTCGCAACGGCCTGCAGGCGGGCGGCGCTGTTGACGAGGTCGCCGGCGACGAGCCCCTCGCCGACGGCACCGACGCTGACGGCTGCCTCGCCGGTCAGGACGGCCGCCCTCGCGGCGAGGTCCGGGACGTCGACCGACTCGCGAAGGCTGGCGACCGCGTCGACGAGCTCGAGCGCGGCCCGGACGGCCCGTTCGGCGTCGTCCTCGTGGGTGCTCGGCGCGCCCCAGACGGCCATCACCGCGTCCCCGATGAACTTCTCGATCGTGCCGCCGTAGCGCTCGACGACGCCCCTGGCTGCCGCGAAATACGCCGAGAGCACCTCCCGGACGGCCTCCGCGTCGCGACGCTCCGCGAGGGTGGTGAACGAGACGAGGTCGGCGAACAGGACCGACACGACGCGCCGCTCGGTGGCGGGCGAAGTGCGCGACGACCCGGGCGCGTCGGCCGGGGCGACGGTCGGTCGGACAGCCTCCGCGCCGGCGAGGAGCGCGCTGCCGCATTCGCCGCAGAACCGCTCGCCGGGAAGGTTCGTCGCCCCGCAGCTGGGACAGGCGACCGCAAGCGGGGACCCGCAGTTCGAGCAGAACTTGCGATCGGGCCGATTTTCGGTTCCGCAGCTGGGGCAGGGCACCGGGACGACCTCGCGGTTGGGTGGGCCGAGCGTAGTCGAGACGGTTCGGGTGCGAAAGGGCATCGGAGGGCATCCGAGGCTGGCGGCATAGACTCGGAGTCATGGGGGCCGATCGCGAAGCCATGGACGATGCGCGCTGGGAGCCGGGCATGCCCGTGCTCGATCGACAGGCCGTCCGCGCGCCGTCGCTCCCGCCGTCGCTGCCACCGTCGCTTGCGGCGCTGCCCCCGCGGTCCGTCCCGGAGACCGCGCCGACGCCGCTCCAGAAGCACTACGTCCTGCTGTCCGTTCCCGTGCTGCTGGCCGGTGCGGTCGGGATCACCGCGCTCGAGGCGGGTGTCCCGCTCGGGTCGCCGCTGCTCAAGGTCTGCGTGCTCGTGGCGGCGCCGCTCCTCGTCGTGACCTCCGCCGATGCCATCCTGCGGATCTGGCGCTCGGCGTGGGCCTGGATGCCGGTCGACCGCGACCGCGGGCTGTTCCGGCTCGCCTGGGTGGCGGCCGCGCTCGTCGGGCTCGTCGCGCTCCTCGGCGCCGGCGTCGCCGTCCTCCTCGCGTGACGACGGACCGGCACGCCGATCGGCGCGCTGCTCCCGCATCGGAAGGTGAGGCCGGCGCCTACCGGCCGACTGCCGAGGAGGCTGCCCTCGTCCGATCGCTCGGACGCGGGGCAGACGGCCGCGCCTCGGACCGGCCGTCCGGACTCGGCCCCCCCGAATGGATCGCGTCGACCCTCCGGCATTGCACGCGCTGTGGCACCCGACTCGCCTTCGGCTCCGTGCCGGGCGAGGAGCGGGAGCGTCTGTCGTGCCCGTCGTGCGGGCTCGTCGCCTACGTCAACCCGCGGCTCGTGGCGACCGCGCTGCCGATCACCGCGGCCGGCGACGTCATCCTGCTGCGGCGCGGGATCGAGCCCGGGCGCGGCCTGTGGGCCCAGCCGGGCGGCTTCCTCGAGGTGGACGAATCGGTCGCCGAGGCGGTCATCCGCGAGACGCTCGAGGAGACCGGGCTCGTCGTCCGGCCGGCCGACATCGTCGGGCTCTACAGCCGGCTCGAGGCAGCGGTCGTGATCGTCGTCTACGAGGCGCCGATCGTCGGTGGGGAGATCCGCCTGACGCCGGAGGCGCTCGAGGTCCGTGCCTTCGCGCCCGATGCGCTCCCGTGGCCCGAGCTCGCCTTCAACACGACGTACTGGGGGCTGCGGGACTGGCTGGCGAAGCGCCATCCGCACGTGAGCGTGCCGGAGCTGGCGCCGCCGGAGTGATCCACGGTTCGCGCCCGTGGCGACGGGTCGCGCCCGTGGCGACGGGTGCGTGCCGAGCACGAATCCGGCAGGGGGCAGGTCGCGTGTGTGCGTCCGGCGCAGATCGCTGGGAACCCCGCCGAGGCGTCGCAGATGCACCACCCGCCCGTCCTGCGTCGTGCTTCGTCGGCGGTGGTCCGTGTGTGTCCTCGTGGTCGTCCGTGTGTGTCCTGTCCTTGCGGTGGTCCGCGTGTACGTCAAGCACAAGAGGGAAACGAACCAGCTCGGCGAGAGCGCGAATCCGCCAATTCTCGTCGCGTGCCCTGCACGTTCATTCGTGGGTGGTGCTTCACAAACACACGCCCGGAACTCGCCCACGTGCGCGAGCGGGCAACGCGGGCGCCGTCGCGGGACGCGGGCGCGGGGCGGGCGGGGGACGAGAGCCGCGCTCGGCGGCAGCAGGACGAGACCCGCGCCCGGCGTCGGCCGATCAGCCGAGGTCGACGAAGACGTTCTTGATTTCGGTGTACAGATCGAGCGCCGCCATCCCCAGCTCGCGGCCGATGCCCGACATCCTGTAGCCGCCGAACGCGGCCTCGGTGTGGATGGCCTGGTTCGTGTTGATCGAGAGGACGCCCGACTGGACGCCCTTCGCGACCCGCAGCGCCCGGCCGATGTCGCGGGTCCAGATCGAGCCGGCGAGGCCGTAGCGGGTCGCGTTCGCGAGGCGGATCGCCTCCGCCTCGTCGTCGAAGGCGATGATCGAGACGACCGGCCCGAAGATCTCCTCGCGGGCGATCGTCATCTCGGCGGTCACGTCGTCGAAGATCGTCGGCAGGACGAACGCGCCGGCCGCCAGTGCCGGATCGTCCGGCGCCGCGCCGCCCGCGACGAGCGTCGCGCCCTCCTCGCGGCCCTTCGCGACGAAGTCGAGGACGCGCTCCTGCTGGCGCGGATGGACGGTCGAGCCCACTTGCGTCGCGTCATCCGAGGGGTCGCCGACCCGGACGGCCGCGGTCGCCTCCGCAAAGAGCTCGACGACCCGGTCATGGACGGACCGCTCGACGAGGATCCGCGAACGGGCCGTGCAGTCCTGGCCGCAGTTGTCGAACACCGCCAGCGGCGATTCGCGGGCGAATCGCTCGATGTCGGCGTCGGCGAAGACGATGTTCGGGCTCTTGCCGCCGAGCTCGAGCGAGACCTTCTTCACGTTGCCCGAGGCGAGCCGCATGATCTCCTGGCCGGTGGTCGTCTCGCCGGTGAAGGCGATCTTGCCGACGTCCGGATGGCCCGCGACGGCAGCCCCGGCCGTGCCGCCGGGGCCCGTCACGACATTGACGACGCCCGGCGGGAACCCGGCCTCGAGGGCGAGCTCGGCGAGACGGATCGCCGTCAGCGGGGTGTACGAGGCCGGCTTGAGGACGCAGGTGTTCCCGGCCGCGAGCGCGGGTCCGAGCTTCCAGGCGGCCATGTTGATCGGGAAGTTCCAGGGCACGATGAGCCCGACCACGCCGATCGGCTCGCGGAGCGTGAAGTCGAGCCCCGGGCGCGAAACGGGGATCGTCTGGCCGGTGATCTTGTTCGCCGCGCCCGCGTAGTACTCGAGCACGAGCGAGGCGCCGAGGACCTCGCCGCGGGCCGAGGTGATCGGCTTGCCGCCGTTGCGGCTCTCGAGGCGGGCCAGCTCCTCGAGGTTCTTCTTCACGAGCCCCGACAGCTTCTGGAGCGTCCGGCCGCGCTTCGAGGCCGACCACGACGAGAACCCCTTCGGCTCGTCGAAGGCGCGACGGGCCGCCTCGACCGCCCGGTCGACGTCGGCCTTGCCGCCGAGCGGGGCCGTCGCGATGACCGCGCCGGTGGCCGGGTTGATCACCGTGAACGTCCGGCCGTCGGCCGCGTCGACGGGCTGGCCGTCGATCAGCATCCGGACCGTCTCGACGCTCTCGCCGTCACCGCGGGCAGTCTCGGGCGCCCGCTCCTCAGTCGTCATCGGGCCATCTCCTCGGCTCTCGGCCGTTCTCGTCGGTCGATCATAGGTCGGCCGCCGCGGCGCCCCGGTCGTCGTGCGCCGTGAGCAGTCGCAGCCCGAGGAGCGCGCCCACGGCCCCGGCCGCGGCGGTCGCCACGAGACCGCGGTGGATCGACAGCTCGAGCTGGATCGAGCGCTCCTTCGCCCGGTCGTCGAACCGGCCGTGCGCGCCGCGATCCTCCGCCTCGTCGACCGGGGCGTCGAGGTTGTCCGGCCGATCCGGCCGCGGCACGTCGGTCTGCTGCGCGGCGTAGCCCGTCTGGCCGAGGTACCAGTCGAGCACGTTCGGCAGGAGCTTCTGGCCCCAGACCGCAAGGAGGGTGGGCCCGCCGACGAAGAGCTCGCGCCGAGGGTGCTTGGCGGCGTGGAGGATCGCCCGCGCGGCGACCTCCGGCTCGAAGATCGGCGGGACCGGCTGGGCCTTGTCGGGGAGGCGCGACCGGACCCAGCCGAACTGGGGGGTGTTGAGGGCCGGCATGTGGACCGCCGTCACCCTGACGTTGCTGCCGTCGTGGATGAGCTCGCAGCGGAGCGAATCGGTGAAGCCGACGATCGCGTGCTTCGAGGCGCAGTAGGCCGACTGGAGCGGGATCGAGCGGTAGGCGAGGGCGGAGCCGACCTGGACGATGACGCCCCGGTCGCGGGGCTTCATCCGGCGCAGCGCCGCGAGCGTCCCGTACACGTAGCCGAGGTAGTTGACGTCGGTGACGCGCTCGTACTCCTCGGGCTTCGTCTCCGTGACCGGCGCGAAGACCGACTCCATCGCGTCGTTGACCCAGACGTCGATCGGCCCGAGCTCTCGCTCGATCCGCTCCGCGGCCGCCTCGACCGCGTTCGCGTCGGCGACGTCGACGCCGATCGGGAGCGCGCGGGACCCGGCCCGACGAACGTCCTCGGCCGCACCCTCCAGGCCGGCGTCGCCGCGGGCGAGGAGCGCGACGTCCCAGCCGTCCTCGGCGAACGCTCGGGCGGTCGCTCGGCCGACGCCCGCGGACGCCCCGGTGATGACGACGATCATGCGATTGCCTCCTTCAGTCGGCGTGAAGCCGTGTGCTTCGAGGATCGATTCGGCCCCGGAGCTCGCTCGCGGCCCCGACCGCGAGCGCGACCGACAATCCGGCCGAGGCCAGGCAGAGCGAACAGAGGGCCCGCGCGACGAGCGGCTGGAGCAGGACGAGGACGAGACCCGTCATCGCTCCGAGCGTGGCGACGACCGCGAGCGCGGCAGCCAGCCAGACCGGTCCGTCCGGCCGGACGAGGAGCGCCGCCGCGAGCAGCGCGTCGAGCGCATAAGCGAGCGCGCCGAGCGTGGCGTCGGGTACCGGCAGGACCCGTGATACCGCCGACGTGAGCACCCGCTCGCTGCCGGACCCGAAGAACGGGTCCCAGACGGCCGACAGGGCGCCGAGCTGGAAGGCCGCGAGGTAGACGCTGACCGCGAACCCGCCGAGCGCGACCACGAGGAGGCCTCCGGTCCGCCCACGGTCGCCTTCGGACGCGCGCCGAACCCCCATCAGCCGCCGTTCATCAGCCGGCGTCGACGACGACGTCGACCCCGTCGGCCTTCGTCGTCTCGACCCGGGTCTCGCCGCCGGTCGCCGTGAACGTCAGCCCGACCCTTCGCGATCCGATCGGCAGGCCGCGAACCTCGAGCCGGTCGATGAACCGCGGGAGCCGGGGCCGAACGACTCGGAGGCGATGATCGAACCCGTCGGGCCGAAGCCCGAGCGTCGCGGTCAGCAGGTGCGGGATGGAGCCCGCCGCCCAGGCCTGGGGGTGGCAGGCGACCGGGTAGCGGACAGGGATCCCGAACGACCGGCGGTCGAAGCCGGCGAAGCACTCCGGCAGGCGCTGATGGTCGAAGTCGGCCGAGGCCTCGACGAGCGAGGTCAGGATCCGCTCGGCCGCGTCGTCCGCCCGGTACCGCCGAAAGCCCTCGGCGATGAGGCTGTTGTCGTGCGGCCAGACCGTGCCGAGGTGGTACCCGATCGGGTTGTAGGCGACCTCGGACGACGACAGCGTACGGACCCCCCAGCCGGCGAAGATGTCGTCCTTCATCAGTCGCTTCGCGACCGCGGCGGCGTGATCGTCCGATGGAATCCCCGACAGCAGCACCTGGCCGGCGTTCGAGGCGACGACCTCGCAGCGCCTGCCACCCTCGCTCAGGGCGAGGGCGTAGGTGCCGAGCGAATCCGACCAGAAGTCGCGCTCGAAGCGCGCCCGCAGGTCGTCGGCCTTCCGCCGCAGGTCGGCCGCGCCGGCCGCGTCCCCGTCACGCTCCCGCAGGTCGGCGATCCCGCGCCAGGCCCGATGGACGTAGCCCTGGACCTCGGGCAGCGCGATCGGCGGCTTCGCGATCTCGCCGTCGGCGTCGACGATCGCGTCGCCGGAATCCTTCCAGCCCTGGTTGACGAGGCCGCGTTTCGTCGTGCTGTCGTAGGCGAGGTACCCGCCGCCGCGTTCCATCGTCCGATCGATCCAGCCGAGCGCCCGGTCGACGTTCGAGCGGAGGTCGTGGAAGAGGTCGAGCGTCCCGACCCAGCGTGCGTGCTCCGCGAGCACGAGCAGGAAGAGCGGCGTCGCGTCGACGGTCCCGAAGTAGGGCGTCTGGGGGATCTCGTCGAGCCGCGCGAGCTCGCCGATCCGGAGCTCGTGGAGGATCTTGCCCGGCTCCTCGTCGCGCCATTCGTCGTCCTTCGCCCCCTGGCGACCGGCGAGGAGCCGGAGCGTCGCGGCCGCGACCCGGGGGTCGAAGGCGAGCGTCTGCCAGGCGGAGATGAGCGAATCCCGACCGAAGAGCGTCGAGAACCACGGCACGCCGGCGGCGTAGTAGGCCTTGCCGTCGAGCTCACCGCGGAGGATCCGGAGATCGTCGAGCGACCTCGAGACGAGGGCATCGAACAAGAGATCGGTCGAGCGGACGGCCGTCGCCCATTCTCCGCCGCCGGCCCACGGCAGGCCGCCGTCCTCGACGTGGAGCGCCGTGCGCGGCCGGTGCCGGTGCTCCTCTGGCGCGCGGTGCTCGATCGGCGCCGCCCCGGGCTCGATCTGCTCGCCGATCCGCAGGCGGACCTCGACGCTCGCCTCGCCGCGAGCCGGGACCTCGAGGTCGATCCGGCAGCCGTCGTCGGTCCGGTCGGCCGGCCGAGGCGTGAACGAGGCCCGGAGCGTCCGCGTGACGCCGTCCTTGCCGGCGTAGCCGAACACGAGGTCGTCGCCGTCCCAGCGTGGTTGCTCGAGCTTCCCGGGCCGTTCCTCGAGCAGGCCGCGGATCTCGAAGATGTCCTCGAACCCTGCGGCGAGCCGGACCTGCACCTGGATCGCGGCCGACGCGTTGCCGAAGCTCCGGACCCGGATGGTGTCGTGGAGCTCGGCGTGGTCCCCGTCGAGGGCCCGGTCCCAGCGGATCCCGAGCCGGTCCTTCTCGATGCGCTGGCCATCACGGACCAGCAGCTGCGGGTTCGTCAGCTCGAGCGTCGCGGCGTTGCCGCTCCGCG
This sequence comes from Candidatus Limnocylindrales bacterium, assembly GCA_035760905.1. Lineage (GTDB taxonomy): Bacteria > Chloroflexota > Limnocylindria > Limnocylindrales > CSP1-4 > DASSHA01. The sequence goes on along the minus strand of DASTSC010000324.1, from coordinate 2,593 downwards.
CTCCGGCGGCGAGCGGGCTCGGCCGGATGTCGGCGACCCTCAGTCGGTAGCCGGAGAGGAACCGGGTGTCGTGGTGATAGAGGCCGAAGCCGTGATCGCCGTCGAGGTCGATCTGGCCGTCCGGGGGACAGAGGAAGAACGGTTCGCCGCTCTTCACGACGACGGCGTCGCTGATGCTCCTGACGCCGGCCGCCTGCCGCTTCGTGAGGACCTGCTGCTTTCGGCCGTGCTCCTCGTGCTCGGTGCGACGCTGCGGGTTCGGCCGATCCTCGCGAGCGTGCGTCTCGTCGCCGCCCTGCTGGGGGTGCGTCGCGGTGTCGGTTGCCACGAAGCAAGGGAAGTCCCGCTCCGGGTACGCGTCCAAGGGGGTCTGTCGGAGCCGAGTTGCAATCGCCTCTCGTCCCGCGGCAGACGGCGCGATTCACGACGCGGGCGGCGTGGCACGGACGCCTCTCGGCTCAGGCCGCCCGGGTGCTCGGACGCCTCCGGCTCAGGCCGTGCGGCGGCGGATCGCCTCCCGCTCGACGTTCCGGACGAGGGCCGCGACCTGCTCCGGGATCTGGCGCCGGATCATCGGTCCGGCCATCGAGGCGAGGCGCCCCGTCAGCTCGAGCCCCACCGCGTAGCGGACCTCCGTGCGGGCCGGGGCGAGGGTGCCGGCCGTGGCGAGCGGGCGCAGGTCGAACGGGATCGAGGCGTGGATCTCGCCGGGGACGCCGCGCGCCGCTCCGTCGAGCACGAGCCGAAGATGGCGCGGTGGGTCGGCCTCGAGGTAGCGGCCGACGAGATCGGCCCGGACGGTCATGAAGGCGACCCGCGACGCGAGGACGACGCGGACCTGGTTCGGCCCATCGGCGACGACCGACTCCGCGTCCGGAAGGACCCGCCCGAGCGCCGCCGGGTCCTCGAGGATCGACCAGATCTCCTCCGGCGACGCGTCGACCACGACACGCTCGACCGACGGCTCGTTCACGGCCCGACCCGACCGGCGGTGGCAGGCGAGCCGGCGAGCGAGATCGCGACCATCGCCGCGCCCGTCGCGCCGGCGTCGTTGCGGAGGCGGGCCGGGACGACCTCACAGGGCACGGTGAGCAACGGCACGAACCGCTCCGCGTCGGCGCTGATCCCGCCGCCGAGGATGAACAGGCCCGGCCAGAAGAGGCGGTGGATCGCGAGGAGGTGTTCGTCGAGGTTCGCGGCCCAGGCCTCCCAGGTCAGGTGCTCACGGACCCGGACGACCGCTGCCGACCGATGCTCGGCGTCGTCGCCGCGGAGCTCCATGTGCCCGAGCTCGGTGTTGGCCAGGAGCCGGCCGTCGGTGAAGATCGCCGACCCGACGCCGGTCCCGAGCGTGAGGGCGATGACCGTCCCCGTCCGATCGCGGCCGGCACCGAACTGCATCTCGGCGATCCCGGCGGCATCCGCGTCGTTGAGAAGGGCGACGGGCCGCGAGAGCCGCCTCGAGAGCGCGTCCCCTCCGGGATAGTCGATCCAGCCCGGGTCGATGTTCGCGGCGGTCTTCACGATCCCGTCGACGACGACCGACGGGAGGGTCACGCCGATCGGGTGGCGCCCGCCGTCGGCGAGCTCCGACTCGACCTCGGCGACGAGCTCGGCGATGGCGTCGATGACCGCGTCGGGCGTCGACGGCTCGGGCGTGTCGACCTCGAGGCGCGTGCTGACGAGGCTGCCGGTCGCCGTGTCCACGCCGGCCGCCTTGATCGCGCTGCCGCCCACGTCGATCCCGATCGCCACCGCCATCGGTTGATCCTAACCGTCCCGCACGCCGGACGGCCGCTAGGCTGGCGGGCGGTGACGGACCAGACGGATCCCGGGAGGCGACTGCTCGAGGCGATCGTGGCGGGTGATGCCGGTTTGGTCGAGGCGATCCTCGCGGCTCACCCCGCGGCCGCGGCCGTCCGGTCCGACGAGGGCGTCTCCGCCCTCATGCTCGCCCACTACCACGGCCGGCGAGAGCTGGCGCCGGCGATCCGGGCGGCGCTCCCTGCGCTCGACGTCCACGAGGCCGCGACCGTCGGCGCGGTCGATCGGCTGCGCGCCCTCCTCGACGCGGCGCCGGAGCTCGTCCGCGACCGCTCGGCCGACGGCTTCACGGCGCTCCACTTCGCCGCGTTCTTCGGCGACGCCCCGGCGGCGGCAGTGCTGCTCGATCGCGGTGCCGATCCGGCGGCCGTGGCCGGGAACCCGCTCCGGGTCACGCCACTCCACAGCGCGGCGGCCGCGCGCAACCTCGCCGTCGCCCGGCTCCTCCTCGAGCACGGCGCGGATCCCGAGGCTCGCGAGAACGGCGGCTATCGACCCCTCCACACCGTGGCCGACAACGGCGAGGACGCGCTGGTCGACCTGCTGCTCTCCTTCGGCGCGGATCCGACTGCCGCCGCCGACGACGGCCGGACGCCCGCCGACGTCGCGCGCGAGAAGGGGCACGACCGACTTGCTGCGCGGCTCGAGGAGGGGCGGGAGCATCGGTAAGGCACGCCGGTCGGGAGCTGGGGTCGCCTCGAGGTTGAGCCAGTGCTTCTCGTCCCCTCGGGGGCACCGCCCGGGAAGCGCCGATCTCGATGTGTACCTG
>DASTSC010000323.1:0-2043 GCA_035760905.1 Candidatus Limnocylindrales bacterium | reverse complement strand
CCCCAGTCCCAGACGATGACGTCGCCGCCGCCGTACTGACCCTTCGGGATCACGCCCTCGAAGTCGAGGTACTCGATCGGGTGGTCCTCGACGTGGACGGCCATGCGGCGCGTCCCGGGGTCCATGGTCGGGCCCTTGGCGACCGCCCAGCTGACGAGGACGCCGCCGATCTCGAGGCGGAAGTCATAGTGGAGGCGGGTCGCACGATGGCGCTGGACCACGAAACGGCCACTCCGGGCGCTGGTCGGGCGCTCCGGTGCGCCGGCGGGCTCGGGCGTCTTCCCGAAGTCGCGCTTGCGGACGTATTCCTCGAGCGGCACGGCCACAGTGTGCAAGCGAGCGACCGCGGCGCCAACCGCGGCGAGTTGGCGGACGATCGCTCTGAGAGCGCTATGATGGCCATATGAGAACGATGCGCGCGCTCGAGGTCCGGGCGAAGTTCGGGGAGGTGCTCGACGAGGCCGCCGCGGGGGAGCGGATCGTCGTCGAGCGGGCGGGTCATCCGGTCGCGGCCATCGTCCCGCTGTCCGATCTCGAGGCCGTCGACCCAGACCGGATCCGCGAGCGCCAGGACGAGGCGTGGGAACGCCTGCTCAAGCTGGCCAAGCGAAATGCGCGCCAAGGCGTGCCCGTCGACTGGGCGGCGTGGATTCGACAGGACCGCGACTCCGGTCACTCCGTGTGACATTCCTAATGGAACCTGCGCCGATCGTCGCCGATGCATCGGTCGTGCTTCCGCTGCTGGGAGATGCTGACCCCGACGTCGCGCGGGCCTGGGACTCGTGGCGGTCCGAGCGTCGGCTGATCCTGGCGCCGCCACTACTCGGGATCGAGATCGCGAACGCCCTGCTCCGACGTCGCCGGCAGGCGGCGGGCGACATCATCGAGACCCTCCGGGCACTGGTCGCGACAGGTGTCGCCTTTGCCGACCGAGGAGTCACCGGTCTGTACGACGTGCTGCCGATCGCCGAACGACACGCCCTCACCGCCTACGACGCGACATACCTCTGGCTCGCGATCGACGTTGACGGCGCTCTCGCCACCCGCGATCGGCGGCTCGCAGACGCGGCTCGTGCCGAAGGCATCGAGCTCGCGGAGATCTGACGGGAAGCTGCGGGAATGAACGTGAACAGGCGTCGGACGGCCGCGAACGTCGTGCTCGGAGCGCTGGCGGGGGTTGGCGCGACGGGCGTGGTCGCGGGCCTGACCGTCATCGGCCGCCAGCTCGATATCGGCCAGCCGATCATCGATCCCAGCGGCCCGATCCTCATCGCGCCAGTCATCGCAGTGCCGTTCGTCGCCGGTGGGCTACTCATCGGTTCGGCCGGGATCGCGGCTGTCGTCGGGGGCGCCGTTGCCGCCCCGATCGTCGCCGCGCTGTCAATTCATGGCGGCTGTGAAGCAACCAGCTGGACGGTGCTCGGCTTGATGCTCGGTGCCCTCGCCGTGTTGCCGATCGCGGGAGTCGCAGGGGTCGCCGGCGATCGACTCGCGCAAGCGCGGGCGTTCCGCACGAGCACCTTCCGCGCGGCAGTCGTCCTCGTGCCGATCGGGGCGCTTGGCATCGCCGGATGGCTCGCTGCGCTCTCGAGCGTCGGCGGGTGCGGGCCGGCCTAGACGATCAGGCGCTCTTTCGGCGCCGCGCCGGTCGTTCCTCTTCCTCGGCCTCGTCGCCGCGGGCGGTCTTGCCGGCCTTCTTCGCGGCGGCCGCTGTCTCCTTCTTCTCGGCCGCCTTCGCGCCCTTCTTCGCGTCGCGTTTCGCCTTGGCCTCGGCGACCGAGACGGGCTCGCCGCCCCGCGCCTTCTTCGCCTGGTCGACGCTCGCCTGGAGGGCCGCCATGAGATCGACGAGGTTCGTCTCCGCCTCGGGCTCCTCCGGCGCGACCGTCTCCCGGCCCTCGATCTTCGCCTCGATCACCTGCATGAGCGCCTCGCGGTACTCGTCCTTGTACTGCGAGGGGTCGAAGTCGCCGGTCATCGCGGCGACGAGCTGCTCGGCCATCTTCTTCTCGGCCGGCTTGAACTCGGGCAGCTCGTCGGGCA
>DASTSC010000322.1:0-1817 GCA_035760905.1 Candidatus Limnocylindrales bacterium | reverse complement strand
GAGCGGCCGGAACCGGAGGTCCTGCCGATCGAGCTCGTCATGCGTGCCTCGACCGGACCGGCGCCGGCGCGGGCGCTCGTCGGTCGCGCGGCGCGGGCCGCCTCGTGACGACCGACGCGCGGCCCGGGCCGCGGCCGCTCGAGGGTCGCGTCGTCCTCGTCACCGGCAGCAGCCGGGGGATCGGGGCGGAGGTCGCTGCCAGGGCCGGCGCCGCGGGGGCGACCGTCGCCGTCCACTACGGGACCGGCGCGGAGGGAGCGGCGCGAACCGTCGAACGGGTGCGGGCGGCCAATTCGGAGGCAGAGGCGTTCGCCGCCGACGTCGCCCACGGCGACGAGGCGGAGGCTCTCGTTGCCCGGGTGATCGAGCGCTTCGGGCGCCTCGACGGGCTCGTGAACAACGCCGGCCGGACGCAGGTCGGGCCGTTCCTCGAGATCGAGCCCGCCGAGTGGGACGCGATCATCGCGACGGACCTCTCGGCCGCGTTCCACACGTGCCGGGCGGCGCTGCCGTCGATGCTCGAGCGAGGCAGCGGCTCGATCGTCAACGTCGCCTCGCGGCTCGGCCAGATGGGCGTCGCCGAGACCGCCGCCTACAGCGCGGCGAAGGCCGGGCTCATCGGGCTCACTCGGGCCCTCGCAATGGAGTTCGGGCGGCGCGGGATCCGCGTCAACGCCGTCGCGCCGGGCGTGACCGTGACCGAGATGACGACCGACCTCGTCGAGAGCGAGGAGGGCCGCCGACGGCTGGCCGGGATGCCGCTCGGACGGTTCGGCCGGGCGGACGAGGTGGCCGAGGCGGTCATCTTCCTGCTCTCGGACGCGTCGAGCCTGTTCCTCGGCCAGACGCTCAACCCGAACGCCGGCGGGTACATGCCGTGACGCTGCCGAGGGTCGAGCGGTGAAGGGCGTGATCTCCGTCCGCGACGCCGTCGGGCTCGTCCGCGACGGCTCGACCGTGCTCATCTCGGGCTCCGGAGCCGGCCACGCGCTGCCGCAGCGCTTCATCGACGAGCTCGCCGCGGTCTACGCGGCCGAGGGCCGGCCGCGAGACCTGACGACGGTCCGCGTCGTCGGCATCGGCGACTTCGCCGACCGCGGCTTCAGCCAGCTCGCGCTGCCCGGGCTCATGCGCCGGACGATCGGCAGCAACATCGGCAACGAGCCGCGGCTCGGCGCGCTCGTCGAGGCGAACGAGCTCGAGGCCTACTCGTTCCCGCAGGGCGTGCTCTCCCAGCTCATGCGCGAGATCGCCGCCGGGCGGCCGGGCCTCGTGACCGGCGTCGGGCTCGGCACGTACGTCGATCCCCGCCAGAGCGGCGGCAAGCAGAACGCCCGGACGACCGAGGACCTCGTCGAGGTCGTGACGCTTCGCGGCCGCGAGTGGCTTCTCTTCCACGCCTTCCCGATCGACGTCGCGGTCATCCGCGGCACGACGGCGGACGAGGACGGCAACCTGACGATGGAGGGCGAGGCGATCCCCGGCGAGATGTTCTCGATGGCGTCGGCGGCGCGGAACAGCGGCGGGATCGTGATCGCCCAGGTCCGCCAGCTCGCGAGCCGGGGCAGCCTCCGGATGCGCGACGTGAAGGTCCCGGGGGCACTCATCGACCACGTCTACGTCGACCCGGACCAGTGGCAGACGTACATCACCCGCGACTCGCCGTACTACAGCGGCGCGATGCGCCGGCCGCCGGCCGACGAGCCGGCGCTGCCGCTCGACGTCCGCAAGGTCATCGCCCGGCGGTCGCTCCTCGAGTTCCCGCCCGGCGCGATCTGCAACCTCGGCTTCGGGATCAGCCAGCTCATCGGCCGGGT
>DASTSC010000321.1:0-1143 GCA_035760905.1 Candidatus Limnocylindrales bacterium | reverse complement strand
CGAGGTGGAGATCGGCGACCGGGTGAAGATCCAGAACGCCGCCCTCGTCTACCACGGGGTGACGGTCGAGAACGATGTCTTCATCGGGCCGAACGCCATCCTCACGAACGACCGGTACCCCCGGGCGATCGCCTCGAGCGGCGATCTCGCCCGGGCCGAGGACTGGACGATCTCGCCCATCCGGCTGCGGCGCGGGTGCTCGATCGGCGCCGGCGCGATCGTGGTCGCGGGCACGGACGTCGGCGAGTTCGCGACGGTGGGTGCCGGCGCAGTGGTGACGCGGGACGTCGCGTCCCACGCCCTCGCCGTCGGCAACCCGGCCCGCCGGATCGGATGGGTCTGCGACTGCGGGCGACGCCTCACGGGGCCCGACGGTCGGCCGGCTCCCGCCGATCCGGCCGAACGGCTCTCGTGCGCCGCCTGCGGCAGGGTGTACGAGTACGTGCCGGACGACGAGACGGTCGTCGAGGCGAAGGGGGGCAGGGCGTCATGATCCCGATCGCGCGACCCGACATCGGCGAGGCCGAGATCGCCGCCGTCGGCGAGGTGCTCGGCTCGGGGATGATCGCCCAGGGAGCGCGCGTCGCGGCGCTCGAGGAAGGCTGGGCCGCGTACGTCGGGGCGGCTCACGCGATCGCCGTCAGCAACGGCACCGTCGCGATCCAGGCGATCCTCGCGGGTCTCGGGATCGGACGCGGCGACGAGGTGATCACCGTCTCCCACACGTTCGCCGCGACGGCGAACGCGATCCTGTCCGTCGGGGCGATCCCGGTCTTCGTCGACATCGAGCCCGACACGTATCTGATCGACGTTCGACGCGTGGAGGCGGCGATCACGCCGCGGACGAGGGCGGTCATGCCGGTCCACCTGTTCGGCCTCGTCGCCGACATGGACCCGCTGCTCGAGATCGCCGCGCGCCATGGCCTGGCGGTCGTCGAGGACGCCTGCCAGGCGCACGGGGCGACCTACGGCGGCCGCCGAGCCGGCAGCTTCGGACCCTCCGCCTTCAGCCTCTACGCCACGAAGAACATGACGACCGGCGAGGGCGGCCTCATCACGACCGACGACGATCGCCTCGCCGACTGGCTGCGGCGCTACCGGAACCAGGGCATGCGGGCGCGCTACCAGTTCGAGATGCTCGGC
>DASTSC010000320.1:0-2183 GCA_035760905.1 Candidatus Limnocylindrales bacterium | reverse complement strand
GCCGGGGCGAAGAAGACCGTGATCGCGCTGACGGCGACGTTGAGGACGTAGATCGCGAGGATGTTCGTGCCGGCGAGGATCATGAGCCCGAAGGCGGCCGCCCGGAGGACGTTCGTGACGACGAGCAGCAGCCGCCGGTCGAGCCGGTCGACGTAGACGCCGGCGACGGCCGACAGCGCGACCGCCGGCACGAGGAACGTGAGCAGGAGGGCGCTGACGGCCGCGTTCGACCGCGTCGTCTCGAAGATGATGACGGTGAGGCCGTAGATGACCATGTTCCCGCCGATCTGGGTCGCGGCCTGCGACAGCCAGAGCAGCAGGAAGGGCCGGATCGCGAAGACCGCGAGCGCCGAGGCTGCGTCGGGCTCGGGACTCGTCGGCCTCGGCGACGCTCCGGTCACCGACCGGTGGGCGCGACGGCGCGGCTGAGGTCCGCGTCACCGCGCTCCACGAACTCGACGAGGCGGCGCTCGACCGCCCGTCGCTCGAGGAGCAGGTGCCGCGCGCACGTGCGGCAGCGGAGCCCGATGTCGGCGCCGAGCCGGTCGACGAGCCAGGTGTCGCCGCCACAGGGATGGGGCCGTGCGAGCCGGACCACGTCGCCGAGCAGGAACGGCACGACGGTCCGCTCGCTCATGGCGGCCGAGCGTATCAGAGGCGCGGGACCGCGTCGGGCGGGCGGAGGGTCCGGGTCGTGGCCGGCAGGGCGAGGCTGTCGACCGAGGCGACGTCGACGGCCGCCCCCGGCTCCGTGGCCGCCAGCTGGGCGACGAGGCCGCCGGCCCGCGTGAGCGTGCCGCCGAGCGCGCCCGGGTCGCCGACGGCCTCGATCTCGACCACGCCCGCGGCCGCCTTGCCGTCGACGGTGAGGGCGCCCGGGTCGCCGGTGACCACGACCCCCGGGACGTCCCGAATGCCGTCGATCGCGATCGCCTCGGCCCCGGCGTTCCGGAGCTCGTTGACGACGTCGTCCACCGCACCGGCGTGGATGGGACCCTCGATCCGGACCCGCACCCCCGGTCCGGTCACCGGGAGGAGACCTGCCCAGCCCTCGATCCGGGCGAGATCCTCGCGGAGCTGGTCGACCGAGGTCTGGCCGCGGTCCTGGGCCGTCCGGAGGTCGCCGAGCTCGCCCTCGAGGGCGGCGATCTCGCCACGCAGCTGGTCGTTGCGGGTGTTGAGGTTCGCGACGAGGACCGTGAGGTCCTGGGCCGAGCGCCCGGCGAGGTCGGCCGCCCCCGACTGGGCGCGGATCTGGAGGACGACGATGAAGCCGAGAACGAGCGCGACCGCCGTGAGCGCGAGCTGGGCGCTGACCCGGTGCACCTACGGCCCTCCCGATGCGGGCGGCTGGCTCGGCGGCCCCGGCCGCCCGGCAGTCAGGTTCACCGGGCCTGCGTAGGCCGGAACCACGACCTTCTCGGGCTCGGCGAAGCCGAACTGGAGGCCGAAGGCGTCGGCTCGGGTCCGGACGAGCTCGGCGAACGACGGGACCGCGGTGAGGCGGTCGTAGAGACCCTTCGGCCCGAGCGCGGTCAGCTGGTACGGCGGGGTCAGGTAGGCGTAGTTGACGAGGATCGTGCCGCCGATGTCCGAGATCGCGGTCACGGCCGTCACCCGCTCGCCGTTGATCGCGATCGCCTCCGCCCCCGCCTGCCAGAGCGCGTCGACGACGGTCCGCAGGTCCTGGGCGCTGATGACGTAGTCGGCGCCGGTCGCGCCGCTCGGCACCGGCAGCGTCGAATCGGCGATCTGCAGGACGAGGCCCGGACCCTCGAGCGGCACGAGACCCGCGGCGATTCGGGCGTTCTCCAGCTGATCGTTGAGATCGCGGACGAGGACCGCCGCCCCCTCTCCCCTGCCCTGCAGATCGCGGATCTGGCCGTTGAGCTCGAGGATCCGGGACTTGAGCGCATCCTGGTTGCGCTGCAGCGACACGACGGTCTCGATGAGCGGCGACCGCTCCTGGCTCGTGTACCGGACGCGGGGACCCTCGCTCCGCAGCTGCGCCGCGACGAGGAAGCCGAGCGCGGCGAGAGCGATCGCGAGCGTCACCTGCCAGCTCTGGAGCGCGCGTAGCCGGGCGGTGAGCGCGGTCACGGGCCGGTCTCCCGTCGGCGCCGGATCGAGCGGACGCCGACGAGGAGCGCGCCGATGGCGACGAGGCCGGCCGCGCCGAGGAT
>DASTSC010000319.1:0-1652 GCA_035760905.1 Candidatus Limnocylindrales bacterium | reverse complement strand
GCCCTGGCCCGCTCGAGTGCCTCGTCCGCGGTCTCGCCCAACGCCGTCACGTGGCCCATCTTGCGTCGCTCGAAGACGCGCCGCTTGTCGTAGAGGTGGAGGTGGACACCGGGGACCGCGATCGCCGCGCTCACCCCCGTGGCCCGGGCCTCGCGCTCCGCGCCCGTGCCGAGCAGGTTCACCGTCGCGGCAGGCGCCCGCAGCGCGGTCGAGCCGAGCGGCAGCCCGCAGATCGCCCGGACGTGCTGCTCGAACTGGGACGTCTCGGTCGCCTCGATCGACCAGTGGCCGCTGTTGTGGACGCGGGGCGCCAGCTCGTTGACGAGAAGCGAGCCGTCCGGCATGAGGAACAGCTCGGCGGTCAGCGTGCCGACGACGTCGAGCGCCTCGGCCAGGGTCACGACGATCCGGCGCGCCTCGGCCTCGACCTCCGCCGGGACGCCGGCGGGCACGACCGACTCGACGAGGATCCCGGCGTCGTGGCGGTTCCGCGCGACCGGGAACGTCCGCGAACGACCCGCCGGGTCGCGGGCGCAGACGATCGACAGCTCGGCCTCGAAGGCGAGCTCGCGCTCGACGAGGGCCGCCTCGCCGGCCGGTCGGCCGAGCCTCGAGAGCGCCCCGATCGCGTCGTCGGGGGAGGCGACCCGGACCTGGCTCCGCCCGTCGTAGCCGCCGCGCGTGGCCTTGAGGCGCACCGGCAGGCCGAGCTCCTCGACCGCCGTCCAGAGCTCCGCCTCGTCGGCAACGGCCCGCCAGGGCGCGACTGCGATCCCCTCCCGCTCGACGGCGCGGCGCTCCTCCAGGCGGTCCTGCGTCACGGCCAGCGTGAACGCCCAGGGCCGGACCGGCCACTCCCAGTCGAGCCTGGCGGCGAGGTCCACCGCGAGGTGCTCGAGCTCGTAGGTCACGACGTCGGCACCGTCGGCCACGCGGAGCGCGCCGTCGACGTCGTCGTAGCCGGCCTCCACGAAGCGGTCCGACACCGCGCGCGCGGGGCAGGCCGGGTCCGGGTCGAGGACCGCGAAGCGGTAACCGAGCGGGCGGCCGGCGAGCGCGAGCATCCGTCCGAGCTGGCCGCCTCCGAGGATCGCGATCGTGCCCGGCGGCTCGATCGGGGGGTCGGCGACCCCGAGGCGCTCGAGTGTCCCTCGGATCCATTCGGTCTTGGCCGTCGAGTAGCGAACGGCGTCGTCCACCCCGGCTCCGACGATCTCGAGCTTCCGGCGAGCGTAGTCGTCGCGGAGCTCGGGGTCCGTCCGGAGGGCGTCGCGGAACGCGAGCTTCTGGGCGTGCTCGCGTCCCCAGGCGCGGTTGCCCCGGGGATGGACGTGAAGGTGGATCCGGTGGGTTCGACCCTCGTGCTCGATCGCGCCGAGGAACAGCGGCCGGGTCGGCGGAAATGCCCGCGGGCCGGCGTCCTCGACAAAGCCGAGGTCGCGCAGGACGCGGCGAATGTCGCCGATCTCGTCGGGCACGGCGTCCACGCCGAGGTCGACGATGTTCTTGCCCGGCAGACCCGGGACGGCCGAGCTGCCGACGTGTTCGACGACGACCCCAGGGAGACGCTCCGCCACGAGCGTGGCGACGCGCGCCGCGACCTCCACCGTCGCCGGATCCCACTCGGCGACCTCGAGGGGCTCGTGCGGGTA
>DASTSC010000318.1:0-3304 GCA_035760905.1 Candidatus Limnocylindrales bacterium | reverse complement strand
CGGTCATGGCCCGCTACCGGCTCTACTTCCATCCGATCCGCTACACGAGCTTCGGGATGGCGGTCTGCGAGGCGATGCTCATCGGGCTGCCGGTGGTCGCGCTCGCGACGACCGAGATGCCGACGGTCATCGAGGACGGCGTCAACGGCTTCGCCTCGACCGATCCGGCGGTGCTCGTCGACCGGATGCGCGACCTCCTCGCGGATCCGGCCCTCGCCCGGGAGATCGGCCGCACCGGGCAGGCGACCGCCCGGGAGCGCTTCTCGGTCGAGCGCTTCGGCCGCGACTGGAGCGGCGTCCTCCACGAGGCCGCGGGACGTCGACGCGAGACCCGGGCCCTCGCCGCCGGGGGTGTCCGATGAGGCGGATCGCGATGATCAGCGAGCACGCCTCGCCGCTGGCGACGCTCGGCGGCGTCGACGCGGGCGGCCAGAACGTCTACGTCGCCCAGCTCGCGAAGCACCTCGCGGCGGCCGGCGACCGGGTCGACGTGTTCACGAGGCGCGACGCCCCCGACCTGCCCGAGGTCGTCGAGTGGCTGCCCGGGATCCGCGTCGTCCACGTGCCGGCCGGGCCGCCGGAGCCGCTGCCGAAGGAGCAGCTCCTGCCCCACATCGGCGCGTTCACGACATGGATGCTCCGGGAGTTGACCCGCCGAGGCCGGCGCTACGACGTCGTCCACGCGCACTTCTTCATGTCCGCGCTCGTCGCGGCCGAGATCAAGCAGGCCCTCGAGATCCCGTTCGTCGTCACGTTCCACGCCCTCGGCCGCGTCCGCCGCCAGTTCCAGGGCCAGGACGACGGCTTCCCCGACGAGCGGCTCACGATCGAGGAGCGCGTCGTCGCCGAGGCCGATCGGATCCTCGCCGAGTGCCCCCAGGACGAGGAGGACCTCATCCGGCTCTACAACGCCGACCCGACCCGGATCGAGATCGTCCCGTGCGGCTTCGACCCCGAGGAGTTCGCGCCGAAGAGCCGGCCGCTTGCGCGCCTCGACCTCGACCTCGACCCGGGCGAGCGGATCGTCCTCCAGCTCGGCCGGATCGTCCCCCGCAAGGGCGTCGACAACGTCATCCGGGCCATCGGCCGGCTTGCCCGCGACCAGGCCCTCGCCGTCCGCCTGCTCGTCGTCGGCGGGCCGGATCGCGTCCCGGACTTCGAACGGGTGCCGGAGCTCGGCCGCCTCCGGCAGATCGCCCGCGAGGAGGGCGTCGAGGACCGCGTCGTCTTCGTCGGCCGGCGCGACCGCGACGAGCTGGCGACGTACTACAGCGCCGCCGACGTCTTCGTCTCGACGCCGTGGTACGAGCCGTTCGGGATCACGCCCCTCGAGGCGATGGCCTGCGGGACGCCGGTCGTCGGCTCGAACGTCGGCGGGATCAAGTTCAGCGTCCGCGACGGCGAGACCGGCTACCTCGTCCCGCCGCGCGACCCGGACGCTCTGGCCGAGCGGATCGGTCACCTCTACCGCCATCCGAAGCTCCTCTCGGTCTTCGCCCGCCAGGCCGTCCGGCGGGTGAACGACCTCTTCACCTGGCCGCGGGTCGCGGCCACGGTGAGCGAGCTCTACGACGCGGTCCTCGCCGAGCGGCGGCTCGCCCGGCGCGAGGTCGCCGAGCAGCTCGCGTCCGTCGACCGGACGTTCGAAGAGTCGGCGAGCACGCTCCTCGCGACGAAGCGCCGGCTCCGCCAGCCGATCCTCGAAGCCGCGGCGATGGTCACCGCCGCCTTCGCCCGCGACGGCCGTCTCCTCGTCGCCGGAAACGGCGGCAGCATGGCCGAGGCCCAGCACCTCGCCGCGGAGTTCGTCGGCCGCTTCCGGGTCGCCGGACGGCCCGGGCTCGCGGCCATCGCCCTCGGCGCCGAGCCGGCCTCGATGACGGCCTGGGCCAACGACGTCGGCTACGAGGACGTCCTCGCCCGCGAGGTCGAGGCATTCGGCCGCCGCGGCGACGTCCTCGTCGGGCTCTCGACGAGCGGCCGCTCCCCGAACCTCGTCCACGCCTTCGACCGCGCCCGCGAGATCGGGCTCGGGACGGTGGCGATCGTCGGCCGCGACGGCGGCCAGCTCCACGGTCAGGCCGACGTCTCGCTCGTCGTGCCGGCCTTCGACACCCAGCGAATCCAGGAGGTCCACGGCGTGATCGTTCATCTCCTCGCCGAGCTCGTCGAGCAGCGGCTCGCCGACGCCGGCTGGTTCCCCCCGACGGCGGTCCCCTCCGCCCCGGACGTGCCTGCCGCCACCCCGGTCCCGATCGAGACGAGCCACGAGCGCGGCGGCTTCCGGGCGCGCGGCGCTGCCCGGCTCGCGGCCGGCGGGAGGGGTGGCCGATGACGACGCTCGAACGCGTCCCCGATCTCGATTCCGCCCCCGCGACCGACGATCGCGTCGCGCTCATCACGGGTGGTGGCAGTGGGCTCGGCCGGGCCACGGCCGAGGTCCTCGCAGCCGCCGGCCTGCGGGTCGTCGTCGCCGACGTCCGTCGCGAGGCGGCCGACGAGACGGTCGCCGGGCTCGACGGTTCCGACGCGCTCGCGGTCACCCTCGACGTGCGCGACGCCGCGTCCGCGGCCACGGCCGTCCGGGCTGCGGTGGACCGCTTCGGGACGCTCGACGTCCTCGTCAACAACGCCGGCACGGACGTCACGAAGGCCTTCGACGAGATGTCCGCCGACGAGTGGGGCCGGGTGATCGACGTCAACCTGCGCGGTCCGATGACGATGACGCAGGCGGCGTTGCCGGTCCTCCGCGATTCGGGCCGGGGGCACGTCGTGAACATCGTCTCGACCGCGGCCAAGCGAGCCTGGACCGAGGCCTCGGCGTACCACGCCAGCAAGTGGGGCCTGCTCGGGTTCAGCCACTCGCTCCACGCCGAGGCCCGGCGCTACGGGCTCCGCGTGACCGCGGTCGTCTGCGGCGGGATGCGGACGCCGTTCATCCTCGACCGCTTCCCCGACACCCCGCTCGAGAACCTCATGGACCCGCACGCCGCCGCGCGAGCGATCCGGTTCGTCCTCGACCAGCCGGACGGTGTCGTCATCCCCGAGCTCATGGTCCTGCCGCTCAACGAGACCTCCTGGCCGTGATCGACGAGGGGGTCCGGACGACCGTGGCCGGTTCCGGCGTCGACGGAAGCGGCGATCCCGCCGCGGCGTTCGCCATGCGCTTCGACGCATGGTCCGACGGCGTCCCGGCCGGCCCGTCGCGGCCGTTCGTCTTCCTCGACAAGGACGGCACGCTCATCGAGGACCTCCCGTACAACGTCGATCCGCGGCGGGTCCGGTTCGTGGCGGGCGCCGACGC
>DASTSC010000317.1:0-7397 GCA_035760905.1 Candidatus Limnocylindrales bacterium | reverse complement strand
ATCCTCGTCGCGACGTCGGACCGGGAGGGCGTGCTCGCCGCGGCGGGCGCGGCGCCGGTCGGGATCGGCTGGGAGTTCGCCGACGACCGAACGAACGACGGCCAGGCGCGCGATCGGACCGTCGACCACGCGGTCGCCCGGCTCTTCGCGGCTCGCGCCCGGCAGGAGGCGGTGACGCTCAACCGCGGCGGTGACTTCGAGGCCGCGGTGCGACGCCTCCGGCGCGTGGCCGCGCGGATCGGCTCGTACGCCGGCGACGACGAGCGGCTCCGCGACATCGTCGCGTCGCTTCGCGCCGATGAGCAGCAGTGGTCGCGGCCGCAGTCGCCGATGCTGCGGAAGGTGGCGTTCGCCTCGAGCGCGTACGAGCTGCGGAGCCGCGCCCCGAGCGGCGAGGCGAGGCGGCGCCCAAGCGCCTGACGGAGGGGGCCGCCCGTTCGTTGGTTCGCCGCCGCAGGCGCGCCCGCTCCCGGGCATGCCATCGCCGATGCCGGCTCCATGGGCATATCCGGCATCGACGAGTCGAGAACGCGGGATCGGAGCGGCCTGCACGGGAGGATCGGCCTCGACGCCTGGGCGGTCCCGCACGGCGGCCGGGCGTTTCCACCGCACGACGTCCGGTATCTGGGTCGTTGCCCTGAGGATGCCCATGCAGCCGGCACGAGGATCGGCAAGGGCAGAACCCGAAAGCGGCGTCAGGCGAATTGGCACTGGTCAGCCTCGCGGGCGCGGCGTCGAATGAACGTTCAGGAGCAACGCAGACGCGGGTCAGCGAGAGGGAGCGGACGCCATGAACACCTATCGCGGGAACGCGGTCGCCGCCGGGATGCTGCTCGTCGTCGCGACGCTGGCCGCAATCGTCGGGAGCGCCCTGTACCGGCCGTTCGTCGGCGATCCGGTCGATCCGACGACGGTCGCCGGCAACACCACGCCGATCTTCGCCGGCGCGCTGTTGCAGCTGATCGGGTACGCCGCCTGTCCCGCGATCGCGATCGCCCTCTACCCCGTGCTGCGGCGCTACAGCGAGCCGCTCGCGCTCGGCTCGGTGGCGTTCCGGGTCGTCGAGGCGACCTTCTACAGCATGGGCGTGATCGGACTCCTCCTCCTCGTGAGCGTGAGCCAGGACGCGGTTCAGGCCGGAGCGACGGGCTCGTCCCAGTTCGCGCAGTCCGCCGCGGTCCTGCTCGCCGGGCGGGACCTCGTGGGGTCCGTCGCCGGCGTCAGCTTCTTTGCCCTCGGCGGACTGCTCTACTACTGGGTCTTCTTCGAGTCGGCGATCGTTCCGCGCTGGCTGTCCGGCTGGGGCCTGATCGCGGCGGTGATGTCGCTCGGCGGCGCCCTGCTCGTGCTGTTCCAGGTCGTCGTGCCGATGTCGACCGGGCACATCCTCCTGAACCTTCCGATCGCCGTCCAGGAGATGGTCCTCGCCGGCTGGCTGATCGTGAGAGGTTTCGACGCACGCGTGGCGACCGCGAAGCCGGCGGCCTCCGGTTCGTACGTGGGAGCGCACGCGGGGTAACCGGCCGAGCACGACGAGAAGTCCGATCGCGGCCGACGTCGCACGCGGATCCCGCAAGCTCGTCCGACATTGTGCTACGTTGTGCGTCATGAGTGAGCGGGACGCCAGCCGGCGGCGGGTGGGGGTTCGAGAGCTGCGCCAGAACCTGTCCGTCTACCTGCGCGACGTGAAGGCCGGCGAGTCGCTCGACGTCACCGAGCACGGGCACGTGGTCGCGCGGCTGGCGCCGCCACCCTCGGCCGACGAGTCGATCCTGGAACGGCTCGAGCGCGAAGGGAAGCTCACCCCCGCGACCAGATCGATCGCCGACCTGCCGCCACCGATGCCGCTGGCGCCGGGCGAGATGCCGCTCTCGGACGTCCTTCGGCAGATGCGCGACGGGGAGCGGTGGTAGATCCGCCGGCTGCCTATCTCGACGCGTCCGCGCTCCTGAAGCTGATCGTCGACGAGCCCGGGAGCGCGGAGCTCAGGGGATGGCTGACTCCCGACGTGCGGATCGTCATGAGCCGGGTCGGCGCGATCGAGCTCGTCCGCGCCGTCCGGCGTCTCCGTCGTGACCTCGAGAACGAGACCTCGGCGGTCCTGTCCGCCGTCGACCTCGTCGAGCTCGACGCCGAGCTCGCCGCGGACGCCGGCGTACTCGTACCGGTGACGCTGCGAACGTTCGATGCGATCCACATCGCGACCGCGATCCGGCTCCGTGCGGCCGTCCCGACGTTCGTCGCGTACGACGCTCGACTGCTCGCCGCGGCGCGCGAGAACGGCCTCCGGACGGCCAGCCCTGGCGTCGACCTCCTCTGACGATCCCAGCCGGCGATCGCAAGATCGTTTTCTTCGATCGCTCGAGCAGGTCCGCCACTCCCGCGCCCTCCGTCAGCAACTGGTTCGAGATGAGTCGAACGATCAGGAAACTGACCTCCTGCGGGAACGTCGCCGCGAACTCGAGCGAGCCAGCCGACGCTCGGCCGTGATGGTCGGCTATGATGGCTGACCATGAGAACCGTGACGCCGCTCGATCTGCGGCAGCGACTCGGCCAGATCCTCGATGCGGCGTCGGCCGGTGAGCGCTTCGTGATCGAGCGGAACCATCGCCCGCTGGCGATGCTCGTGTCGATCGACGACGGAAGACGGCTCGACGAGGGTGCGGAGGAGCGCCGACGGCGGCGGATCGCAGCGCTCGACCGGCTGGCCGAGCTGGGCCGTGAGTCCGCCGAGCGATATCGGTCGCGACTGACGTCGACCGAGCTCCTGCGTCTCGACCGCGATCGCGACGAGCCCGGCGATGAGGACGCTGACGATGCGTGATCGGCTCGTCGTCGACGCCTCCGCCGCCCTGGCCGTCCTTCGGGAAGAGGCGGGCGGCGAGCGAGTCCGGTCGATGCTCGTTCTGCCCGCGGTGACCGAGCTGCACGTGCCCGACCACTTCTGGCTCGAGGTCGCGAACGTTCTCGGGCGGCAGATCGGACACACCGCGGCCGAGAATGCCGAGCGCATCGCCGAGCTCGACGGGCTCGGCCTCATCACGGACGCGATCGACCGACCCCTCGTCCTCCTCGCGCTCGACTCGATGGCCCGCCACGGGCTGACCGCGTACGACGCCGCCTACCTCGCGCTCGCGATCGCCATCGACGCCGACCTGCTGACCCTCGACGCACGCCTCGCCGCGGCCGCCGGCAACCGCGACGTGCTGGGAACGCGACGTCGGGTGGTGTCGGAGGAGCCCGCGGCGTACGGCTCGGACGCGCCGCTCGCGACGTGGGCGGGCTTCGGCGCCTACCTGGCGAAGCTTCGGGCAGACGCCACTCGGTAGCCGGGTGCGTTCGCGGTCGCGATAATCGCCGGACCGGAGGGAGGCGAGGAGCCACGGTGATCTGTCCGAGCTGTGGCAGCGAGAACGAGGGCGGCCGGAAGTTCTGCGGCGAATGCGGATCCCGGCTCGTCGTCGCCTGCCCGTCGTGCGGCTCGCCGAATCCGCCGACCGCAAAGTTCTGCGGCGAATGTGCGACCCCGCTCGCGCAGGCGCAGCCCGCGGCGTCCGCCGCAACCGAGCGGGTGGCGCCCGCAGCGCCGGCAGCGGTGGCCGAGCGCCGGCTGGTCTCGGTGCTGTTCGCCGACCTCGTCGGGTTCACGGCGCTCTCCGAGGGGCGGGACGCCGAGGAGACCCGCGCTCTCCTGACGTCCTACTTCGAGCTGGCTAGAAGCGTGATCGGCCGCTACGGCGGGACCGTCGAGAAGTTCATCGGCGATGCGGTCATGGCGGTCTGGGGCGCGCCGGTCGCCCGGGAGGACGACGCCGAGCGGGCCGTTCGGGCCGGCCTCGAGCTCGTCGACGCGGTCCGTTCGCTCGGGCCGACGATCGAGGCGCGGGCCGGTGTCCTGACCGGCGAGGCGGCGGTGACGATCGGCGCGACGAACGAGGGGCTGGTCGCGGGCGACCTCGTCAACACGGCGAGCCGGCTCCAGTCGGTCGCGCCGCCCGGCGCGGTCCTCGTGGGCGCCGCGACGAAGCGGGCGACGTCTCGAGCGATCGAGTTCGAGGAGGCGGGCGAGCAGCTGCTCAAGGGCAAGTCCGCGCCGGTCCCGGCGTGGCGCGCGGCCCGGGTCGTGGCCCAGATCGGCGGACGGAACCGCTCGGATACGCTCGAGGCGCCGTTCGTCGGCCGGGACATCGAGCTGCGCCTCCTCAAGGACCTGTTCCACGCCACCGAGGTCGAGGGCCGGGCGCGGCTGGTGTCGGTCATCGGGCCGGCCGGGATCGGCAAGAGCCGGCTCGCCTGGGAGTTCCTCAAGTACGTCGACGGGCTCGTGGACCGAGTCTGGTGGCACGACGGGCGGTCGCCGGCGTACGGCGACGGGATCAGCTTCTGGGCGCTCGGCGAGATGGTCCGGGTCCGCTGCGGCCTCCTCGAGACGGACGACGAGCCGACGACCCGGGCGAAGGTCGATGCCACGCTGGCGGAGCACGTGCCCGATCCGGACGAGCGGCGCTGGATCGAGGGCGCTCTCCTCGCGCTCCTGGGCATCGAAGCCTCCATCACGGGCCCCGAGCAGCTCTTCGGCGCCTGGCGGACGTTCTTCGAGCGGCTCGCCGCGACGTCGCCGGTCGTCCTCGTCTTCGAGGACTTCCACTTCGCCGACGCGGGCCTGCTCGACTTCGTCGACCACCTGCTCGAGTGGAGCCGTGGCGCGCCGATCTACGTCCTGACGCTGTCGCGGCCGGATCTCCTCGAGCGGCGGCCGGATTGGGGCGCCGGCAAGCGGAGCTTCACGTCGCTTCACCTCGAGCCGCTGCCGCCGGCGGCGATGCGCGCGCTCCTCGACGGCCTCGTGCCCGGCCTTCCCGGCGCGGCCGTGGCGGCGATCGTGGAACGTGCCGACGGCATCCCGCTCTATGCCGTCGAGACGGTCCGGATGCTGCTGGCCGAGGGGAAGGTCGCCCTCGAGGACGGCCGATACGTCCCCACTGGCGAGCTGAGCCGCCTCGCGGTTCCGGAGACGCTCACGGCGCTCATCGCCAGCCGACTCGACGCGTTGCCGGCCGACGAGCGGACGCTTCTGTCGGACGCCGCCGTCCTGGGGCAGAGCTTCACGGTGGCCGGCCTGGCGGCGGTGAGCGCCATCGCGCCGGAGGACCTGGAGCCTCGTCTCGGCTCGCTGGCTCGACGCGAGCTCGTCCGGCTCGAGGCCGACGCCCGCTCGCCGGAACGGGGTCAGTACGTCTTCGTCCAGGCGCTCATTCGCGAGGTGGCCTACAACACGCTCGCCCGGTCCGAACGGAAGCGGCGTCATCTCGCGGCGGCGCGGTACTTCGAGACGCTGAACAGCGAGGAGATCGTCGGCGCGCTCGCGGCGCAGTACCTCGCGGCCCACGAGAACGCGACGGCGGACGACGAGGCGGAGGCCCTGGCGGCGCAGGCCAGGATCGCGCTGCGCGCGGCGGCGGATCGGGCGATCGGGCTGGGATCCCCGCGCCAGGCGATGACGTTCCTGGACCAGGCCCGGCTGGTGTCGCGCGATCGCGCCGACACGGCCGATCTGCTCGAGCGGGCAGGACATGCGGCGACGAACTCCGGCCTCCTGGCGGCTGGAGAGGAGCGCCTGCGCGAGGCGATCGCGATCCGGCGTGAGCTCGGCGAGCCGGACGCGCTGGCGGCGGCGATCGCGACCCTCGGCGACTCCCTCATCAAGGGGCTCCGCCGGAATGAGGCGCGCGTGATGCTGGAGACCGCCGCGGAGGAGCTCGTCGGCGATGCACCGGTCGATGGGCCTGGGCGCGTCGCCTTGCTCGGCTCGCTCTGCCGCGCGTACTTCCTCGTCGACGAGAACCAGCGGGCGGTCGCTGTCGCGGACCGTACGCTCGAGGCGGCCGAGCGCCTCGACCTCGTCCCGATCGTGAGCGATGTCCTGATCACGCGTGGCGGCGCGCTCTGCATGATCGGCCGGTCGTACGAGGGTCTCGGCGTCCTGCGCGCCGGGATGGAGCTCGCCGACGAGAAGGGCCTGGTCTCCACGGCCGTTCGCGGCCGGATCAACCTCGGCATCGCAGCGCGGGATGCCCGGGTGGCGTTCGAGGTCGCCGACGGCACCGTCCGAATGGCGCGGAGGTACGGTCTCGGCACGGCGCTGTCGACGGCGACCGGAAACCTCGCGAGCGCCGCCCTTCACATCGGCGAGTGGGATCGCGCGATTCGTGAGCTGACGGCGGCGGCCGCCGAAAGCGTCGACGAGTTCGGAGCGAACTACGCCGCCTGGAACCTGCTGACGTTTCGCACGTTTCGCGGCGAGGAGGTGTCGGCCGATCGGGGGCGGCTCAAGGCATGGGCGAAAGGCTTCAACGAGTCGGCCGCCGCGGGAGGCGTCCACCAGGTCGACGCCGAGGCGGCGTTTGCCGCGGGCCGGTTTGGCGAGGCGTGCGACGAGTGGCTCGAGCACGCGCGGGGGGACGCGGTGAACGCGGAGGAGTCGACGTTGATGGCCGGGCTGGCGGCGGCGCTGGCTGGCCGGCCGGACCGGGCGCGGTCCGCGATGGAGGGCCTCGCCGCCGTCCCTGGCCGCAGTCGCACGCACACCGCGGACCAGCGGATGCTCGAGTCCGCCGTCGCCGCGCTCGAGGGGCGGTCAGTGGATGCCCTGCGCGACGGTCGCTTCGCCATCGGCGAGTTCGAGGCGCTCGGCCTCGTCTGGCGCCAGGGCCTCGCCGGACTCGCCCTCGCGTCGGCCCTCGGAGTGGAGGCGGCCGAGGTTCGCGGCTACGCGGAGGCGGCACGCGAGATCTTCGCGCGCCTGGCGGCGGCGCCGTTCGTGGAGCGAACCGACGCCCTGCTGGCGGAGCCGGGCGGCGCGCCGAGCGAGGGCGCTCGTCTCGGCGAGGTCGAGTCGGCCGCGCGCGCGGCGGCCGGGTGACGATCTCGATCGCGACGCTCGAGGGGCGCCACCTTGGCGTCGTGCCACCGTCCTGCGCCGAGGCATTCGAGCGGCTGCCCGGGTAGAACCGCGCCCGATCGGCCGCCGCCACCCTCGCGCCGCCGGCGCCGCCCGCGCCGCTTCGCCCGACCGACCGGCGCCGCCACCGAGACCCACGGGATTCCTGTGCGACAGGACACGATCGCCCTCGACGCGGTCGTCGGTGCCGCAGCCGCCAGCTCGACGGGGCCCGCGGGCTCGCGCGCCCGCCTCTTCATGCACGTAGCGGCATCGGTCCACGGTGGATCCGGCATCGACGGATGGGTTGAAGGCGGCCAGCGCTTCGCTACCCGTCCCGCCCGTCCTGTGGGGCAGGAAAGTCGACAGGATGGACGCCCACGAACCGCCCACGAACGCGCCGACACGACCTCGGGAATGGTTTGCGGCCCGCCGACGCCATTACCCTTGCACGCCC
>DASTSC010000316.1:0-2758 GCA_035760905.1 Candidatus Limnocylindrales bacterium | reverse complement strand
TGTCCGCCCTCACCGGCCGCGGGCTCGAGGCGTTGCGGGCCTGGCTCTCGCCCGGTGCGACCGTCGCGCTCCTCGGCTCGTCCGGCGTCGGCAAGTCCTCGCTGGCGAACGCGCTGCTCGGCAGCGAACGGCAGGCGACGAGCGCGGTCCGGGCCGACGACTCGAAGGGCCGTCACACGACGACCCGGCGCGAGCTCATCCCGCTGCCCGACGGCTCGCTCCTGCTCGATACCCCGGGGATGCGCGCGATCGAGCTGTGGGACGACGGAACGGGGCTCGAGGCGGCGTTCGACGACATCGCGGATCTCGCGGCGAGTTGCCGGTTCGCCGACTGCCGCCACGAGCACGAGCCCGGCTGCGCGGTGCGGGCGGCGGTCGCCGAGGGCCGGCTGGCGCCGGAACGCCTCGCGAGCCACCGGAAGCTCGCCCGCGAGGTCCGCGCGGCCGAGGTCCGCGCCGATCCGCTCGCGCGAACCGCCGAGCGGAAGCGCTGGCGCGCGATCCACGCGAGCGTCCGGCAGCACATGCGCACGAAGTACGGCGAGGCCTTCGAGGGATAGCCGAGGCCGAACGGCACTGGGCCCGGCCGCCGTCCGTCCCAGACTCGGACGGCGAGGAGGTTGGCCATGGGTCGGTCCGTGAACGTCGCGATCGCCGGGGTCGCGCTCCTTTCAATCGTGTTCGCCGGGTGTTCGTCGCCGGCCGCCGTGTCGCCCTCGACCACCGCCTCGGTGCCGGCGGTCTCGTCGCCCGTCATGTCGACCTCGCCGACCGGGACAAGCGTGCCGACGGTCACATCCACGCCCAGCGGCCAGACGGTCGCCCTGCGAACCTTCCCGTGGAACCGCGCTCCCGACGCCGGCTGCGACACGATCGGTGTCGACGACCCGGTCTACGGCCATCTCGACGGCTCGCTCGACGAGACGCGGCCCGACCCGCTCTGGCTCGCCGCTCCGGGTGGTCGGCGCCTGGCGATCGTCTGGCCGGATGGCTTCAGCGCCTCGTTCGACCCGAAGCCGACGGTCTACGACGAGAATGGCGCGGTGTTCGCGCGGACCGGCGACGCCGTCATGCTCCAGGTGAGCCGGAGCGCGGCGAAGGGGACCCACGCCGATCCCTACGTGGCGGCGGGCATCCTCATCGCCGGGACGTTCACGCGCGACGACCTCTCCTCGGGGATCCTCGCCCAGGGCTGCTACCCGCGACTGCCCAACTGACGAAGCGGCTGACCCCGGCGCGCGACGCGACGACGATCCTGAGCCGGTAGGCAGATCCACGAGGCCGACCTACCATCGGCCGATGATCGGCCGCGCGATCCTCGTCGTGGGCATCGCGTTGGGCGTGACCGGCTGCGGCGCCGGCGAGTCGCCGACCGCGTCGACGCCGCCCGCCTCCGGGATCTCGAGCCCGGCGACCGGGACGCCCGCGACGAGCGGATCGACTTCGACAGCCCAATCAGCGGAGGCCGGCGTGCCGACATCACCTTCGAGCGCCTCGTTCGCGCTCTCGAGCCCCGCCTTCGCCGCCGGCGCGGCGATCCCCGCGAAGTACGGCTGCGACGGCAGGGGCGTCTCACCGCCCCTCGCCTGGTCGGGCGTGCCCGACGGTGCCGTCGAGCTCGAGCTCGTCGTCGACGACCCCGACGCGAACGGCTTCGTTCATTGGGTCGCGGCGGGGATCGCGCCATCGTCCGACGGTCTCGCCGAGGGGGCGAGCGGCTCGGACGCCGTCCCGGTCGAGGGTCGCAACTCGTTCGGCAGGGCCGGCTGGGGTGGCCCGTGCCCGCCGAGCGGCACCCACCACTACCGCTTCCGGCTCTACGCCGTGTCGCGCCCGCTCGGTCTGCGCAAGGGCGTGGCCGCGGATGAGCTCCGGTCGGCGGCCAGGGGCGCGACGGTCGGGACCGCCGAGCTCGTCGCAACCTACCGGCGCGGGGGCTGAGCGCGAGCCCGACGACCGTCACCGGGAGCCGCCGGCTACGCGATCAGCCGGCCCGCCCGCTTCACGAGCTCGAGCCAGGGCCGCTCGCGGCCGATCGTCGTCGCGGCGCCGTGGCCCGGCATGACCGCGAGACGATCCTCCAGCTCGGAGAGCCGCGCGAGCGAGCCGGCCATCGCCTCGGGATCGCCGCCCGGCAGGTCCACCCTCCCCCACCCCGCCGCGAAGAGCGTGTCGCCGCTCAACAGGCGACCGTTGTCGGCGTCGAGGAGGCAGACCGACCCCTCGGTATGACCGGGCGTGTGGAGGATCCGCAGGCGGACCTCGCCGAACCGGACCTCGTCGCCCTCGGCGAGCTCGACCGCGGGCACCGACGGCGGGATCTCGAACGGCGCCCAGAGCGGGTCCGGGTGCTCGAGCCGGTCGCGGTCGAGCGGATGGACGGCGATCGGCGCGCCGGTGTGCTCGCCAACCGCGGCGTTGTCGCCGACGTGGTCCCAATGGCCGTGGGTCGAGACGATCAGCTTGAGGGTCCATTCCCGCGCGGCCAGCTCGTCGACGATCCAGGCGAGCGACGGGATCGCGGTATCGATCGCGATCGCCTCCCGCGAGCGCTCGTCGCCGAGGACGTAGACGTTCGTCGCGACCGGGCCGATCGCGCGATGAAGGAGCGTCAGGCTTCGAGCTTCGAGCGGATGCAGTCGAAGGTCTGGCCGATGAGCTTGTTCGCGGTCCCCTCGATGAGCCGGGCACCGACGGACGCGAGCGTGCCCGCGATCGTGACGTCGGCGTCCCAGTCCATCCGCGTCGTATCCGGCGC
>DASTSC010000315.1:0-1709 GCA_035760905.1 Candidatus Limnocylindrales bacterium | reverse complement strand
CGCATGCCGGCCCGTTCCTCTCGACCGCCGCGAGCCTGCGGGTGACCGGCGAGCTGGCGCCTACTCGAGCGGCTGGTAGACGCCGAGGACGTTGCCCCAGGGATCGGCGAACCTGAACCGCCTCCCGCCGGGATACTCCTGGAGCCCGACGACGATCCGGCCTCCAGCGGCCTGAACGGCCGCGAGCGCCGCGTCCGCATCGTCGGTCCGCGCGAGCGCGAGGACGCCTTCGCCCCGAGCGGATGGGGTCACGGGGTTGAGGCCGCCGAACTCCTGGCCGGGGTTCCTCGGATCCTGGATCCCGACGTACTCGCCGCCGTAGTCGTTGAAGCTCCAGCCGAGCGCCTCGGCGTAGAAGGCCTTCGCCTCCTCGAGGTCGTCGACCGCGAGTTCCACGTAGTCGATCACGTTGGCCATCGGCGAAGCCTACGCGCTCTGACCGCGTTGCCTTGCCAGCCATCCGCACCAGACTGGCCGCCGGCTCGGGAGCAGGAGCTCAGCGACCGAGGACGACGTCGATCCCCGCGAGGATGAGGTCGACGAACCGACGCGGAAGGACGCCGACGCGCTCCGTCAGGACAGAACGGTCGAGGGCCACGACCTGCGAGACGTTCGCCACCGAGTCACGTGTCAGCCCCGTCTGGCGGCGGGTCAGGCGGACGTTGCCCGGGGCATCGGCCCACGGGAGGTTGCTCGTGAGGGGCACGCAGACGACGGTCGCGATGGCGCTCCGGTTGAACGCGTCCCCCTGGACGACGATTACCGGTCGCCGAAACCGGGGCTCGGATCCCTGGGGCTCACCGAGGTCGGCCCACCAGACGTCGCCCTGGGCGATCACCACTCCGACTCGCTGACGACACCTCGGCCCGCCCGCCGGGTGAAGTCGCTTGGCTCCTCCCCTACCTCTGCCACGACGCGGTCGAGCGCGTCCGTGACCTCGTCGGGCAGGTGCCGGGCGACGTATTCGCGCACTGCCGCGCTGTAGACCTCGCTGCGGGAGCGACCCTCTCGACGGGCGAGCTGCTCCGCGCGCTCGAACACGTCGTCAGGCACCGAGATGGCGGTCTTCATACCGTTAGTATAACCCTCGCCCCTGCTGGCAGCTCGGGTAGCATCCGGCCGGTGACCACCGGGGCGCCGATCATCGCGGTCGAGGGGCTCGTCAAGCGCTACCGAAAGGCCGAGCGCAACGCCGTCGACGCGATCAGCTTCGAGGTCGAGGGCGGCGAGTTCTTCGCCCTCCTCGGGCCGAACGGGGCCGGCAAGACCACGACCCTCTCGATCCTGACGACCACGCTCGCACCGACTGCGGGTCGAGCACGGATCGACGGCCTCGACGTCGTCACCGACGCCGCGGCGGTCCGCCAGCGGGTCGGGATCATCTTCCAGCGCCCGAGCCTCGATCGGAACCTGACCGGCGAGGAGAACGTGCGCTTCCACGCGATCCTCTACGGCCTCTACCCGTATGCGCCCGGTTACCGTCTGATGCCGGCCGGGTATCGCCGGCAGGTGGAGGATTGGGCGGAGCTGCTCGGGCTCGGGCGCGACATCTTCAAGCCCGTCCGGACCTACTCGGGCGGCATGCTCCGCAAGCTCGAGATCGTCCGGAGCCTCGTCCACCGGCCGCGGGTGCTCTTCCTCGACGAGCCGACGACCGGCCTCGACGCGCCGAGCCGGCGCGCGCTCTGGAGCTACCTGCGCGACGTCCG
>DASTSC010000314.1:0-1176 GCA_035760905.1 Candidatus Limnocylindrales bacterium | reverse complement strand
GTCTTCCAGCCGATCGTCGCCCTCGAATCGGGCGCCACCGTCGGGTTCGAGGCCCTCACCCGGTTCACCGACGGCCGGTCGGCCGACGAGGTGTTCGCGGCTGCCGTCCGGGCGGAGGTCGGCCTCGACCTCGAGCTCGCGACCCTGCGCGCGGCGCTCTCGGACGCGGTCGCGCTGCCCCGCCGCGCCTTCCTCGACGTCAACGTCAGTCCCGAGCTCGTCCTCGCCGGCGACGAGCTCGCCACGATCGTCGCGAGCTCCGCCCTCGACCTGGTTCTCGAGATCACGGAGCACACGGAGATCTCCGATTACCGGCGGTTCCGCGAGGCCGTCGGCAGCCTCCCCCGCACGCGCCTCGCGATCGACGACGCGGGCGCCGGGTTCGCGAGCCTGCGGCATGTCGCGGAGCTCGCGCCGGCCTCCGTCAAGCTCGACCGGAGCCTCGTCCACGGGATCGACAGGGACCCCGTCCGCCGAGCTCTCGTCACGGGGATGGTCCACTTCGCCGACGGAGTCGGTTGTACCCTCGTCGCGGAAGGCGTCGAAACGCCCGAGGAGCGGGCCGCGCTGCTCGACCTCGGGGTCCGGTTCGGGCAGGGCTTCCTCCTGGGTCTGCCACGTCCGGTCACCGCGTTCGCCGAGTCCTGCGAGCCGGTGTCGTCCGGGCCCGCGGACGAGGGCAGGATCGTGCCGATCGGGCCGAGGCTCGTCGCCATCGATGGGCTCGGCTCTGACGTCGGACAGCAGCAAGGCGCTCGGCGAGGGGTGACGAAGCGGGTGGTGTCGGGCGGCACCATCGGGTCGTAGTCGACGGCGTCCACGCCGGCGAGGCTGGGCCCGATGGATCGTCGAGCCTCGAGCCGTAGCGCGCCGCTTCCCGCGCCGCTCCCGCGGTGGCTCCTGCCCGTGGCGGTGGTCGTCGCGATCCTCGCAACGCTGGCGACGACGACGGCGGCGCTCGGGGCGACGACCCGGCTCGCCGCGGCGTGCGACGGCGTCATCCTCCGGACGCGGCCGTCGACGAGCGCCACCGTCGTGACCCGGATCTCGGCGGGCGTGAGGGTGACGGCGGTCGATCGGGTCCGCGGCGGCCGATGGACGACGCGGTGCAAGGGCTTCCGGGACACCGGCCGCGGCTGGTACCGGATCAGCGTCGTCCGGAAGACCTCGGTTCGG
>DASTSC010000313.1:0-1942 GCA_035760905.1 Candidatus Limnocylindrales bacterium | reverse complement strand
CGACCGCGGCGAGGGCCCGGTCCTCAGATCACGGGGCGAGTTCGGGCCGCGGGTCGGGGTTCCGAGGATCCTCGACCTCCTCGCCCGTCACGAGATCCGCGCCACCTTCTTCGTGCCGGGGCACACCGCGGTCACGTTCCCGGAGTCGGTCGGCTCGATCGTCGCCGCGGGCCACGAGCTCGGCTGCCACGGCTGGGCGCACGAGGACCTCGCGGTCCGGCCGCCGGCGGAGCAGCGGGAGATCCTCCTTCGGAGTCGCGAGGCGATCGGCACGGCCGCCGGCGCCGCGCCGCGCGGCTTCCGGGCGCCCTACTGGTCGATCTCGGAGGAGACCCTGCCGCTCGTCGAGGAGCTCGGGTTCGTCTACGACAGCTCGCTCATGGCCGACGACGTGCGCCTCCATCGCGTCCGGTTCGGCGACCGGCACGAGCGCGAGCGGTCGGTCCTCGGGCAGCCGGGTCGGCTCGTCGAGGTCCCCATCAGCTGGACCCTCGACGACTGGCCGCACTTCGAGCCGGGGCGTCTCGGCCTCGGGCCGATGTCGGCTCCCTCGAAGGTCGAGGAGATCTGGCGCGCCGAGCTCGACTGGGCCTGGGAGCACGAGCCCGGCGGCGTGCTCACGTACACGATGCACCCCGAGGCGATCGGCCGGATGAGCCGGATTGCGATGCTCGAGCGTTTGATCGTGCACGCCGAGGGCCTCGAAGGGGTCGTCTTCGACCGGCTCGACGCGGTGGTGGAGCGGTGGGTGGCCGCCGAGGGTTCGGAGGGCTGAAGATGCGGACCGTGGTTACCGGCGGGAGCGGGAAGGCCGGTCGATGGGTCGTTCGGGACCTGCGCGAGCGCGGCCACGACGTCCTCAACGTCGACGTCGTCCGCGACGAGTCCGAGGATGGGGAGTGCATCATCGCGGACCTGGCCGATCTCGGCCAGGCGCGGGACGTCATCGATGGGGCCGAGGCGCTCGTCCACCTCGCCGCGATCCCGGCGCCCGAGATCCGCCCGACCGGCGAGACGTTCCGGAACAACGCGCTGTCGACGTACAACGTCTTCGCCGCGGCCGAGGCGGCGCGAGTCCGGCGCGTCGTCTGGGCCTCGTCCGAGACGGTCCTCGGGCTGCCGTTCGATCGCCCGCCGGACTTCGCCCCGATCGACGAGACGATCACGCCGCGCCCGGAGTCCTCGTACGCGCTCTCGAAGCTCGTCGGCGAGACGATGGCCGCGCAGTTCGCTCGGCGGACGGGGGTCGGTTGGGTGGGCCTGCGGATCTCGAACATCATGGAGCCGCAGGACTACACGCGGTTTCCGTCCTGGCAGTCCGACCCGACGATCCGGAAGTGGAACCTGTGGGGCTACGTCGACGTGCGCGACGTCGCGCAGGCCGTGCGGCGCGGCCTCGAGGCAGACGTCTCCGATGCACCCGTGTGCATCATCGCGGCGGCCGGCACGTGCATGGAGCGCCCCTCGGCGGAGCTCATGGCCGAGGTCTTTCCGTCGGTGCCGCTGCGCCGACCGGTCGACGGCCGCGAGACCCTGCTCGCGATCGACCGCGCCCGCGCGATCCTCGGCTACGAGCCCGAGCACCGCTGGCAGGAAGAGCTGGCGGGCAGGGGCGCCTGACCCGGCCGGGCCGGCTGCCCGCGGCGACTGACCCGGCGCCTACACTGTGGCGCGGGCGCGGCGGCGCCTGCCCGCGGCGGCGCCTGCACTGTGGCGCGGGCGCGGCGGCGCCTGCCCGCGGCGACGCCACGCGCCGGCGTGCGCGCTCGCTCGCGCGTTCGAGGCCGGATCGGAGCGAGTCTCCAATCACGTTGGCGTCAGGTGACGCCGTTTCGGCGTCGCTCGCCTCCTAGCCGCCAGGGATTTCCATGACGTTGACGTTCCGTGGGGCTGCGAGCCGCGGCGATGGCGGCAGAGCTTCGGCGCGCCCCTGTCTCGCCAA
>DASTSC010000312.1:0-1876 GCA_035760905.1 Candidatus Limnocylindrales bacterium | reverse complement strand
CGACCGCGGCGAGGGCCCGGTCCTCAGATCACGGGGCGAGTTCGGGCCGCGGGTCGGGGTTCCGAGGATCCTCGACCTCCTCGCCCGTCACGAGATCCGCGCCACCTTCTTCGTGCCGGGGCACACCGCGGTCACGTTCCCTGAGTCGGTCGGCTCGATCGTCGCCGCGGGCCACGAGCTGGCCTGCCACGGCTGGGCCCACGAGGACCTCGCGGTTCGGCCACCGGCGGAGCAGCGGGCGATCCTCGTCCGAAGCCGCGACGCGATCGGGCAGGCGTTCGGCGAGGCGCCGGCGGGCTTTCGGGCGCCCTACTGGTCGATCTCGGACGAGACGCTGCCGCTCGTCGAAGAGCTCGGGTTCGCCTACGACAGCTCGCTCATGGCCGACGACGTCCGGCTCGGGCGCGTCCGGTTCGGCGATCGCCACGATCGCGACCGGTCGGTCCTCGGGCAGCCGGGGCGGCTCGTCGAGGTTCCGATCAGCTGGACCCTCGACGACTGGCCGCAGTTCGAGCCGGGGCGCCTCGGCCTCGGGCCGATGTCGGCGCCGTCGAAGGTCGAGGAGATCTGGCGGGCCGAGCTCGACTGGGCCTGGGAGCACGAGCCGGGCGGCGTGCTCACGTACACGATGCACCCCGAGGCGATCGGCCGGATGAGCCGGATCGCGATGCTCGAGCGTTTGATCGTGCACGCCGAGGGCCTCGAAGGGGTCGTCTTCGACCGGCTCGACGCGGTGGTGGCGGCCTGGGAGGCGGTGCAGCCCGCCTGACCCGCGGCCGCCCTATCCTCGTCGCCGGAGGTCAGCGATGCGGATCGTCGTGACGGGCGGGAGCGGCAAGGCCGGCCGATGGGTCGTGCGGGACCTGCGCGAGCGCGGCCACGACGTGCTCAACGTCGACGTCGTCCGCGACGAGTCCGAGCACGGGTTGTGCATCGTCGCGGACCTGGCCGATCTCGGCCAGGCGCGGGACGTCATGGATGGGGCCGAGGCGCTCGTCCATCTCGCCGCGATCCCGGCACCCGAGATCCGGCCGACCGGTGAGACGTTCCGGAACAACGCGCTGTCGACGTACAACGTCTTCGCCGCGGCCGAGGCAGCGGGGGTCGGGCGCGTCGTCTGGGCCTCGTCCGAGACGGTCCTCGGGCTGCCGTTCGATCGCCCGCCGGACTTCGCCCCGATCGACGAGACGATCACGCCGCGTCCGGAGTCCTCGTATGCGCTGTCGAAGCTCGTCGGCGAGACGCTGGCCGCGCAGTTCGCCCGGCGGACGGGGGTCGGTTGGGTGGGCCTGCGGATCTCGAACATCATGGAGCCGCACGACTACGGCCAGTTCCCGTCGTGGCAGTCCGACCCGACGATCCGGAAGTGGAACCTGTGGGGCTACGTCGACGTGCGCGACGTCGCCCAGGCCGTGCGGCGGGGCCTCGAGGCGGACGTCTCCGATGCACCCGTGTGCATCATCGCGGCCGCCGACACGTGCATGGCGCGCCCCTCGGCGGAGCTCATGGCCGAGGTGTTTCCGTCGGTGCCGCTGCGCCGACCGGTTCACGGCCGCGAGACCCTGCTCGCGATCGATCGCGCCCGCGCGATCCTCGGCTATGAGCCCGAGCACCGCTGGCAGGAGGAGTTGGCGGGCAGGGGCGCCTGACCCGGCCGGGCCGGCGCCGGTGCGGCGGCGCCTGCGCTGCGGCTCGCTCGCTCGCCCGTGCGCTCCAGGCCGGATCGAAGCAGATTTCCAATCACGTTGGCGTCAGGTGACGCCGTTTCGGCGTCGCTCGCCTCCTAGCCGCCAGGGATTTCCATGACGTTGACGTTCCGTGGGGCTGCGAGCCGCGGCGATGGCGGCAGAGCTTCGGCGCGCCCCTGTCTCGCCAA
>DASTSC010000311.1:0-1546 GCA_035760905.1 Candidatus Limnocylindrales bacterium | reverse complement strand
GTTCGGTGGTCGTCACGCCCCTTCGGTCTCCTCGAGGGTCTGGTGCGGTCGGGGTGGCAGGTTGAGCAGCTCCTCGGGGAACGACTCGGCCACGTATCTGAGCAGGTCCTGCTGGCGCACGACGCCCGCGACCCGCCCGTCGTCCGCCACGAGCGGGACGTTGCGGTACCGCCCGGTGCGCATGAGGTCCATCGCGTCGCGGACGGTCTGGTCGAGCCCGAGCGTGTGCGGGTTCGTCGTCATCAGGTCCTCGACCGGTCGCTCGAGGTCGACCCGCGACCCGACGAGCCGAGCGAAGATGTCGCGCTCGGTCAGGACGCCGGCGAGCCGGCCCGAATCATCGATCACGAGGACGGAGTCGCCGACGCCCGAGCCTTCGATCCGACGGAGGCAGTCCGCCAGCGACGTGCCGGGTCGGACGGACAGCGGCTCGCGACGGGCGACGACGGCCAGACGCTCGTCGAGAATCGTGGGGATGCGGGCAACGACCGCCGGTTCGCTTGCCTCACGCACGATCGAATAGTGTACGCGCGCTCCCGGAGACAGGCCGTCACGCGTCTGAAACCGCCGACCGACCGCCACCGCCGACGGTGCCGCTGGATTAGGCTCCGATCGTGTCCCCCAGGCTCCTCGGCGTTCTTCTCGTGCTCGTGTCCGCCTGCTCGTTCGGGTCGGGGGCGCTCTTCGCCAAGCCCGTCTACGCCGCCGGCGTCGACTGGCTGACCGTCCTCGCCTGGCGATTCCTCGTCGGCGCGACGCTGTCATGGGCGTGGGTCCTGAGCTCGGGCTCCCGCCGGGCGGGACTTC
Source organism: Candidatus Limnocylindrales bacterium (assembly GCA_035760905.1). Classification (GTDB taxonomy): domain Bacteria; phylum Chloroflexota; class Limnocylindria; order Limnocylindrales; family CSP1-4; genus DASSHA01. Next base: position 739 of record DASTSC010000311.1, on the reverse strand, counting down.
GCGCGCTGCCCCGAAGGCAGGTTCTCGCGGGCGTCGCCCTCGGGCTCCTCTACGTCGGCAACTCGGCGACGTATTACGCCGGCATCGAGACGGTGCCGGTCTCGCTCGCCGCGCTCATCGTCTACGTCTACCCCGCGCTCGTCGCCGTCCTCGCCCTCTTCGTTGGCCGCCGATTGGGCGGCGGCCGAGCGTGGGCCGCGCTCGGCCTCGCGATCGCCGGCGTCGTCCTCTCGGTCGGGGGCATCGACCCCGCGGCCGAGCCCCCGATCGTCGGCCTGGTCCAGGTGATCGCGTCGCCGATCATCTACTCGGTCTGGATCGTCCTCGCCGCCCGCCTGACGGGCGAGCGGCGCGACGCGACCGGCCACGAGTCGGTCGCCGGCGCGGAGGCGGCCCCGGCGGCCGCGATCATGATCACCGCGACCGGCCTCGCCTACTGGATCGGGTCGTTCGTCGTCGGCCGGCCGGCGCTGTCGGTGCCGATCCCTGCCGAGGCCTGGCCGCCGTTGCTCGGGATCGGCGCGATCGCGTCGTTCCTCGCGATCCAGACGTTCACGGAGGGAGCCCGCCGAATCGGCGCGGCCCAGGCGGCGCTGCTGTCGACGATCGAGCCGCTCTGGACGATCGCGCTGGCCGGACTCCTGCTCGGCGAGTCGCTGACCGCCGTCCAGGCGGTCGGCGGCGCGCTCATCCTGGCCGGCGTCGTCCTCTCGCAGGCCTCACCGGATCTGCTCGGGCC
>DASTSC010000310.1:0-1484 GCA_035760905.1 Candidatus Limnocylindrales bacterium | reverse complement strand
GGCCATGACGACGCTGCCCGTCCGCACGATCTCCTTGATGCCGAAGGGCCGGAGGAGCCCGGCCAGCTCGTCGACCTGGGCCTCCGTCCCGGTCGCCTCCACGACGAGGGCGTCCGTCGCGAGGTCGACGACGCGACCGCCCGCGAGCTCGACGACCTTGAGCACCTCGGCCCGGTTCCGGTCGCTCGCTCGAACCTTGATCAGCGCCAGCTCGCGCTCGACGGTCGGCTCGGAGGTGACGTCCTGGACCTTGAGGACGTCGATGAGCCGGTAGAGCTGCTTCGCCGCCTGCTCGACGGCGACGTCGTCGCCCTTGAGGGTGATCGTCATCCGGCTCACGTCCGGCTCGTCGGTGTGGCTGACAGCGAGCGATTCGATGTTGAAGCTTCGGGCCCGCATGAGCGAGGCGACCCGGTTGAGGACGCCCGGTCGGTTGAGGACGATCGCGACGAGAACATGACGATGAGCCACACCGGTCCCCGGGATCGCCCGGGCCGGCGGCGCGGCATGCGCGGGCGCGGGTGCGGGCGGGCCACTCATTCGTCCGCCCCTTCCCACGATTCGATGAGGTCGGACAGGCCCTTGCCGGCCGGCATCATCGGGAAGACGTTCTGGGTCTCGGCGATCGAGAACCAGACGAGGGCCGGCCCGTCGACCGCCTGCGCAGCTCGGACCGCGCCGTCGACGTCGGCGGGCGTCGCCGCCCGGAAGGCCGGGATGCCGTAGGCGTCCGCCAGCTTCGCGTAGTCGGGCCCGAGCAGGCTGGCCGAGTGGTAGTTGCCGGCGTAGACGATCTCCTGCCACTGGCGGATCATCCCGAGCTTCTTGTTGTCGAAGAGGGCGATCTTCACCGGGATCCGGTCCTGGACGAGCGTGGCCAGCTCCTGGACGGTCATCTGGAAGCCGCCGTCGCCGGCGATCGCCCAGGTCTCCTTGTCGGGCCGACCGAGCGCCGCGCCCATCGCCGCCGGCAGGGCGTAGCCCATCGTCCCGAGCCCGCCCGAGGAGAGGTGGCTCTTCGGCCGCCGGAAGCCGCCGTAGCGGGCGACCCACATCTGGTTCTGCCCGACGTCGGCGACGAGCGTCGCATCGTGGCCCGACAGCTCGGCGATCCGCTCGACGACGTAGTCGGCCGACAGCAGACCGTCGCGCCAGGCGCCGGAACCGTGCCAGCTCGAGCCCTCGGAGTCGCGGCGCCAGTCGGCGAGCTCGGCCAGGTAGGCGGCGCGATCGGCGGGATCGACCCGGTCCACCTGGGGAACGAGCGCCTGGAGGACCCGCTTCGCGTCGCCGACGATCGGCACCTCGACCGCCACGTTCTTGCCGATCTCGGACGGGTCGATGTCGACGTGGACGATCCGGGCGTACGGGGCGTAGGTCCGGACGTTGCCGGTCACCCGGTCGTCGAAGCGCATCCCGAGGGCGATGAGGAGATCCGCCGACTGGATCGCCCGGTTGACGTGCTTCCAGCCGTGCATGCCCAT
>DASTSC010000309.1:0-5849 GCA_035760905.1 Candidatus Limnocylindrales bacterium | reverse complement strand
GCATCGAGCCGCTCGACGGTCTCGCGGACCCCGCCGGCCGGCCGGTGGTACGGCGAGGCGGGCGAGTAGATCGTCTCGATGAGGGCTTCCTCGACGCGCCGACGCGGGTCGGCCCGGGCCTGGAGGATGTCGTTGAGTCGTTCCTCACGGAGGCGGTCGACCTCGGAGGCCGGAAACGTCGGCGTGAGGGCGACCTCTGCGGCGAGCTCGAGCGCGGGCTCGAGGCGCTCCACGGGAACGTCCACCCCGATCGTCGTCGCGTCCCAGCCGGCATCGGCGTGGAGCGAGGCCCCGAGTCGCTCGGCCGCCTCGACGAGCCCGACGGCATCGTGCGTGGCGGTGCCCTCGGTGAGCGCGCGGGCGGCGAGCACGGTCGCGCCGGCGTACTCGGCCCGCTCGTCGGCGGCGCCGGTCGGCATGACCAGCAGGGCCGAGACGAGCGGGCGGCCGGGAACGTCGACGGTGAGGACATCGAGGCCGTTGGGGAGGCGATCGCGGCGGAAGGCGGGGAACTCGTACGGCCGCGGGATGCCCGGACTCGGGCGCTCCGCGACGACCGTCGTCACGCCGCGGCCTCGGTCGGCTTCGAGGCGGCGGTCGGCAGGTACGTCAGGACGACCCGGTTGTCGGGCCGGAAGACGGCTGCCGCGACGTCGCGGATCGTCTCCGCCTCGACGGCGAGGTAGCGCGGCAGCATCTCGTTGATGAGCTCCGGCCGGTCGAACAGCGTCGCGAACATCGACAGCCGGTCGGCCCGCTCGTCGACCCGGGAGAGCGCGCCGAGCTCGTCCGATTCGGTGAGCGCCCGCGCCCGCGCCAGCTCGTCGTCCGTGACGTCCTCGCGGCCGAGCCGCTCGAGCTCCTCGTGGAACGCGGTCTCGACGCGTTCGACCTCGACCCCAGGTCGAACCGTCGCCCAGCCGGCCGTGATCGAGGCGCCGCCGACGAAGCCGAGGGTGAAGAGCGCGACGTCCTGGGCGATCCGCTCCTCGCGGACGAGCCGCCGATGGAGGCGGCTGCCCTTGCCGCCGGCGAGGATGTGCGACGCGATCTCGAGCGCGTCGAGTCGCGGGTCACCGAAGGCCGGCGCCCGGAAGCCGACGTAGACGCGCGGCAACGGGACGCGATCCTCGACGGTCTCGCGCCGCTCCCCGCCGAGCGTCGGCGGCAGGCTGAGGTCGCCGAGCGGCGGAATGTCCCGCCTCGCCTCGATGCCTCCGAAATAGCGCTCGGCCCAGGCCCGGACCTGGTCGGTCTCCGCGTCGCCGACGACCGAGAGGACGGCGTTGTTCGGGACGTAGTAGGTGGCGAAGAAGTCACGGACGTCCTCGAGCGAGGCCGCCTCGAGGTCCTCCATCGAGCCGATGGTCGGGTGGTGGTAGGGGTGCTCGGGCGGGAACAGGTGGGCCTGGAGCTTCTCGTTCCACGTGCCGTACGGCCGGTTGTCGTATGACCAGCGCTTCTCGTTCTTCACGACCTCGCGCTGGTTGTCGAGGTTCTCCTGGCTGAGCGCGTCGAGGAGCGTGCCCATCCGGTCGGCCTCGAGCCACAGCGCCAGCTCGAGCTGATGCGACGGGAGCGTCTCGAAGTAGTTCGTCCGGTCGAGCCAGGTCGTGCCGTTCATCGTCCCGCCGGCAGCCTGGACGAGGGCGATGTGCTCGGTCTTCGCGACGTGGGCGGAGCCCTGGAACATCACGTGCTCGAAAAGGTGAGCGAAGCCCGTCTTGCCGGGCCGCTCGTTCTTCGAGCCCACGTCGTACCAGATGTTGACCGCCACGACGGGCGCGAGATGGTCCTCGGCGACGATCAGGCGGAGCCCGTTCGGCAGGCGCCGATCTGTGAACCGGACGGGATCGGGCATCGCGGCGATTGTAGGGGCACGGCCTCGTGGCCGGGTTGACGCCGGCCGCCGTCGGTGTAAGATGATCATCTAACAGATGTTCGTAGTCTTGCTTCAGGCGATCCGATGACCGCTCGCTCCTCCGTCGTCCGTCCCGTCATGCCACCCGGCCGGCCCGCGATCCGCGATCTCAACCGGCGGCACTCCTACGCGGTCGAGTGGGACGTCAGGCCCGCCTTCGACCTCGTCCTCAGCCTGTCCGCGGAGGCCGGCCAGACCGACGACCTGCCGACCCGCGACCGCGAGTGGCTGGCCGCGGCGAAGGCAGGCCTCAGGGCAGAGCTGGGCGACGCCCTCGAGCTGTTCGCGAGCGAGTTCTGCACCGTCCTCGCGATCATTGCCCTCGACCGGCCCGAGGTCCGCAGCGCGGCCGACTTCGTCGCCCTGCTCGACGCGACGGACGAGCCGGCGATCATCCGGACGCTGTTCTTCGGCGACCGCGACACCGAGCGACAGGCGCTCGTGGAACGAGCGATGAACGGCGACGAGGCCGCGGTCGACGAGCTGCTCCGGCTCGAGACCGACCATCGCCGACCGGAGAGTCGCGAGGCGATCGCCGCCCTCTACCGGGACCCGGCGGCCGGAGTTGCCGCCGCCCGGACCGTGCTCCGCGCCTGGCTGCCCCGGTTCGAGGAGGTCGAGACGCGGGTGGCCGGCATGATCGATCGTGACTTCGCCGCTCGCGCCGGCGACCGGGCGAGCCTCGACCCGACGACGCTCGTCGAGCGGACGACCGGCGGCATCCGCTGGCTGCCCGAACCGGGCATCCGCCGGGTCATCCTCGCGCCGTCCTACTTCGCGCGGCCCTACAACTTCGTGCTCAGCGGGGCGGACTGGCGGATGTTCGCCTACCCGATCGCCGACGCGGCGCTCGACGAGGCCGACCCGCTCGCGCCACCCCAGACGGTCGTGCGCCTCCACCGCGCCCTCGGCGACGAGACGCGGCTGCGGATCCTCAAGCTCCTCACCAGCCGCGACTGGTACCTCTCCGAGATCGCCCAGCAGCTCGAGCTGTCGAAGCCGACGATCAAGCACCACCTCGCGCTCCTTCGGGCGGCGGGCCTCGTGACGCTGACCGAGGAGGGCTCGCTGTCCTACTACAGCCTGCGGCGCGACCGGGTCGCGGAAGGATCGGCCGAGCTCGGCACGTTCCTCGGAACCTGAGCGCGGACCACCCTTTTTTTGCGGCACGAGTTAGATAAATGACTAACAGGAGAGTGACGAGATGATCCCACGGAGGACAGGCCGATGTTGATGCCAGACGACCTCCTCACGCTTGCGCGCGCAGACGGCGACGTCCGACGTGCGAGCGCGGCGGCCTGGGCCGACCGGCCTGGCCGAACCGGACACGCCGGCCGTTCCGCGGCAATCCGCGCCCTCGGACGCGCGCTCGTCGCCGCCGGGACCCGGCTCGAGGGCCGATCGGCGGGGTCGGCGCTGGTTCCGCCGGCCCCGCCCGACCCGTGCGACGAGACGCGGCTGGCGAGGGCTGCCTGATCGATCCGGCCCGGACCCGGCGCTAGACTCGCGTCATGTCCCGTCACCGCGTGCGCTCTCTCGTCATGCGCGCGAGCGTCGCCTCCGGTCTTCTCGGCGCGGTCTGGCTTGTCGTTCCGGCCGCGGTCTCCGCGCACCAGCTCACGTCCCGCTACGAGTCCCCGATCCCGCTCCAGGCCTACGTCGCCGGTGCCGCGATCGCCGTCGCCCTCTCGTTCGCGCTCGTCATCGGCCGCGGTCCGGTCCCGGCCCCCGCGCGGGCGGGTCGGGCCGCTTCCCGCTCCCTGACGGTTCCGGCCTGGTTCCGGCTGCTGCTCCGGGCGATCGGCCTCATCGGCTGGCTCGTCATCCTCCTCCAGGTCGTGTCCGGCTCGCCGAACGGGGACGCCGACGCGGCCTCGCTCTTCGTCTGGCTCTTCGGCTGGGTCGCGGTCGCGCTCGTCTCGGCGCTCGTGTTCCCGATCTGGCGCTGGCTGGATCCGTTCACGACCCTCTACGACGTGGGGGCCTGGCTGGCGCGGCGGCTCGGCGTTCGTGGCGCGGCCGCGCTCGAGTACCCCGAGCGGCTCGGCGTCTGGCCGGCGGTCGCGGGGCTCGCCCTCGTCGCGTGGTTCGAGCTCGTCGTCCCGCAGACGCGCGCCGGCCGCCCGCTCGGGCTGGTCGTGATCGCCTACACCGCGGTCACGCTGCTGCTCATGAGCCAGCTCGGGCGGAACGCCTGGCGGGCGCGCGGCGAGACGTTCTCGGTCTGGTTCGGGACGCTCAACCGGCTGGCGGCCATCGGCCCCGATCCCGACGCCCCCGACGAACGGGTCGTCATCCGGCCGTTCGCGTCGGGGCTCGACGCCGCGGATTGGTCGGTCGATCGAACGGTCCTCGTGGCCGTCGCGACGGCTTCCGTCATCTACGACGGGCTGTCGCAGACGCAGGCGTTCGCCGGCTGGTTCGGCACGCCGGGAATCGCCGGGGCGACCGTCCTGCTCGGTCTCTTCGTCGGGGCGCTGGCGCTCGCCGCGGCACTCGTCGCCGGGCTCGTTGGGCCGAGGTCGCTCGGAGCGGGGCTCGTCCCGATCGCCACCGGCTACCTGATCGCCCACTACCTGACGTTCCTGCTCTTCACCTCGCCCCGGATTCTCAACGTCGTGAGCGATCCGCTCGCCTCGGGCGGCAACCTCCTCGGCGTGGAGCCGTTCGAGCCGAGCGCGGACTGGCTGCCGCCGGCCGTCGCCTGGGCGATCCAGCTGATCGCGATCGTCGGCGGTCACGTCCTCGGCGCGATCGAGGGACATCGGGCCGCCGTCCACGAGGCCGCGGCTCCCGAGGCGGCGCCGCGAACGGCCGGACGCGCCCAGTCGACGGGCTCGCGCATCCGCGACGCGCGGCTCCGCCAGGTCCCGCTCGCGGTCCTCATGGTCGGGCTGACGTCGCTCACGCTCTGGTCGCTCGGCCAGGTCGTCGTCGTCCACGAGGAGGAGCCGAGCGCGACGTCCGGGATCGTCGGTCCTTCCGTCCCCGCCGCGACCCTCAGCGGCGCTCCGACGGGATCCCGAGTGGGGGTCGACGCGACCTAGCGAATCGCCCCGGCGAGCGCCGGCGTCGGCGTGATCCCCTCGCCCAGCCACTCGCCGAGCGAGCGCACCTCCGCGAGCATCGGCTCGACCGCCGGGTCGAGCGCCTCCGCGGCCGCGATCGCGGTCTCGATGGCCGTCAGGCAGAGGACACCGGACTCGACGGCGGCCTGGCGGATCGACGCGGCGTCACGGACCGGGCCCGATCGCGGCGTCGGCGTGTTGACGACGAGCCGGACCTCACCGCTGTCGACGAGGTCCACGATCGACGGACGGTCGCCCCTTCCCGCCTCCCCGATCCGCGCGACCTCGATCGCGTCGTGGCCCGCCGCGGCCAGCGCTCGTCGCGTCCCGACGGTGGCGGCGAACCGGTAGCCGGACCGGGCGAGCGCGGCGGCGAGTCGCGGCAGCCCGGCCTTGTCCCGATCGGCGAGCGAGAGGAGGGCGACGTCGGCGCCGGGCACCGGTCGCGGCGGGACGAGGGCGGCGCCGAAGAGGGCCTTCGCGAGCGCGACGCGCGGATCGGCGTGGATCCCGATGACCTCGCCCGTCGACTGCATCGACGGCCCGACGGACGGGTCGACGCCGCGCAGCTTCGTCGTCGAGAACGCCGGCGCCTTGACGGCGACGAGCGGCGGCGGCTCAAGGAGACCGTCGGACCAGCCGAGCTCCGGCAGGGTCGCGCCGAGCGAGATCCGGACCGCGAGGTCGACCATCGGGACGCCCGTCACCTTGCTCATGAACGGGACGGTCCGGCTGGCACGGGGGTTGACCTCGATGAGGTAGACGCCGTCGTCGCGGACGATGAACTGGGCGTTGACGAGGCCGCGCGCGTCGATGGCCCGGACGACGCGGGTCATCGTCGCGACGATGAGCGCCTGGTC
>DASTSC010000308.1:0-3265 GCA_035760905.1 Candidatus Limnocylindrales bacterium | reverse complement strand
CCCGAGGAGCTGCGCCAGCCGCTTCGCGCCGCCGCCACGCTCGACGAGCCGCTGTTCTTCGCCTCGGCCGGCGATCTCGCCGCGAGGCTCCCGGAGCTGGCCCGGTTCCGAAGCGGCGAGGGGGCGGTCGCGTCGCTGCCGCTCTCGGTCGGCGACGCCCGCCTCGGGACGCTCTTCCTGTCGTTCCCGTTCGAGGGGCCGTTCACGCCCGGAGACCGCGCGCTCCTGCTCGCGCTCGGCGACCTGTCGGCGGGGGTCGTCGATCGATCGCGCCTCGCCGCGCGCGAGCGCCAGACGCGGGCGCACCTCGACTTCCTCGCCGACGCGAGCCGGACGCTCGCCGAGTCGCTCGACCTCGACGTCACGCTCCGGACGGCCGCGGCCCTCGCGATCCCGATCCTCGCCGACGGCGCGATCCTCGACGTCGTCACCCCCGACGGCGGCTTCCGGCGTGTCGCGAACCTGCCGGCCGGGACGGCCGAGGAGGCCGAGGCGATCGAATCCGATCACCCGCTGGGTGACGCGGAGCATCCGACGCGACGCGCGATCCGCGAGACGCGGACGCTCCGCTACGACCTCGCCGGCGAGCGGGCGACGCGGGCGGCCTCCAGGAACGGCCGGCGGCGGCCGCGCCCGGCAAGGCGCCACGCGCTGACCGCGCCGCTCGTGCTCGGGACGGAGCCGTTCGGCGCGATCACGCTCTACCGCTCGAACGCCGGGCCCTACTCGGACGACGAGGTGGCGATCGCGGAGGAGTTCGCCCGGCGCGCGGCGCGGTCGATCGAGAACAGCCGCCTCCACGGCGACCACCAACGAGCCCTCGAGCAGGCGACGACGCTCGTCCGTCTCAACGCCGCCGTCGCCGAGGCCCTCTCCCCCGACGAGGTCGCGGGGCTCCTCCTCGACGCGGTCATGCCGATCCTCGGGGCCCGGCGCGGCGCAGTCCTCGAGCGCGACGAGACGACCCGCGAGCTTGTCGTCGTCCGGGTGCGCGACTACGCGGTCGAGCCCGGCGACCGGATCGAGTTCGCGAGCACGCCGGCGGAGGCCGCGCTCGCGAGCGGTGAGACCGTGACCGGTCACGAGTCAGACTGGAGCGAGCGCCTCCCGGTCGCGGGCGCCGCGCCGACGAAAGGGTCCTCCCTCGTCGCACCGCTGGTCGTGGGCGGCGAGCCGCTCGGGGTGGTCACGCTCGGGTTCGACGAGGATCCGAGGACCGCGCCGTCGGTGATGTCGACGTTTCGCGGTCTCATCGACGCCGGCGCCCAGGCGATCGTTCGCGCGTCGCTGCTCGATTCGCAGCGCCGCCAGCTCGAGCGCGAGTCTGCCGTCGCCCGGGTCAACGAGGCCGTGGCCGACGCCCGAAGTCCGGAGGAGGTCGCCCGCGTCCTCCTGTCCGGGGTCTTCGAACGGGTAGACGCGGCGTCGGCGTCCGTGACCCTTCTCGACGCCGCCGCCGGGGAGTTCGTGCTCGCCGGGATCCTGACCGGCGACCAGCCCGAGCCCGTGACGCGCGGCCGCTGGTCGGCCGACATGGCGTCACCCGCGCGGGACGTGGTCCGGAGCGGCAGCCCGCTCGTCATCGACGTCGCGGAGTACCGGCGCCGGTATCCGGAGATCGTGGCGATCTCGGAGCCGACCGGGATGACCTCCTACGCCGCGGTCCCGCTCCTGGCCGGCACCCGGGCCGTCGGCGCGCTCGGCCTCAGGTTCGCGGAACGGCACGAGCTCACTGCCGCGGACCTCGAGAACCTGCGGGCCATGGCGAACGCGGGCGGCGAGGCGATCGAGCGGGCACGACTCCGCGAGGCGGAACGGCGGGCCCTCGGGCTCCTCGAGGGCGTGATCGCGGCGCTGCCGGTCGGCGTCGTCATCGTCGACGCTCCCGGCGGCCGCGTCCTGCACGCGAACCCGGCGATCGCGGACCTCCTGGGGCGGACGCCGCGTGTCGCGATCCAGCTCGACTCGGCCAGCATGCAGCTGCGCTACCCAGACGGTCGCCCGATGCCGGTCGCCGAGTCGCCGCTCGCGAAGGCGGCCGGCGAAGGGATCTCGACCGGGCCGGTGGAGGCGATCCTCGTCCGCGAGGACGGCACCGAGCGACGAGTCCTCCTCGACGGCCTGCCGGTCCGGGACGAGGCGGGACGACTCCTCGCCGCGGCCGGCACCTGGACCGACATCACCGAACGCCGGGCCGCGGAGGCCGCCCGCGAGGCGTTCCTCGGCGTCCTCTCGCACGAGCTCCGGACACCGATCACCTCGATCCTCGCCGGTTCCGGGATCCTCGCCCGGCGCACCCTCGGCGAAGAGGAGGCCGAGCTCGTCACCGACATCAACGCCGAGTCCGAACGGCTCCACCGCCTCGTCGAGGATCTGCTCGTCCTGTCCCGCGTCGAGCGCGGCGCCGACCTGCGGCGCTTCGATCCCGTCCTCGTCCAGCACGTCGCCCGGCGCGTCGTGTCGCACGAGGCCTCGCGCTGGCCCGATCGTCGTTTCGAGGCGATGATCCCGCCGGGCGTCCCGGCGGCCTCGGGCGACGAGGCCTACGTCGAGCAGGTCATCCGCAACCTCCTCTCGAACGCCGCGAAGTACGGCCCGCCGGGCGGTGTCGTGGAGCTCGTCGTCTCGTCGGCCGAGTCGGGCGTCGTCATCCGCGTCCTCGACCGCGGCCCGGGCTTCGACGAGCGCGACCTCGGCCGCGTCTTCGAGCTCTTCTACCGCTCGCCCGCGGCCACGAAGGTGGCACCGGGCGCGGGGATCGGCCTCTACACCTCGCGCGTCCTCGCCGAGGCGATGGGCGGCCGGATCTGGGTCGCGAACCGCGAGGGCGGCGGCGCCGAGGTCGGCGTCGAGCTGCCGCTCGCGGCCCTCGACCAGGAGGTCTGACGCCGGTCAGCGGCCGAGCGCGTCTCCGATCCGCTCGAGCGCGCCGCCGGACCCGCCGCGGACGTCGAGGCGGTTCATCACGTCGCGGACGCCCGAGACGGATGCGGCAACGTCCTCCACTCGGCGCTTCGCGTCACCGCTGTCGACCGTGCCCTCGAGCAGGACGACACCGTCCTCGACGGTGATCACGACGTCCGACGCATCGACGTACTCGTCGTCGGTCAGGCGGTCGTTGACGTCCTCGCCGATCCGGGCGTCCGAGCGCCGGTAGCCGCGCGGGCCGCGTCCGGCGAACCCCTGGCGGTGCCAGCGCTGCGGGTCGAGCCCATCGTGCTGCGGGCGCCACATCTGCTCGTCCTCGCGGGCCGACTCGCCGCTC
>DASTSC010000307.1:0-1868 GCA_035760905.1 Candidatus Limnocylindrales bacterium | reverse complement strand
ACGACGAAGGGCGGCCCGGGCACGGAGACCTACGTCCCGACGCTGCTGATCTACAAGCGCGCCTTCCAGAGCGGCGAGGTGGGCAGCGCGGCGTCCATCGCCGCCCTGCTCACGGCGGTCGTGCTCATCGTCTCGGTCGTCATCCGCCGCCTCGAGGAGGCGCGGGCGGAGTGATCACCTCGCCGGCCGAGCGAACCGCGACCTACGTGATCGCCCTGGCGTTCGCGGCGGCGGCGATCGCGCCGCTGCTCGGCGTGCTCCTCGCGGCGCTCCATCCGCCCGGGTCGCTCCTGTCGGGGATCAGCCTGCCCGAGACGCTCTCGCTCGACACGTTCGCCGCGGCCTGGGACCGGGGCTCGTTTCAGACGCTCATGAGCTCGTCGCTCATCGTCTCGACGTCGGTCGTCGTCCTCACGACACTCGCCGCGATCCCCGCCGGCTACGCGTTCGGCGTCATCCGCTTCCCGTTCTCGAACCTGCTCTTCTACGTCCTGATCGCGGGCATCATCATCCCGTTCGAGGCCGTGATCATCCCGCTCTACTACTCGTTCCGGGACCTCGGTCTCACGAACACGTACGCCGCGCTCATCCTTCCGCAGGCCGGGCTGCAGGTCTGCTTCGGGACGTTCTGGATGCGGGCGTTCTTCCGGTCCGCGCCGAGCGAGCTGATCGAGGCCGCCCGCATCGACGGCGCATCCACCTGGCAGATCCTCTGGCGCGTTCTCGTCCCGATCGCGCGGCCGGCGATTCTCACCCTCGTCGTGCTCGTCTTCGCCTGGTCGTGGAATGACTTCCTGCTCGCGCTCGTGATGATCAGCGACGAGGCGCACCGGACCGCGCCCCTCGGGCTGTCGGTGTTCAAGAGCCGCTACGGCCTCGACGTCCCGTCGGTCTCCGCGGCGGCGATCCTCGTCGCGCTGCCGATCGTCGGCCTCTACCTCGTCGCCCAGCGCCAGTTCATCCGGGGCGTGCTCTCGGGGAGCGTCAAGACGTAGCGGGAGCGCGCCTGATGGTGGAGCGGACGGGACGCGCCGGCTGAGGGGGCGGCGGCTCCTTGTCCCGCCGCGTTCTCACCGGGTGAGAACGCTGAGCATTGGGACGAGGCTTTGGCGCACGAATCGGCGGCAATCCCGGGACGCCCGGCGCCGGTTCATGCATGACCGTGCATGATCGAAGGCTCCTGGCCCGCTCGCGTCGGCGGTAAAGCTGTTCCTTGTGCTCGGCGTTCTCGTCCCATGGAAATCGGCCACGACAACGCGTCCGCGACCGGCGAGGCGGCGAACGTGTCCGGACTACTCCCCGTGCCCCGGGGGCCACGTCCCCATCACCTGGCGGAGGATCGCGAACTCGCCCACGTGGTAGGCGCAGTGGTCGCCCGCCAGGCGGATCTCGCGGGCGATCGTGTGGCGCGACGAGGACGGCACGGCCGCGAACGGGTCGGTCGCCGGGTCTTCGATGATGCGCCGGAGCGCATCGCGGTCGGCGAGGAAGCCGGCGACGGACGCATCGAACTGCTCGCGCGTCGCCGTCGCGTCGGGCGGTGGCCATACGCCTTCCGGCCAGGGCACCCCGACGTAGTCGCGGTTCGTGACGTAGTCGAGCAGGTCGGCCTGGACGAGCCGGAGATGCTCGACGAGGTGCCACGGCGTGTAGCGGACGTTCGGCGGCCGGGCGTTGATCGCGTCGTCGGGGAAGTCGGCGACCGCCTCCTCGAAGGGCATATGGGCGCCACGGGTCTCGAGGAGCGCGACGAGCTCGCGACGGAGGATCGCATCGTTCATGGCGGCATTCTCGCGCCGCGCGACGGACGACGGCCCGCCCGGGATTACGATCCGGCGCGGTGGACCCGAACAGCCTCGTCTCGCTCG
>DASTSC010000306.1:0-2931 GCA_035760905.1 Candidatus Limnocylindrales bacterium | reverse complement strand
CAAGGGCCGGCTCCTACCGCGGGTCCGGTCGCTTGTCTCGCCCGGCGAGAATCCGCGGTCCAGTTGCTCGTCCGGTGGCACGAACGACAGCCGGGCGCGTCGCTCGGGCGGCCCCGCCTCGAGCGGGCCCTCAGTCGACGACGGTCTGGCTCTGCTCGCGCATGAACTGCTGGACGTAGTAGAAGCCACCGCCGGCCTTGCCGGTCGCGGTCGAGCCCTTCCAGCCGCCGAAGGGCTGAATGCCCGGCCAGGCACCGGTCGTGGCGCCCGCTCGCCGGTTCACGTAGATGACGCCCGCCTCGATCTGGTCGAGGAACTTCTGGACCTCGGCCCGATCCTCGCTGTAGAAGCCGGCGGTGAGCCCGAGGACGTTGTCGTTCGAGAGTTCGAGGGCCTCGTCGATCGAATCGACCGGCGCGACGACGGTGAACGGGATGAAGAGCTCGTCGCGGAGGAGGCGGTGGCCGCTCGGCAGGTCGGTCGCGACGGTCGGGGCGACGAAGAACCCCGCGTCGAGCCCGTGCTCCGTCACCCGCTCGCCGCCGATGACGATCCGCCCGTCCGTCCGCGCCTCGCCGACGGCGTTCTCGTAACGGGCCACCGCCCGGGCGTTGATGACCGGCCCGAGCCAGTTCTCGCGCTTGACCGGGTCGCCGATCGTGATCGCCTCGGTCTTCTGGACGAGGAGTCGGGTGAACTCGTCGGCGACCGGCCGCTCGACGTAGACCCGGCTGTTCGCCGAGCACTTCTGGCCACTGAAGCCGAAGGCCGCGCGCATGACGCCCTCGGCCGCCTCGTCGAGGTCGGCCTTGCGCGACACGATCGCCGGGTTCTTCCCGCCCATCTCGACGATGACGGGCTTCGGGTAGACGCGGGCGAAGCTCTTGTAGAGCCCGAACCCGACCTCGAACGAGCCGGTGAAGATGATCCCGTTGACGCCGTCGTTCTCCTGGAGCTCGGCGCCGACGCTCTCGCCCGGGCCCATGACGAGGTTGAAGACGCCGTCGGGAATCCCGGCGTCGCGGAAGGCCTGGGTGAGCAGAACACCGGACAGGGGCGCGTCCGACGAGGGCTTGTAGACGACCGTGTTTCCACCGGCCAGCGCGCCGCCGGCCGGTCCACCCGACAGAGCGAACGGGAAGTTGAACGGGCTGATGACGGCCCAGACGCCGTAGGGCTTGAGGACGGAGCGGGTGTGGACCGACGCGTCTCCGAGGTTGCCCATCGCGTGGTCGAAGCCGTCGTTGCGCTCGACCATGTCGCACGACCAGCGGATGAGGTCGGCCGTCTCCTCGACGTCGCCGAGGGCCTCGAGCCGGTTCTTGCCGACCTCCATCGCCAGGAGCGCCGCGAACTCCATCTGGCGCTCGCTGATCTTGTCGGCCACGCGACGGAGGATCGAGATCCGCTCCTGCCACGGCATGCGGCCCCACGTCGGGAACGCGGCCCGGGCCGCGTCGATCGCGTCCTGGACGTCGACCCGCGTGCCCTTGGCGAACGTGCCGAGCAGGCTGCCGTCGACCGGCGACCGCTTCTCGAACGACCCCTCGCCGTCGCGCTCCCGGCCGCCGATGAAGTTGCGGTGGTACTGCCCGAGCAGGCCGCGAACCTTTTCGACGCCTGCGTCGAACTGGGCGTGGAGCTCCTCGTTGTCGTTGCGGAGCGTGGCGTAGGTGATCTTCAGCCGCGGGCGCGGCTCGGTGGTGGTCATCGCGTGCAACCTCGTCGCTCGGGCGTCGGGGACGCTGCACGACGCCTCGGATGTGCCAGCAGTCCGGCTAGTCTAGCGCCGCGGTCGGCCGCCCCCGGAAGGGCCGTTCGGCCGTGTGCAGCACAGGGAGAGGCATGGGACTGCTCGACGGCAGGCGGGCGCTGGTCTTCGGCGTCGCGAACGATCATTCGATCGCCTGGGGGATCGCTCGGGCGCTTCACGACCACGGCGCGCAGGTCGGCTTCAGCTCGATCGAGAGCCTCCTGGAGAAGCGGGTCCGGCCGCTGGCCGCGTCGATCGGGGCGACCTTCGTCGAGCCCGCGGACGTCCAGTCCGACGACGACATCCGGCGGGTCTTCGAGCGCTGGCGGTCGAGCGGCCACGAGACCGTCGACGTCCTCGTCCACGCGCTCGCGTTCGCCCGCAGGGAGGACCTCGACGGGGCGTTCGTCGACACGTCGCGGGACGGCTTCGCGCTCGCCCTCGACGTGTCGGCCTACTCGCTCGTCGCGCTCTGCCGCGAGGCCCGGGCGCAGGGGCTCCTCCGTCCCGGCACGTCCGTGCTGACGCTCAGCTACTACGGCTCCGAGAAGGTCGTCGCCCACTACAACGTCATGGGCGTCGCCAAGGCGGCGCTCGAGGCGTCGGTCCGCTACCTCGCCGCCGATCTCGGACCGGACGGCGTGCGGGTCAACGCGATCAGCGCCGGCCCGATCCGGACGCTCGCCGCGAGCGGGATTGCCGGCTTCCGGAAGATGTACGGCACCTTCGCCGACGTCACCCCGCTTCGCTCGAACATCACGATCGACGACGTCGGAGGCGCGGCGGTCTTCCTCGCCTCGGACCTCTCGCGCCAGGTCACGGGCGAGACCCTCTACGTCGACGGCGGCTTCAACATCCTCGGGGTGCCGACGCCCGACGAGGCCTGACGGTCGGCAGTGGCAGCGGCGATCTGTTTCATACGCACGCCACGCGATCACTGGGAACAGTGGTGGGGCGCGGATCGCACGTAATCGTCCACGATTAGCCTGTAGCGTCAAACAACCAGCCCTACCCGACCCGGCCCGCGTGTCCCTGTATTCCTCATGTCGCCACGGCGCGCATTTGAGAAGGATTCGCGTGCCGGCCGCGCTAGCTGCCGTCCTCGAGCCTCGTCGCCACGAGGCGCCCGCCCTGGTCCTCGTACGTGACCTTCACCGGCTCGGCCGTCGCCTGGTGGG
>DASTSC010000305.1:0-11210 GCA_035760905.1 Candidatus Limnocylindrales bacterium | reverse complement strand
CGGTCCGACATCCGGAACGTCGTGTCGAAGCGCGTGACGACGAGGCGCCGGGAGCAGTGCGGACAGCGCTCGTAGGAGCTCGACACGGGACGGACCTCTGACGGTGACCGCGGGAGCGGTCGTTCGGACGGGCGTGCGGCCGATCCGGCGCGATCTTCCGGTCTGCCCGGCGCCCGGACGATGACCCGCTCGTACCGACGACCGGGGTACTCACACCGGCCCGCTACAATCCGCGCCGTCCGTCGAGCCCTCGTCGAGGTCCACGTGCTCTCCTCCGATCTCTCGCGCCGAGCCGTCATCACCGGCGTCGGCGCCGTCACGCCGATCGGCAACACGGCGCCCGAGTTCTGGTCGAACCTCCTCGCGGGGAAGAGCGGCGTCGCCCGGATCGGCCACTTCGATCCGACCGCCTTCGACGTCCAGATCGACGCCGAGGTGAAGGACTTCGACCCGACGATCGCGATGGACCGCAAGATGGCCCGCCGGATGAGCCGGTTCATCCAGTTCGGGGTCGCCGCGGCGAGCGAAGCGGTCGCCCAGTCGGGCCTCGACCTCACCGACTGCGCGCCGGAGGAGCGGGACCGCCTCGCCGTCGTCCTCAACACCGGCGGGGGCGGGATGGAGCAGGTGATCGAGGGCACCGAGACGCTCCAGCGCAAGGGCCCGGGCCAGGTCAGCCCGTTTGCGATCCCCGCCCTGTCCGGGTCGATGGCGGCGGCCCTGGTCTCGATGAAGTACGGCATGACCGGACCGGTGATGACCCAGGTCGCTGCCTGCGCGAGCAGCGTCATCGCCTTCCAGGACGCGCTCCGGCTCATCCGCTCGGGTGAGTGCGACGTCGTGATCGCCGGCGGCTCCGAGGCCGCCCTCCTGCCGATCGCGTTCGCCGCGCTCGGCAACATGGGCGCGCTCTCGAAGCGGAACGACGACCCGGAGCACGCCTCGCGGCCCTTCGACCGGGACCGCGACGGGTTCGTCTTCGGCGAGGGTGCGGCCTGCGTCGTCATCGAGTCGGCCGAGCACGCGCTCGCCCGCGGCGCCGAGGCGAAGATCCAGGCCGAGGTCATCGGCGCGGCGCTGACCGCCGACGCGTTCCACATCTCGGCCCCGGAGCCGTCCGGACGCGGCGCCGCGATGGCGATGACGAAGGCCCTCCGCGACGCGGGCGTGGCGCCCGACGAGATCGATTACGTGGTCGCCCACGGCACATCGACCCCGCTCAACGACGTGACCGAGACGCGAGCGATCAAGTCGGCCTACGGCGAGCACGCCTACCGGCTCGCGATCAGCTCGCCGAAGTCGATGGTGGGTCATCTCCTGGGCGCGGCCGGCGCGATCAGCGCCCTCGCCGCGATCGGGGCGATCCGCGACGGCTGGATCGCGCCGACGGCCAATCTCGAGCATCCCGACCCCGAGTGCGACCTCGATTACGTGCCGCTCGTGAAGCGACAGGCGCGCGTCGAGACGGCCTCGATCAACGGCTTCGGGTTCGGCGGCCAGAACGCCGTCGCGGTGTTCCGGAGGTTCCGGCCCTGACCGACCCCGGCGGGGGCGGGCGTCGGGGAACGCCCGACGGCGAGGCGTGGGATACTCGCCGCTCGCGCGGCGCCGGTCGCGCGGACAGCGCGATGGACAACCTCCTGCCGCTCGGCGGCACCTTCGCCGGCTTCCACGTCGAGTCGCTCGTCGGCCGCGGCGGGATGGGCGTCGTCTATCGCGCCCGGCAGGACGCCCCGGCCCGGACCGTCGCCCTCAAGGTCCTCGCCCCACGACTCGCCGGCGATGCCGCTGCGCGCAAACGGTTCCTCGCCGAGATCGACCTCCTCGCGGCGGTCGAGCACCCCCACGTCGTCCCGATCTACGGCGCCGGCGAGGCGGGCGGTCGGCTGTGGCTGACGATGCGCCTCCTCGAGGGTCCGTCGCTCCGCGCGCTCGTCGAGCGCCGTGACGGCCGCCATCCGCTCCTCCCGGATCGCGCCATCGAGCTCCTCACGCCGATCGCCTCCGCCCTCGATTCGATCCATGGCGCCGGGCTCGTCCATGGCGACGTCGGGCCGGCGAACATCCTCCTCGACGTCCACGGCGAGCCGTACCTGACCGACTTCGGGATCGCCCGCCGGCTCGGCGCACCCGCCGAACGGCTGGGAACGCTCGCCTACCTGGCCCCGGAGCGGATCGTCGAGAGCGACGGCGCCTCGGCGCCGGATGCCGGCGGTGCCGCCGCGGACCGCTACGCCTTCGCCGGCCTGCTGCTCTACGCCCTGACGGGTCGGCCGCCGTTCGAGGGAGCGACCGCGGACGACGTGCTGCGGGCCCATCTCGAGGCGCCGGCGCCGGTCGTGAGCTCCCGGCGGCCCGAGCTTCCGGCGCGGATCGACCACGTCGTCGAGCGCGGCCTCGCCAAGGACCCGGCAGCGCGCTACGACTCCGCGACCGACCTGCTCGCCGCCGCCCGGGACGCGCTCGCGACGCCTCCGCCGGACGTCGTCCCGGCGGATCCCCGAGCGGTGACACGTCCGATCGAGACCGCCGGCGCAGGGAGCTCGTGGCACGAGCCGGACACGAACGGTCGGCGAAGGTCGGGCGGGCGGTCGAAGCCGACGATCGGGGCGCTCGCGACCGCCGGTCTCGGGCTCGTCATCGCGCTGCTCGTGACCGGCTGGACGTTCGGGTTCGGGCTGATCCCCGTCGCCGGCAGCCCCGGCCTCCCGGCGGCGGCCCGCTCGGCCGACCCGGGCGCGGGCGAGGATCCGACCGCGACCCCGACGGCTCGGCCCACGCCGACGCCCCGACCAACGCCGACCCCGAGCCCGACTCCATCGCCGACTGCCTCGCCCAGGCTCGGTTCGGCCGAGGAGGTGGCTCAGCTGCGGGTCCTGCTGCCGGACCTCGTCCGGAGCGCCTGCCGTTCGGCCGCGGTCTCGGGCGGTGCCCTGGTCGCGGGTGGCGACGTGGCCACGCCCAAGGCGCTCGCGGCCGTCGACTGTCCGCTCGACGCGGGCGGAGCGCGGCTGTCCGTCCGCTACGTGCTGTTCCCGTCGGCCGCGGCGCTCGAGGACGCCTGGACCGGCACGATCGGCAAGGCCACCCGCGACGCCCATGGTCGTTGCGAGGCGGGGACCGCGTTCGCCGGCCACTGGCAGCAGCGCGGCGGGCTGTTCGGGCTCGGCGGCCTGCGGACCGGCCGGATCGCCTGCTGGCTCGGCCGGGACGGACGCGGCCGCGTCGACTGGACCGTCGACGGCGTGGCGGTCCTCGCGACGCTCCACCGGCCCGACGAGGACATCGCCGCGGCCTACGCGGAGTGGGCGGGCGACGACCTCTCGCCGCGCCCCGCCGGCGGTCAGGGACCCGGGTAGACGCGCCGCCCGAAGCCGAGATCAGGCAGACGGGGCTCAGGCGGACTGGCTCAGGCGCGAAGCGGCCGGCCCTCCCAGGCCTCGAAGCGCTCGACGAGCTCCTCCGGAACGGGCACGACGGCCTCGCGGTCGTAGGCGTACGAGACGAGGACGAAGCTCGCGACGGCGACGAGGCGAGACTGCCCGAAGGCGCTGTGGGGAGCGGTGATCCGGTGCTCCATCGTGAAGCTCGACCGCCCGATCGACGCGACCCGGCTCTCGACGGTCAGCACCTCCCCGAAGACCGACGGCCGGCGGTAGGTGACCCGTGCCTCGGCGAGGATCAGGCTCGCCTCGGCGCTCGCCGGGCCGATCCCGAACATCGACCCGGTCACGTCCAGGTAGAAGCTCGCCCGGGCGACCTCGAAGTAGGTGAGGTAGGTCGCGTTGTTGACGTGGCCCATCGCGTCGGTGTCGGCGAACCGGACCTCGATCGTCCGGCGATGGCGGAACGCACCGGGCAGGTCCCGGGGGTCCGGGGGCACGGCGACGCGCGGCGGCTGGGGCGAGTCCATCGCCGCGGGAGTATGCCATCGCCGATCGCGACGTCGGCGTTACGGGCGGGAGGCGCCACGGAGCGAGCCCGACATGCGGGGCCGTGCGTGCGAGACGACTGATAGACCGTCGCCGGTCGCGCCGTTCCGGTCCGGCGATGCCCGGGCATAGCGTCCACCGCACACACGACGGAGGCGCGAGCGCGCGATGTCCGAACCGACGATGCCCGGGGCGACCCCGCAGCCGGAGCCCGAGGAGGAACGCCTCGGTCTGACGCTGAGCGAGCTCGTCGGCGAGGTCTGGTCACCGGTCGAACGCCGGCAGCAACCGGACGTCGACGCACCCGCCGTCCCGCTCGCCACGGATCCGAACGCTGGAGACCTCTCCTCATGGAACCCCTGACGGTCCTGTCGCTGCTCGGCTTCTTCCTGCTCATCCTCGGTGCCGGGGTATCGCGCCTCGACGTGGGCCGCTGCCCCGAATGCGCCCACTGCCTGGCGGAAGCCCGGATGCGCGAGGCCCGCGAACAGGCCGCCGTCACCGCGCTCGACCGGCGCTGGGACGTCGGACGGTGCACGCGCTGCGGCCGAACGGGACCGCACGACCACGACGCCTGAGCCGGCACACGGTCGCGCGGGCCGCGCGAGCATCCGCGAATCGACCACTCCTCTCCCGGGTCGGTCGGGGGGCGCTACAACCACCGCCCTCCCCCGCCGGCTGCTCGTCTTCTGGTGGTCGACGGCCGCCGGCCGGCAGCCGGTCCTGCTCTCCCGGCCCGTTCGGCTCAACTGACCCCCGCACGTGAGCTGACGCCGCCCGGGTGGCGGCTACGATCCGATCGTGGACGCCGTCGCCCGCTCCGGGCCACTGCCGATCGCCATCGCGTCGGCCGCGACACCCTGGGGCCCGGCCGTCGTCGCGGCCGGGTTCGACGCCGTCCACGCGATCGCGCTCCTCGCCGACGAATCCGTCGTCGTGCGTTCGGTCGGCCGGCGGACGGCCCGCCCGGTCGTCGCCCTCGCCCGCGCTCCCGAGGAGGTGGCGGGTGTCCTCCGCGCGACCCTCGACGACGTCGACCGGTACGTCGCCGACGGGCCGGCCTTCGACGGCTGGCGCGCGCCGGTCGGTCTCGTCGGCGTCAGCGACTGGGATCGACGCGTCCTCGCCGCCGTCGCCCGCATCCCGATCGGGACGACGGCGAGCTACGGGCTGGTCGCGCGGTCGGCCGGGTCGCCGCGAGCGGCGAGGGCTGCGGGCGGTGCCGTCGGTCGCAACCCGGTCGGTCTCGCGATCCCCTGCCATCGCGTGATCGCCGGCGACGGAACGATCGGCGGCTACGGCGGGTCCTGGTCCGACGACCGCGCGGCCCTCGTCGAGCTCAAGCGCCGGCTGCTCGAGCACGAGGGCGTGCTGGTGTGAGCCGTCCCCCGCTAGCCGGTGGGCAGTGAGCCTGCCTGTTGATCGGCGGGCGGCGCGGGCGGCGCGCTCCGGCCGAGGGCGACCGGCCGGATCGGGAAGACGCCGACGACGACCGGCGAGGCGGGATCGATCGAGAGCTCGCAGCCGACTTCGCCCTGGCGGACGAGCTCGGCGAGCATCCGGCCCTCGTCGGCGGGAAGCCCGACCCAGACCCGCCGTTCGGGCAGGTCGATGCAGACGACGTCGTCCTCGTGGCCGTTGAGACCGAACCGGCGGCGGAGCTCGTGGAGGGGGACGTAGGGACGGCTCTTGATGAACCGCCGCAGCTGGGCGGGCGTGGCGCCCGCTCGAGACGCCGGCGCGGCGGCGTGCGGCTGGGTCGCGGGCTCCCCCGCTGGGCTGTCGATCGGCGACGACTCCGCCGTCGCGCCGGGATCGACAAGCAGCGGCGTGGGTCGCTCGATCGGGGCGACCGGTTCCTCCGTCCCGGCGACCGGTTCGTCCCCGCCGGGTCGCACCGAGGAGCTCGTGCCGCTCGTGTCGGCGATCGTCCGGCGCCGCGCCTCGTGTGGCGCGTGCGCGGAGAACGATCGTGCCGCCGGCCGGCTTCCGCCATGGCGGCCGCGGCCCTCGCGATGTCGCGGGGCCATCAGGCGGCGGTTCGAACGGCCGTCGACCGTCCGGCGAGGGTGGCGGCGCAGCTGCGCCGTGAAAGGTGTCCAGACATTCGGCTCGGGTTCCGCTGGTGAGGCCAGGATGAGAGCCTTTCGCGGATGATAACCCGTCCCGGAGGCGGTCCCGGTCGAGCCGTCCCTGACGGCGGTCCTACCCGGCGACGACGTGCAGGTCGAGCGGGGCCCGGTTGAGCGCGACCGGCCCGTTCGCGGTGCACACGACGATGTCCTCGAGCCGGACGCCATAGCGTCCCTCGAGGTAGATCCCGGGCTCGATCGAGAAGGCCATGCCCGCCGAGAGCGGCGTCTCGTTGCCGGCCACGACGTACGGCTCCTCGTGGGCCTCGAGCCCGATCCCGTGCCCGGTCCGATGGATGAAGCGGTCGCCGAACCCGGCCTCCTCGATGATCGAGCGGGCGACCTCGTCGACGCGCTCGGCGCGCACCCCGGGTCGGGCCGCCGCGGTCGCCTCGGACTGCGCCTGGCGGACGGCGGCGAAGATCCGCCGGAAGTCGTCGTCCGGACCGCGGTGCGGGTCGCCGCCGGTCACCCAGATCGTCCGGGTGATGTCCGAGGCGTAGCCGCCGAGGAGGCCGCCGATGTCGAGGACGATCGGCTCCCCGGCGGCGATGACGCGCTCGCCCGGCTCGTGGTGGGGCGAGGCGCTGTTCGGCCCCGAAGCGACGATCGCGAACTCGGCGCTCTCGTGGCCCTCGGCGACGAGCCGGTCGCGAACCTCGCGGGCGACGTCGATCTCCGTCCGTCCGACGAGCGGCCCCGATGCGATCTGCTCGACCACGCGGTCGGCGGCTTCGGCAGCGAGCCGCAGGAGCTCGATCTCGGCCGCATCCTTCACGATCCGGAGAGGGCTCGTGACCGCGGAGCCGAGCGAGAACCGGGCGTCCGGCAGCGCCGCCTGGAGTCGGAGGAGATGGAGCGCCCAGAGCGTGTCGGAGACCGCCAGGTCGCCAATGGGGCCGCTCCGTGCCTCGGCGACGATCGCGGCAACGCGCGCGGACGCGTCGTCGGTTTCGTCCCAGGCGACGATGTCGACGAGGCCGGCCGCTCCGGCCGCCGACCGCCGCGCGGGATCCTCCTCGAGCCGCGGGACGACGAGCCGCGGGCGGCCGGCCGCCGGGACGACGAGCAGGGTCAGCCGCTCGAGCGGCATCGCCCGATAGCCGGCGAGGTACCGCAGGTCCGGCCCGACCCCGACGAGGAGCGCGTCCAACCCCGCCTCGGCGGCTGCCGCCTGGGCCGCGGCGAGCCGGGCGGCGAACCGTTCGGTGGGGATCGTCGGGCGCGCCGCGCTGACCGGCATCAGCCGCCGAGCCAGCGCCCGAGCGTCGCCGGGCCATCCTCGAAGAGCTTGCGGTAGGCGAGCACGCGCTCGGCGCCGGCGCTGAACGCCTGCCGCCGGAGCGCCTGGTCGTCGTGCTGTCCGACGGCGAGGATGCGGATGCCGGGCCGAACCTCGCCGGCCCGGCGGATCGCCGCGAGCGGGTCGTAGTTGCGGGCGGTCAGGTCGACGACGAGGGCGTCGGCACAGGCCAGCGCGGCGTCGAGCTCACGCGCCGTCTTCGCCCGGTCGACCTGGGCACCGGCGGCCTTCGCCGCATCCACGAGGCGTGTCTGCCAGATGAGATCGTCGGCGAGGATCGCGACGCGAGCCACGAGATCAGTCCTCGAGGGCGAGGATGTGATCGAAGACGTCCTTCGCCCCAACGACCCCGACGGGCCTGTCGCCGTCGACGACGGGGATGTGCCGGAAGCCGCCGACGGCCATCTTGTGGATGGCCACCGCGAGGCTGTCGTCAGGCCGCAGGACGACGGGATCGGGTGTCATCACGGCCCGGACGGCCACGCCGGCGAGCGACTTGCCCGCGAGCTTGAGCACGGCATCCCGCTCGGTGAAGATCCCGGCCAGGGAGTCGCCGCTCACGACGAGGACGCAATCGGTGGCGGCGTCGCGCATCCGCGCGAGCGCGGCCTCGACCGACAGATCGGCCTCGACGGTGAGCGGTTCCGTTGCGCCGAGCGCGTCGAGGTGCTCGCCGAGGAGTCGCCCGGTGAACGACTCGGCCTGCGTCGGCGTGTCCACGGTCCAGAGGCTGGCTCCGCAGTTCGCGCAGCTGTCGTCGCCCTCGAGGTTCTCGTGCCCGCAGACCGGACACCGCATCCGTAGCCCTCCCGCTGCGAGTGCCGCCGTGGCGCCTAGTCGACCGTCCAGGTCTCCCCGCTGTTGAGCGCCTTCGCGAGGTCGCCGTCGCCGCGCGAGGCGATCGCCTGGTCGATCTGCTCGGTCATCAACGCATCGTGGGTCGGCCGCTCGACCCGCCGGAAGATGCCGACCGGGACCGGGAAGTCGGGCCACCACATCCGCGACAGGATGAGTGCGAGATACGGGTCGTCCGCGGTCTCGTCGTGGACGAGCAGGTCGTCCTCGGTCACGCCGTCGCCGAGCTGGACGACCTCGGGATGGAGCCCGCGGAGGCGAATCCCCTTGTCCCGGTTCTTGCCGAAGATCATCGGCTTGCCGTCCTCGAGGAACAGCATCCGATCCTCGCGCACGTCGCGGTCGGTGAAGTCCCGCCACGCCCCGTCGTTGAAGATGTTGCAGTTCTGGAGGACCTCGACGAAGGCGGAGCCGTGGTGCCGGCCGGCCTGCTCCATCGTCTGCTGCATGTGCTCGGTGTGGGTGTCGACCGAGCGGGCGACGAAGGTCGCCTCGGCCGCCAGCGCGACCGTCAGGGGCTGAACCGGGTAGTCGATCGTGCCGACCGGGGTGGACTTCGTCTTCTTGCCGAGCTCGGACGTCGGCGACGCCTGGCCCTTCGTCAGGCCGTAGATCCGGTTGTTGAACATCACCAGCCGGATGTCGACGTTGCGACGCATCGAGTGGAGGACGTGGTTGCCGCCGATCGAGAGCGCATCGCCGTCGCCCGTGATCACCCAGACCATGAGGTCGGGCCGGGCCGCCTTGAGCCCGGTCGCGAGCGTCGGCGCCCGACCATGGATCGTGTGGAAGCCGAACGTGTTCATGTAGTACGGGAAGCGGCCGGAGCAGCCGATCCCGCTGATGAAGACGATGTTCTCCTTCGGCACCCCGAAGTCCGGCATCACCTTCTGGGTCTGGGCGAGGATCGAGTAGTCGCCGCAGCCGGGGCACCAGCGCGGGTCCTGGTCGGAGACGAAGTCCTTCCGGGTGAGGACGGGGAGTTCGGTCGGGGTGGTCATGTTCAGCGCTCCGCGAGGATTCTCAGGGCCTCCGCCTCGATGTCGGCGATCCGGAAGGGCTTGCCGCGCACGAGGTTGAAGCCGGCGACGTCGATGAGGAAGCGGCCGCGGAGCAGGAGCCGGAGCTGGCCGAGGTTGATCTCGGGCAGGAGCACCCGGCGGAAGCTCCGCAGGACATCCTCGGTGTTCCGCGGCAACGGGTTGACGTGCCGGAGGTGGGCGTGGGCGACGCTCCGGCCGGCGGCCTGGAGCCGTTCGACCGCGCTCCGGATCGCCCCGTAGGTCGAGCCCCAGCCGAGGATGAGGAGGTCGCCCTCGGCTGGGCCGAAGACCTGGAGGTCGGGGATGTCGTCGGCGATCCGGGCGACCTTCTCGGCCCGGAGCGTCTGCATCAGGTGGTGGTTCTCCGGGTCGTAGCTGACGTTGCCCGTGATGTCGGCCTTCTCCAGGCCGCCGATCCGGTGCTCGAGGCCCGCCGTTCCTGGCACGGCCCACGGCCGGGCGAGCGTCTCGGGGTCGCGGGCGTAGGGCATGAACGGCCCGTCGTCGCGGCTCGCGTTCGGGCGGCCGATCGAGGGCAGGTCGGCGACGTCCGGGATCCGCCACGGCTCGGCGCCCGTGGCGAGGAACGCGTCGGAGAGGTAGACGACCGGGGTCATGTACTTGAGGGCGATCCGCCAGGCCTCGATCGCGTAGTCGAAGCACTCCGAGGGCGTCGCCGGGGCGACGACCGGCACCGGCGAGTCGGCGTTCCGCCCGAACATCGCCTGGAGGAGGTCCGACTGCTCGGTCTTCGTGGGCATCCCGGTCGAGGGCCCGGCCCGCTGGACGTCGATGACGACGAGCGGCAGCTCGA
This sequence comes from Candidatus Limnocylindrales bacterium, assembly GCA_035760905.1. Taxonomy (GTDB): domain Bacteria; phylum Chloroflexota; class Limnocylindria; order Limnocylindrales; family CSP1-4; genus DASSHA01. The sequence continues at coordinate 1,131 of DASTSC010000305.1, read as the reverse complement.
CCATGACCGCGAGGTTGAGGGCCTCGCTCTTGAGGGCCATCCCGGGCCCGGACGTGCCGGTCATCCCGAGCGCGCCGCCGTAGCTCGCCCCGATCGCCGAGCCGATCGCCGCGATCTCGTCCTCGGCCTGGAACGTCTTCACTCCGAAGGCCTTGTAGCCGGAGAGCTGGTGGAGGATGTCGGAGGCCGGGGTGATCGGATAGGAGCCGTAGAAGAGATCCCGCTTCGCGAGCTTCGACGCGGCGAGGAAGCCGAGCGCGGTCGCCTCGTTGCCGGTGATGTTCCGGTACTTCCCGGGCGGCAGGTGCGCGGGCTTGACCCGGTAGTGGGTGTGGAAGATCTCGGTCGTCTCGCCGAAGGCGTAGCCGGCATTGAGGGCCCGCTTGTTCGCCTCGGCGATGACCGGCCGGGCGCCGAACTTCTGGTCGATCCAGGTGAGCGTCGGGTCCATCGAGCGCTCGTAGAGCCAGAACATGATCCCGAGGGCGAAGAAGTTCTTCGTCAGGTCCTTCTGTTTCGAGGTCATGTCGAGCCCCTCGAGGGCCCGCTCGTTGAGGGTCGTGATCGGGATCTCGAAGACGGTGTACTGCTTGAGCGAGCCGTCGGTCAGCGGGTTCGAGGCGTAGGCGGCCTTGTTGAGGTTCTGCTGGGTGAAGGCGTCGGTGTTGACGATGAGCGCGCCGCCCGCCGGGAGGTCGCCGACATTCGTCTTGAGCGCCGCCGGGTTCATCGCGACGAGCACGTCCGGGGCGTCGCCGGGGGTGTGGATGTCGGTGGAGGCGAAGCTGATCTGGAAGCCCGAGACGCCCGGCAGCGAGCCCGCCGGCGCCCGGATCTCGGCGGGGAAGTCGGGGAACGTGCTGACGTCGTTGCCGAAGACGGCGGCCGTTCGGGTGAACTGGGTTCCGGTGAGCTGCATGCCGTCGCCGGAATCGCCGGCGAAACGGATCGTGACCCGCTCGAGCTCGCGGATCGGCGCGTCGTGCGCGCGTTCGGTGGTCGTCACGCCCCTTCGGTCTCCTCGAGGGTCTGGTGCGGTCGGGGTGGCAGGTTGAGCAGCTCCTCGGGGAACGACTCGGCCACGTATCTGAGCAGGTCCTGCTGGCGCACGACGCCCGCGACCCGCCCGTC
>DASTSC010000304.1:0-14539 GCA_035760905.1 Candidatus Limnocylindrales bacterium | reverse complement strand
GGCCCGGCCTGACCTTCTGCGGGGCTACTGTCCGAACTGGGCCAGCCTCCGGAGCCGCGCCACCCGGTCGGGGATCGGCGGGTGCGACGCGAAGAGCGACGCCACGTCCGAGCCCTTGAGCGGGTTGACGATGTAGAGGTGGGCGAAGGCGGGGTTGAGCGCCGGCTCCGGCTGCGGCGCCGGCGCGCGACCCGGCATCCCCCGCCGGCCCCAGCCGAACGGCATCGTCGGACGGCTCGTGGCCGTGCCCAGTCGCTCGAGCGCCTGGGCCAGGCCCTCGGGGTCGTGCGTGAGCAGCGCGCCCGACCGGTCCGCCTGGTACTCGCGCGACCGGGAGACGGCGAGCTGGACGATGAGCGCCGCGATCGGGGCGAGGATGATCGCGACGAGCGCGCCGATCCCGCTCCCGCCGCGGTCGTCACGGCCACCGAAGATCAGCTGGAACTGGGCCATCTGGGCGAGGAAGCTGACCGCGCCGGCGATGGTGGCCGCGATCGTGCCGATGAGCGTGTCCCGGTTCCTGACGTGACTCAGCTCGTGGGCGAGGACGCCCGCAAGCTGGCGGTCGTCCATGAGCTCGAGGATCCCGGTCGTCACGGCGACGGCGGCATGGTTCGGGTCGCGCCCGGTCGCGAAGGCATTCGGCTCGGGCCGGTCGACGAGGTAGAGCTTCGGCATCGGCAGGCCGGCCTGACGGGCGAGCATCCCGACGATCCGCTCGACCCGCGGCTCCTCGCCGGGAGCGAGCGGGCGGGCGCCGTTCGCTTTGAGCGCGAGCGTGTCGCTCGACCAGTAGACGAAGCCGTTCATGAGGACGGCGAAGACGAGCGCCACGACGAGCCCGGTCCGGCCGCCGAGGAGCCCGCCGACGAAGACGAGGATGGCGGCCAGGGTGGCCATCAGCGTCCACGTCTTGATGGTGTTCGTGAAGTTGCCCATGGTGCGTGATCGATTCCCTGTGCGCGGGCGCCCCTTCGGGCCCACTGCCGGCATTGTTACCAATCCCGCGCCCGGGTCCCACCAAGTCGGGATGAAGGTTCCTTGATCGCCGTGCCGATCGCGCCGGGGACCGTCCGGTCAGGCGGGTGGCCGCTGGTCGGCCTCCTCGAGCGCGGAGCGATAGATGGCGGACCCGTCGCGGCCCGTCGAGGGCGAGACGAGCGCCCGCAGGTCGTCGACGAGCGCGGCCTCGAGCCGGGTCCCGAGCTCGGAGTCGACGAGTCGCACGGCGCGGGCCGCCGCCCGCATCACCTGGCGCGTCTCGACGCGTTCCGGGTCCTCCCAGAACCAGCCGTCGGAGGCGTACATCGCCAGGCGCCAGCGGGCGGCGTCGAGGAGCGTCAGCAACCGTCGCCGGTCGTCCTCGGAGCCGTCCGGCAGCTGCTCGGAGGCGAACCGATCGGCCTCGGCGGCGCCCGCGACGACGTCGACGTAGCGATCCCGGGCCGCGAGCGGCGCCGGCGACCCCGGCAGGGCGCGGAAGGCGTCGTCGATGAGGGCGTCCACGCCGCCGGCGAGCCGGTCGAAGGCATGGCGGAGCGGCCACTTCCAGCGGCCGTCCGGGACGTCCGCGCAATCGCCGGCCCAGCGGAGCACGCCGTGATGGCAGCTCCAGCTCGTCCGCTCGACGACGTCGGCGACCGGCAGCCCGGCCGGGTCGATCGATCCGAGGACGGCGTGGAGGTCGACGACGTCGAAGCCGCGGTCGGCGACGTCCGCCGCGGGCGCGGTCAGGCGCTCGAGGAAGAGGTCGCGGAACGTCTGGTGGTGGCCGTACAGCTCCCCATCGGTCGCGACCACGAGCGTCGGCGAGGCGGCGACCGGTTCCGCCGGGAGCGCTCCGAACCGGGGGAGGACCCGCTCCCGGGCGAACCGGTCCGCGTCCTGCGTCGCCGCCGGGTCGAAGCTGACCGCGGACGAGAGGGGGCCGTCGTAGACGACCGCGACGACCGATCGGCCGTTGCCGAGCTCGATCCGGTACGGCTGCCGCGAGTCACTTCGCTCCGCAACCTGCCACGGGGCGAGGATCGTGTGGGTGACGCCCTCGTCGGCGAGGATCGCGAGGGTCAGGCGGTCGACCGCGGTCTCGGGCAGCCACAGCCCCGCCGGCCGGCGACCGAACCGCAGCTCGAAGTCGCGCAGGCCCCAGCGGATCTCGGTCCGCCGGTCGGCCGGCGACGCGAGCGGCAGGATCGCGTGGTGGTAGCCCTGGGCCATGCCCGTCTCGGAGCCGGAGCCGGAGCCGGAGCCGGAGCCGGAGCCGGAGCCGGAGCCCGAGTCCGGGTCCGAGCCGGAGCCGGGCAGGCCCGCGTCCTGGGCGACGATCCGCCGATAGGTCTCCGGATCGTTCGCCGCGAGCCAGTCGGCGAGCGTCGGCCCGAGGTCCCAGCTGATCCGGGCGAAGTTCTCGCGCTCGGCGTTCGGCCGGTAGCACTCGGCGTCGATCCGCGAGGTCCAGTCCGGATACGGCGCCGCCGACGGCTCGGGCGGGACGCGGCCGCTGAACGGATCCGCCCGGCGCGGCTGGTAGAAGTGGCCGTGGACGACGAGCCGCGGGCGCGTCACGCGGCCGCTCCGACCCGGCGATCGATCGCACAGGCCACCCCGTGGCGAACGCGGAGCCCGGCGGCCTCGTCGGGGCCGAGCGCGACTGGCACGGAGAGGACGAGGCAGCTGCCCTGGTAGACGGCCTCGAACCCGGATTCGGAGTTCGAGATCGTCTCGATCGGGGCGATCCAGGCGTCCGCGGCCGGGGTCACCGTCGTCTCGATCGTCAGGCCGAGCCAGTCGTTGCCCTGCCGAAGGCGACGCACTCGATCGGCCGTCGTCCGACCGTCGTGGGGCAGCCGATCGCCCGCGACCTCCCACCAGGCCTGGGGGTTCGAGCCGCCGCCGAGGAGCATGAGGTTCCATTCGACCGCCAGGCGTCCGCTGATCGCGCCGTTGCCGCCGTTCGTCGCGAGGACCTCGACCTCCAGCCACGGGTCGAGCCGGCCGCCGCCGATCCGGAGGGTCCGCTCGAGCCGCAGCCGTCCCCACGTCCCGTCGTCGAGGCGGACCCGGGCGTCACGGGCGACGACGAGGCGGGTGGGCGAGAGGTCGACGAGCTCGAACGGGCCATCGACGGCGTCGAGGCGCTCGTCGAAGTCGCCCGTCGCGAAGGTCGGCGCATCCACCTCGGCGGCCAGGAGGTGGACGAGCCCGGAACGGCGCTCGTAGCGGTCGTAATGGAGGCGTTCGGCGAGGTTCGGCACCTTGAGCGCGACGATCTCGTGGATCGAGGTGACGCCGTCCGCGCCGGCGCGCTCGCCAGCCTCGCCCGACCGCCCGCGCTCCGGGTCCGACGTCGCCGCGGCCGCCTCGAGCATCGCCGCGTGGTACGACTCGCGGCGGCGTCGCATGACCGCGAGGAGCGGGTGGCGCGCGGCCGGAACGTCCCACGAACCGATCCCGGCACCCTCGGCCGGCGTCACCGCGACGACCTGGCCGTCGGTCGCGAGCAGGACATCGGAACGGCCGTCGAGGTCGAGGTCACGGACGATGCCGCTCTCGAGCCCGCCCTCCGCGGCGCGGGCGGAATCGGCGAGGTCCTCCGCGGCGATGAGGTGCTCGAAGGTGGCCACCCGGAGGTGCGTGACGTAGACGCCGCCGAAGAGCCCGTGCCAGTACGCGTCGTTCGACTGGCCGCGTCCCAGCTCGTCCGTCGCGGCGTCACGGGCGGGCCCGGGCGGCATCGCCGCGACCTTCGCCGAGGCGCGGAGCATCTGCTTGTGGAGGTCGTTGACCTCGCGGTACTTCAGCGCGAAGTTCCGCCAGAACCCGCCGCGCATCCAGCGCGCCTCCGCCCGGCCGGTTTCGCGATCTCGCTGGAGGAGCCCATGGAACGCGGTCGCCTCCTCGGGCGGCAGGACCCACTCGGTCATCTCCGTGTAGGTGGCGGTGGGCACGTAGACACGCCCGTCGACGCCGCGTTCGTCGAGCCAGTCCGAGGGCGTCACGGTCCGGAGCCAGCCGCGCTCCGCCTCGAGCGTGTCGAGGAACCGCTCCATCCAGCGCCCTTCGCCCCAGCAGTGCTCCCAGGTCGTCGGCCAGGCGCCGAACTTCTCGCCGTCGTCGCCGAGCATCCCGAGACGCCGCCCCCCGGCGGTGGCGTGACCGCGCAGCCGCTCGATCGCGACGTCGACGTCCGCGAACGGGATCGCGTACCGAAGGCCCTGGTCCGTCGCGAACAGCGTCACCGTCCGGCCCTGGTCCTCGGTCAACCGGGCCGACCAGGCCGCGTCGTCGGGCAGCCCGGCCGCGCGGAAGTGCTCGTCGTCGACGATCGTCCAGCGGTAGCCCGCGGCCGCGAGCGCGACCGGCAGCGACGGCTCCCAGACCCGCTCGGCGAGCCAGGCTCCGGCCGGCCGTCGCCCGAACGTCCTCTCGAGCTCGTCCGACATCCGCTCGAGCTGGACGAGCCGATCGCGCTCGGGGAGCGACGGGAGGATGGGCTCGAACCAGCCGCCGCCGACGATCTCGACCTGGCCCCGGCCGACGAGCTCGCCGACGGCGTCGAGGAATGTCGGCCGCTCCGCCCGGAGCCACTCGACGAGCGGACCCGAGTAATGGAGCGAGGCACGAACGGCTGGATGGCGCCGCAACGCCTCGACCATCGGCGCGTACGCCCGCTCGAACACGTCCGCGATCACCCAGCCGAAGTTGCCGATCGGCTGGTGGTTGTGGATGACGAGCGCGAACGAAACGCTCGGCTCGGGCGCCGCGTCTCCCTCGGCCGGCACGCCGCTCAGCCGGCCTCGGTCACCACGGGTTCCCGGGCCGGCGCGACCGCCGCCTGGCCCGCGGCCGGGAGGTAGAGCTGCTCGGCGTACTCGGAGAGCATCCGCGTCGTCGAGAACCGCCAGATCGTGCTCGTGATCGAGCGGCGCATCGTCTCGGCCCAGCTCCGCGGCACCCCCGAGCGGTCGCGGTCGTAGAAGCAGGGCACCACCTCGTCCTCGAGGATCCGGTAGAGATCCTGCGCGTCGGTCCAGTCCTGGGCGCCCTCGTCGGGGTTCGTCTCGCGCCCGCCGATCGCCCAGCCGTTGCCGCCCTGCGTCCCGTCCCAGCCCTCGTCCCACCAGCCATCGAGGACGCTCACGTTGACGATCCCGTTCATCGCCGCCTTCATGCCGGACGTCCCGGACGCCTCGAGCGGCCGGCGCGGGTTGTTGAGCCAGACGTCGACGCCCTGGACGAGGAACCGGGCGATCCGGATGTCGTAGTCCTCGAGGATGAAGACCCGCCCGCGGAGCTGGCTCGACCGGGTCCGGGCGAAGATCTCCTGGATCACCTGCTGGCCCGGCCGATCGGCCGGATGGGCCTTGCCGGCGAAGACGATCTGGACGGGGCGGTCCTCGTTCCAGAGCAGACGCGCCAGGCGGTCGACGTCGCTGAACAGGAGCTGGGCTCGCTTGTACGTCGCGAAGCGGCGGGCGAAGCCGATCGTGAGGACACCGGGGTCGAGCAGCCGATCGAGCTCGGCGAGCGCCGCCGGCGATTCGCCGTGGCGGGCGAACTGGATCCGCAACCGGCCCCGGGCGAAGATCGAGAGCTCGAGCTTCTGTCGCTCGTGGGCGTGCCACAGCGCGTCGACCGGGAGCCGCTCGAGCCGCTCCCAGATCGCGCCGTCCTCCGCCCGCTCCTCGGCCGTGGCGAGGCCGACGTCGAGGTGGCGCTCGTAGAGCTCGCGGATCGGCCGGCCGAGCCAGGTCGGGGCATGGACGCCGTTCGTGATGCCGAGGATCGGCCGCGGCGCGGTCGAGCTCCAGGTCGCGTTCGCGGTCTCGGCATGGAGCTGGCTGACGGCGTTCGCGCCGTTCGTCAGTCGAAGGCTGAACGCGGTCATGTCCCACTGGCTCGGGTCCTCGTCGGTGCCCCGCCCGAGCTCGAGGATCCGGGCGACGGGGACGCCGCCGGTGCCGGGACGGCCGTCGCCGTCGAAGAGCGGACCGGCCACGCGCTCGACGAGCGACGCGTCGAAGCGCTCGTTGCCGGCCGAGACGGGCGTGTGGATCGTGAAGACGGAGTTGCGTCGGACGTCCGCCCAGGCGTCGTCGAGGCTCGTGCCACGCGCGACGAGCTCCCGGGTTCGTTCGGCGAGGAGGAACGCGGAGTGACCCTCGTTGAGGTGCCAGACCGCGGGCTCGATCCCGAGCGAGCGGATCGCCCGAACGCCGCCGACGCCGAGCACGAGCTCCTGGTGGAGCCGCATCTCGCGGCCGCGGACGTAGAGGATGTGGGTGATCGGCCGGTCCGCAGGAGGGTTCTCCGGGATGTCGGTGTCGAGGAGGAGCACCGGGACCCGGCCGACCTGGGCGACCCAGACCGCGGCGACGAGGGTTCGGCCGGGAAGCTCGACCTCGACCTGGAGCGGTCCGCCATCGGGTCCCTGGACGCGGAGGAGCGGCAGGCGGTTGACGTCGTAGTCGGGGTAGGCGTGCTCCTGGTGTCCGTCCGCGTCGATCGTCTGGCGGAAGTAGCCCTTGCGGTAGAGGAGCCCGACGCCGACGAGCGGCAGCGCCAGGTCGCTCGCCGCCTTCGTGTGGTCGCCGGCGAGGACGCCGAGCCCGCCGGAGTAGATCCCGAGCGCCTCCGCGATCCCGTACTCGGCGCAGAAGTAGGCCACCGGCCCGTCGATCCTGGAGGCGTAGCGCCGGGCGAACCAGTGGTCGCGGCCATCGGCCATGTAGCGGTCGAACTCGCCGAGGATCGACTCGTACTCCGCGAGAAAACCCGGATCGTCGAGCAGCTCGGACCAGCCGGTGACGCCGGCGAGGACCGGGATCGGGTTGCGATAGCGCGACCAGGCCGTGGCGTCGACCCGGTTGAACAGCTCCCGTGCCGCCGGGTGCCAGCTCCACCAGAGGTTGTAGGCGAGCCGGCGCAGTCCCTCCAGCTGCGGCGGCACGCGGAAGGGCGCGCCCGGCAGCGTCGGGACGCGGACCGATGAGTGCATCTGGCGGCCGATGATATCGGCGCGCCGGTGGCTCGTTCGTTGCGCCTGCGCCCGGGAGCGGACCGGCCGCATACCATCGGCCTCGATGCGGATCGCGTTCGTCGCGGCTGAATGCGAGCCGTTCGCGAAGACGGGCGGCCTCGGCGACGTCGTCGACGCCCTCGCCCGGGCGCTCGGCCGGCTCGGCGCGACGGCCGGGATCGACGGTCTCGTCGACGTCTACCTGCCGCGCTACCGGGGGATCGTCGACTGTGCCGAGGGCGATCGCGAGGTGGTCACGGTCGCCGACCCCACGTCGGCGGACGGCGCGTCGGAGGTCGGGCTCGTCTCGTTCGAGGCCGACGGCTACCGGCTCCGTCTCGTGGAGGCCCCGGCGGCGTTCGATCGCGACGGGCTGTACGGCCCGCCGGGCGGCGGCGACTACGAGGACAACGGCTGGCGGTTCGGCCTCCTCTGCCATGCCGCCCTCGCCGGGATGCGGGCGGACGCCGCTGCGGGCCGGCCGGTCGGCCTCGTCCACGTCCACGACTGGCACTCGGCGCCGATCGCGCTCCTCCGCGACGCCGCGCCGGGCGAGGACCCGATCGCCGACGTCGCCGTGGTCCACACGCTCCACAACCTCGCCTACCACGGCTGGGTGCCGCGCTCCCGGCTCGGCGGGCTCGCGCTCGGCCCGGCGGAGCGCTTCGTTCCGCCGGCCGCCGACGGGCTCGATCTCCTCCGCGCCGGCGTCGAGCACGCCGACCTCGTCACGACCGTGAGCCCGACCTACGCGGTCGAGGCCCTCACGAGCGCCTTCGGCTTCGGGCTCGAGGGCGCGCTCGCGGCGAAGGGCGATCGCTTCATCGGGATCCTCAACGGCCTCGACACGACGCTCTGGGACCCCGCAACCGACGCCTCCCTTGCGGCCACCTACTCGCGGACCGATCGCAGCGGGAAGGCGGCCTGCCGACGGGACCTGCTCACCCGGATCGGTTTCGACCCCGACGACGACGGGCCGGTGCTCGGCGCGATCGGCCGGCTCGATCCCCAGAAGGGCTTCGACGTGCTCGCGGAAGCGGCCGGCGACCTCCTCGACGCCGGCGGACGGATCGCCGTCCAGGGCGCCGGCGACCATGCGATCGCGGAGCCGTTCCGGGTGCTCGCGGCCGCCCGGCCCGACCGGGTCTGGCTCAACGAGGCGTTCGACCGGGCGATGGCCCGCCGGATCTACGCGGGCGCGGACCTGTTCGTCATGCCGTCGCGGTTCGAGCCGTCCGGCCAGGGCCAGATGATCGCCCTCCGCTACGGCACTCCGCCCGTCGCCCACGCCACGGGCGGCCTCGTCGATTCGATCGTCGACGAGGCGACCGCGCCGGGGGCCGGGACGGGCTTCCTGTTCGAGGCCGCGACCCCGGCCGGGCTCGTCGCGGCATGCGCCGCCGCAGCCGCGCTCCGCGGCGACGGCCATGGGGCCGGCTGGGAGGCCCTCCTCGACCGCGGCATGGCCGTCGACTTCTCCTGGGATCGCTCCGCGGCCCCCGCCTACGCCGCCGCCTATCGCCGGGCCGCGGCGATCCGGGCGGGTCGCTGACGGTCGCTACACTCCGCAGTCCGAGGGAGAGGTCATGGCCAACCAGTTCGTCGTCCAGCTGAAGAACGAGCCGGGGTCGCTGGCGAACCTCGCCGAGACCCTCGCCGCCCGCGGAGTCGACCTCCGCGCCATCGGTGGCGGCGGGATCGGCGACAGCGGCCATCTGATCATGACGACCGCCGACGACGACGCGACGCGACGCGTCCTCGAAGAGGGCGGCTACACGTTCGTCGAGGGCGAATCGATCCTCGCCGAGGTGCCCGATCGGCCGGGCGGCATGGCCGAGATCAGCCGGGCGCTCGCGGACGCCGGCGTCAACGTCCTCGGCCACCTCTTCCTGGGCCGGTGGGGCGACCGGGCGACGTTCGCCTTCGTCGTCGACGACCCCGACGCCGCCCGCCCGATCCTCGAGGGAACGCGCTGAGCCCGACGCCGCCTCCCGAGCTCGGGCCGCCGTGGCGGCGGCCGCTCGCCGGCAGGCTCGACGAGGCGGTCGTCGAGAGCGCGGTCCTCCGCGACAACCCGCTCGGGGACCCGGCGGCCCGACCCGTCTGGGTCTACCGCCCGCCGGCCTACGAGACCGACCGGGACGGGCGCTTCCCGGTCGTCTACCTCATCCAGGGGATGACCGGCCAGCTCGACATGTGGCGCAACCGGAGCGCCTTCCGGCCGAACGTCGTCGAGCTCGTCGACGCCCTCTTCGCGGGCCCGGACGCCCCGCCGCCGACGCTCGTGGTGTTCGTCGACTGCTGGACCAGCTACGGCGGCTCGCAGTTCCTCGACTCGCCGGGCACCGGCCGCTATCACACCTACCTGTGCGACGAGATCGTCCCCTGGGTCGACGCGACGTACCGCACGCTCGCCGACCGCGATCACCGGGCGATCAGCGGCAAGAGCTCGGGCGGCTACGGGGCGATGGTGACGCCGATGCTCCGGCCCGACCTCTTCGGGGCGCTCGCGACCCACGCCGGCGACGCCCTGTTCGAGATCTGCTACCTGCCCGAGTTCGGGCCCGCGGCACGGGCGCTCCGCGACGACTACGACGGTTCGTGGGCGGCTTTCTGGAAGGATTTCCGGGCGCGGCCGGCGTTCACGAGGAAGGGCGACGACGCGCTCGTCAACCAGTACGCGATGGCCGCCTGCTACTCGACCGACGCCGACGGCACGGTCCGGCTCCCGTTCGAGGCGACGACCGGCGAGCTCATCCCGGACGTGTGGGAGCGCTGGCTGCGCCTGGATCCCGTGCGGTTGGCACGGACGGCGGACGGCCGCAGCGCCCTCGCCGGCCTTCGGGCCGTCTACGTCGACGCGGGCAGGCGCGACGAGTACCACCTCGACCTCGGCGCGGACGCGTTCCGGCGCGAGGTCTCCGCGGCGGGCGGCCCGGAGCCCCGCTTCGAGCTGTTCGACGCCGGACACGGCTCGATCGAGTACCGCTATCCGGTCGCGATCCGCTACCTCGCCGAGGCCCTCGCCGCGGGACGTTGAGCCGGAGCGCGGCCACCGCGGGTCCTGCCCGCTCGGTGCCGGCGGGCACCAGGGTCCTGGTACCCGCCGCAGCGGTGCGAACGCGCACCGGTGCCCGATCGCACACCCGGTACGAGGGTCGCGTGGCCCGGTTGTCGACCGGCAGGCATCCTCGGGTCCGTGATCGAGGTCGTCCGTGATCGTCTCCGCTTTCGGTTCCTTCGTTCCGGCGCCGAGACCGGTGCCGAACCCGGGGCGGAGGCCGAGCCGACGCCCGAGGTCGAGTTCGTCGCCTACGCGGAGGACTGCCGTCTCTACGGCCACATCCGGCTCGCCGGTGATCGGCTGACCGACATGCTCAACGCCTACGAGGAGTACGTGCTCGTCGACGTCCTCGCCGAGAGCCTCGACTCCGGCGAGGTCGCGGAGACCGCCGAGGTCGTCGTCCGCCGTGAGGAGCTCCTGGCGGTCGAGGCGAGCGGTCCGCGGGGCAAGTCGGAGCGGCGGGTCCGGACGCGCCAGCACCCCCTCGGCCTGAAGGCCGGGCCCTATCTCGTCGAGGGCTATCTCCACGCCCAGGTCGGCATCGATCCGCTCGTCGCCGTCCGCCGGCGCGGACCGATGGTCCCGATCACCGACGCCCGGATCGCCTACGTGTCTGGCGGCGCCCGCCAGCTCCGCGACGCGGTCACCGTCCTCGTCAACCGCGACCACGTCGAATGGATCGTCCCGGCGGCGGACGCCGACGAGGTGGCGTTCCCGGACGTGCCCGTCAACGCGGAGAAGGGGCCGCTGCTCAAGGACTTCACCGGCCAGATCTGGGGGATCGCGCCGGACTGACGATCCTCTTGCGCGGGGAGGCAAGCGCGCGGGCCGTGCCCCTCAGTCGAGCCGGAGTCGGATCGTCCGGATCTCGCCGGCCTCGAGCGGGGCGAGCGGGTCCTCGCGGGTCGGCGTCTCGTCGAGCCGGGCAGCGGTCAGGCTCGCGATCGACCGAACGTCGAGCCGCGTCCCCGCACCGGGGGCGTAGAGCCGGAGCACCGCGCCGTCGCCGTCCTCGGCGGGCTTGAGAGTCGCCCACGCGACGTCGCCGTCGACCTCCACGAGGCCGGCCGTCAGGGCGCCGGTCGGCCCGACCCCGACGGGCGTCCGGGCGTCGGCCGAGAGCCGGCAGAGAGCGGCGTCGGAGAGCCGTGCGGCCTCGAAGGCGAGCGCGTACCGGAAGGTGTGCTGCCCGAGGCACTGCGCGTCCGGGGTGGGAATGCCCGGGCCGGCATGGCCGGGTCGCGTCGAGAGGTCGTCGCGGGAAAGCCAGCCGACGCAGCGAAGGAGCGTGAGCGCGAGATCGACGCCGCGGTGGACGGGCACGGCCTCGTGCTCGGGGAGGCCGCGGCCGACGACGACGAGGTCGCCGAGCGCGACCGCGCCGGCGGTGTGGGCGGTGAACGCCGGCGGCTCCACCCAGGCCGCGCCGCTCCAGTTCGGGCGCATCGGGCGGTGGACGACGTCGAAGTGGCCCTCCGCCCGGACGGGCGTCGAGTGGGTCGCGCCGGGAGCGGCGAAGCGAACCCGGAGGCGGTGGTCGCGCGCCGCGTTCCCGACCGCCGTCTCGACCTCGACGCGAGGCACACCAGCGGTGAGGCGGACCGAGACCCGGACGGGACAGCTCACCCGACCGCTCCGGCGGCGGCGATCCGGCGACAGCCGCGCCGGCAGCTCGAAGGCGAGCTCGGCGGTCAGCTCGGCGACGACCGGCCCGGGAGCCGTGGCGACGACGCGCCCGGCCCGGGCGTCGGGCCGGCGCGGCCGGTCGCCCTCGAGCGGGCAGAAGTTGTACTCGTCGCCGCGGTCGGCCTCGTCCTCGAGGACGTTGAGCCGCTCGAGGCGGCGGCCGGTCGCGAGCTCGACGACCGAGAGCGAGCCGTCGGCGTGGAGCGTGACGCGGAGGTGCTCGTTCTCGATCGTGTCGCCGGCGACGACCCGTGCCCCGCCGCTCGCGCTCGGGTCCGGGACCGCGGAGCCCCCGGCGACGAGCGTGACCGTCCGGGCGCCGAAGCCGTCGAGGTCGAGGGCGACGAGGGCCGTGCCGCTCGAGCCTTCCTCGCGGGCCGGGAGCCGTTGGGCCGGCAGCGCCGCCGCGACGACGGCCGGATCGGCCGCGTCGTGGGCGAAGCTCGGGAGCGCGACGAGCGATTCGGCCTCGGCCAGCTCGTCGGGGAGCGGCAGCTCGACGAGGACGCGGCGGGCGCTCGGGAGGGGATTGACGACGCTGACCGACGCCTCGACCGGCGGCCGGTACGTCCAGGGCGCCTCCCGTCCCGCGAGCGCAGCGAGCGCCTCGCGCTCGACGCGGTCGGCGATCCGCCGTGCCGTCCCGAACCGGCCGAGCATGTCGCGGTGGGTCTCGTCGACCGAGCAGCCGCTGATCGAGTCGTGGGGCATGTTCCGGAGATGCTCCTGCCACCCCCGGCGGAGCTCGTGGACGGGGACCGCGTAGCGGCCGGCGAGAAGCGCGAGCGAGGCGAACGACTCTGCGACGAGGAGCGCCCGCTCGGTGGCCTCCGCCTCCTGCTTCAGGGAGATCCGGGCCGAGTTGATGCCGCGGAGCACCGGCGCGTCGCGGCCCCCGACGAGCTCGCCCTCGACGATCGGGAGGGGGCGCTCGGCGAGGGCCGAGCGCAGCCGGGCCCGGTACTCGTCGTACGAGCCGATCTCGAGCTCGTGGTTCGGGTGGACGTCGCGACCGTGCTCGACGAGGTCGGGCAGCGGGCGGTGGATCGGCTGGTGGTCCGAGCCGTTGCAGAGCAGCAGCTCCCGGACGCCGGTCCGCTCGATCTCGGGGCGCCACGCCGCCAGGAACCGCTCGAAGCGGGCCGCCGCCGCATCCGGCTGCGCCTCGGGATCGTCGACCAGGTCGACGCCGCCCTGGGCCCAGCGGCCGATCTGCGAGCTGTTGCCGTAGCCGCCCAGCTGGCGGATCGCGGTGACGCTCGTGCCATCCGGCGCCCGCCACTCGAAGGCCAGGCCGACGCCGTTGCCGCGGTCGTCGAGACCGCGCCAGAAGATGAACGCGTCGAGGCCGAAGCCGCGCAGGATCTGGGGCAGCTGGCCGACGTGACCGAACGTGTCGGGCAGATAGCCGACGCCCATGGGCTTGCCGCCCCAGGCCCGGACGACGCGGGCGCCGGCGATGAGGTTGCGGACGAGCGTCTCCTGGCCGGCGAGGAACTCGTCCGGCAGCACGTACGACGGCCCGGTGATCACCCGGCCCTCGGCCACGAGGCGTCGCAGCCGCTCCACGGCATCCGGCGGCCGGACCTCGGCGTAGTCCTCGAGGGTCACGCTCTGACCGTCGAGCGTGAAGGACCGGAAGCAAGGGTCGGCCTCGAGGACCTCGACGACCTCGTCGATCGTCCGGGCGAGACGCATCCGGAACTGCTCGAAGGGCAGGTACCACTCGCGATCCCAATGGGTGTGGGCGACGACCGTGAAGCGGTAGCCGGCGGCCGCGTTCGGCGCCGACCTCGCCGCCGGAGCCTCGACCGATCCGGCGGTCGCGAGGGAGCGGGCTCGCGGGCTCATGCGGCTTCACCAGCGTCGGCGGTGACGTCCGATGACGACAGACGGACCGGCAGACGGCCCCGAAACGCGGCCGGACCCTCGACGAGGGCGGCGACGATCGCGTCCGCCGTCGCCGGGGTATCGGCGTAGGCCGCGACGGCCGTCGCGCAGGCCGGCTCGAGGAGCAGGTCCGCCGGGCTCCGGAGCGCGACCCGGACGACGCCGGCGTCGCCAAGCGCCGAGACCGCCAGCCGCGCCTCGGGCGAGGCGAACGCGTCGCGGGTGGCGAGGATCGTCGTGTCGGCGGCGGCAGCGGCCGCGAGCGCCTCGGCGAGGCCGAAGCCCGACCGGGGTTCGACCCGGATGCACGCGGCGTCCGGGAACCGGGCCTCGACGGCCGCTCGGAGTGCTGTCGATTCGCCGCGGTCATCCTCGACCGGGGACGGCCGCGCCGAGGCGAGGTCGACGAGGGCGACCCGGGCGCCCGCGGGGACCGGCAGGCGTCGGGCGTCGTCGCGGACGAGCGTCAGCGACGAGCGAGCGATCCGCCGCGCGAGCCGGCCATGGAGGGCGACCGAGACGCGGCGCGGCATCCGCGCGCGCGCGGCCGCGGCCGCCGCGTCGAAGGCCGCCACCCGGGCGAGCGCGTCGGCCAGCCGCCGGCTCGGGATCGTCCCGTTGATGACCGCGGATTCGAGCGCGTCGAGCGTGCGCCAGCCGGCGTCGAGGGCCATGACGACGTCGGCCCCCGCGACGATCGCCTCCACGGCGGCCTGACCGACGGGACGGTGGAGCGCGATCGCGTCCATCACGAGCGCGTCGGTCACGAGGAGGCCGCGGAAGCCGAGCTCGATCCGGGCGAGGTCGACGAGCGCGGCCCGCGAGAGCGTCGCCGGAAGCCCGGGATCGATCGCGCCGTGGACGACGTGGGCGGTCATCAG
>DASTSC010000303.1:0-26432 GCA_035760905.1 Candidatus Limnocylindrales bacterium | reverse complement strand
CCTGCCCGTGCCCGCGATCGAGATTACGGCGCTCGGGCCGACCGCCGACCTCGACGACGCCGTTCGGGCGGCGATGACGGCCGACCGGACGGTCGTCACGAGCCCGGCCGGGGCGCGCAGCCTCGCCCGTCACGTCGCGCGTCTCGGGATCGAGGCGCGGCCACGTCACTGGGCGGCGATCGGGCGCGGGACCGTCGCGGCGCTCGCGCCGCTTCGGCCGGCGGACGTCTGGCGGCCGTCGGAACCCGAGGCTCGCGTGCTCGCCGCCGAGCTCCCGATCGAGGTGTCCGAGCGGCTCGTCGTCGTCCGCGGGAGCCTCGCCGGCGACCGGCTCGAACGCGCCCTCCGGGCACGCGGCGCCGACGTCACGACGGCCGTCCTGTACGAGACGCGTGAGGCGCCCGCCGCATCGCGGTCGCCGCTCGCATCGGCGCTCGATCGTTCGCCGGCCGCGGTCGTCGTCGCGAGCCCGTCGGGGGTTCGGGGTCTCCTCGCACTCGCCGGTGACCGAGCGCCCGACCTGCTGGCGCTCCCGGTCGTCTGCATCGGCCCGACGACGGCCGACGCCGCGGCTCGTGCCGGGTTCGCGACGCTCGTCCAGGCGCGCTCGCCCGACGCCGCCTCAGTCGCCGACGCCGTCGCGTCCGCCGTGCCCTCGCCGGCCCGCCCCATCCTCGCCGAGGTCCGACCATGACCACGCCCGTCCTCGATCCGCCCGCCGACGTCGACACGTCCCCACCGGCGCGGCCCGCCGGCCCCAACCCGCTCGGACCACGCAACCGGCCGCGGCGGCTCCGCCGGAGTCCCACGATCCGCGCCCTCGTCCGCGAGACCCGACTCGACCCGTCGATGCTCGTCGCGCCGCTGTTCGTCCGGCCCGGCGAGCGCGGTCGCGATCCGATCGCGTCCCTGCCCGGGCAGTCGCGCCTCTCGCCCGACGAGGCGGAACGCGAGGCAGAGCGGCTGGCCGGGCTCGGGGTCGGCGGCCTCCTCCTCTTCGGGCTGCCGGCCGACAAGGACGATGCGGGGAGCGGCGCCTGGATCGAGGAGGGGATCGTCCAGGTCGCCCTCCGGCGGCTCCGCGCCGCCGGGCTGCCGCTCGTGCTGATCGCCGACACATGCCTCTGCGAGTACACCGCTCACGGCCACTGCGGCCCGCTGCGGGCCGACGGCGACGTCGACAACGACGCCGCGCTCGAGGCGCTCGCCCGGACCGCGGTCTCCCAGGCCGAGGCCGGCGCCGACGTCGTCGCCCCGAGCGCGATGATGGACGGGCAGGTCGCCGCGATCCGGTCCGCGCTCGACGCCGCCGGGCGAGCGGAGGCCGCGATCATGGCCTACGCCGCGAAGGCCGCCTCGGCCTTCTACGGCCCGTTCCGGGACGCGGCCGACAGCGCCCCCGCGTTCGGCGACCGGCGGGGCTACCAGATGGACCCGGCGAACGGGCGTGCCGCCCGGCGGGAGCTCGCGTTGGACGCCGCTGAGGGCGCCGACATCCTGCTCGTGAAGCCGGCGCTGCCGCAGCTCGACCTCGTCGCCGCGGCGCGCGCCGCCCATGACCTGCCGGTCGCCGCGTACCAGGTCTCCGGGGAGTACGCGATGCTCGCCGCCGCATCGGAGCGCGGCTGGCTCGACTGGCGGGCGAGCGTGACCGAGGCCGTCACCGGGATCGCCCGGGCCGGCGCGGACATCGTCATCACCTACGCGGCCGCGGACCTCGCGACCTGGATTCGGGAGGAGCGGTCGTGAGCGAAGCCGGCGGAACGTTCATCCATGCACTCGGCCTCGGGATCGCGCCCGAGTGGCGTCGTCGCGATTTGGCCGAGCGACGAGCGGACCTCGACGCCTTCTGCGAGGCGGATGTCGAGGCGATCGGCGACGGCGTCCGATCGCTCGTGTACTCGTCGATCGGGCTCGAGCCGGGGACGGACCTCCTCCTCTGGCGAACCGCGTCGCGCGTCGACGCCCTCGAGACCGCGGCCGCCCGCCTCCTCCGAACCTCGCTCGGCGGCTGGCTGACCGTGACCCAGTCGTTCCTCGGTCGGATGGGGCCGTCGCAGTACGTCGTGAAGCCGTCGGACCAGGAATCGGGCCTCACCGGGGAGGGCCGCGGCCGCTACGTCGTCGTCTACCCGTTCACGAAGTCGACCGACTGGTATCTCCAGGCGCGCGAGACGCGGCAGGGCGTGATGAACGAGCACATGCGCGTCGGACGGTCGTATCCGAGCGTCCGCCAGGCGCTCGCCTACTCGTTCGGGCTCGACGACCAGGACTTCGTCGTCGCCTACGAGACCGACGACCTCGATGCGTTCGGCGACCTCGTCCGCGAGCTCCGGGGAACCGACTCGCGCCGCTCCACGATCCGGGACACCCCGCTCCTGCTCGGGATCGCCCGGCCGTTCGACGAGATCGCCGCGCTGCTCGGGGCGGGCTCGTGACCGCCGAGGCGCCGGCGCGGACCCGGCAGGTCGAGCTCCGCGAGCGGGCGGACGCGCTCTTCCCCGGCGGCGTCAACAGCCCCGTCCGCGCCTTCCGAGCCGTGGGACGCGAGCCGATCCTTCTCCGCGAGGGCCGCGGCGCCTACGTCTGGGACGCCGACGGCCGGCGATATCTCGACCTGATCGGGTCGTGGGGCGCCGCGCTCCTCGGGCACGCCGACCCGGCCGTCGTCGCTGCCGTTCGCGCGGCGGCCGAGGGTGGCTTCGCGCTCGGTGCGACCCACCCGCTCGAGATCGAGCTCGGCGAGGCGATCCGCGCGGCGATGCCCGCGATCGAGCGCCTCCGGTTCACGTCGTCCGGGACCGAGGCCGTAATGAGCGCGGTGCGACTCGCCCGCGCCGCGACCGGTCGCGACCTCGTCGTGAAGTTCGCCGGGGCCTACCATGGCCACAGCGACGGCCTCCTCGTCGAGGCGGGCTCGGGGGTCGCCACGCTCGCGATCCCGGGCAGCGCGGGCGTCCCCGCGGCCGTGGCCGCGACGACGATCGTGCTGCCCTTCAACGACCTCTCCGCGGCGACGCTCGCCTTCGCCGAGCACGCCGGCCGGATCGCGGCGGTCGTCGTCGAGCCGGTCGTGGCGAACGCCGGCGTCATCGGCCCGGTGCCGGGCTTCCTCGAGCATCTCCGTCAGCTCACCCGCGCGGACGGGGCGCTCCTCGTCTTCGACGAGGTGATCACGGGTTTCCGGCTCGGCCCGGGCGGCGCCCAGGGTCGCTTCCGCGTGCAACCGGACCTGACGACGCTCGGCAAGGTCATCGGCGGCGGGATGCCGATCGGGGCCTACGGTGGGCGGGCCGACCTCATGGCGCTCGTCGCCCCGGAGGGGGCCGTCTACCAGGCGGGGACGCTGTCCGGGCATCCCCTGGCGATGGCCGCGGGCGTGGCGACGCTCCGACAGCTGGGCGAGGACCGCTACGCCGCCCTGGAGGGCTGGGCCGAAGCGCTGGCGGAGCGCCTCGCCGACGCCGCGACCGGCGCGGGGCGGCGCGATGTCGCGATCGCCAGGGTCGGGCCGCTCCTGACCGTCTTCTTCCGCCCGACCATCCCGACCGACGCGGCGGAGGCCCTGGCGTCCGACCGCGACGCGTACGCCCGGTTCTTCGGCGGGATGCTCGACGCGGGCGTGCTCCTGCCGCCGTCGCCGTTCGAGGCCTGGTTCCCCGGGTTCGCCCACGGCCAGACCGAGCTCGATGCGATCGCGGCCGCCGCCGAACGAGCCTTCCGCGCGTGAACGACCGATTCCTTCGCGCCTGCCGGCTCGAGCCGGTCGACGCGACGCCGGTCTGGTTCATGCGCCAGGCCGGCCGGTCGCTGCCGGAGTACCGGGCGATCCGGGCACGCGCGTCGCTCGAGGAGATCGTCGCCGACCCCGCCCTCTGCGCTGAGGTGACCCTCCAACCGGTCCGCCGCCTCGGGGTCGACGCGGCGGTGCTGTTCGCCGACATCACGACCCCGCTGCCCGGGATCGGGATCGAGGTCCGGATCGTCGACGGGGTCGGCCCGGTGATCGACGTGCCGATCCGGACGCGAGACGACCTCGCGCGCCTTCGGCCGTTCGAGCCCGAGACGTCGGTCTCCGGCCTCCTCGCGGCGATCCGCCTTCTTCGCGCGGAGCTCGACGTCCCGCTCATCGGCTTCGCGGCCGCTCCGTTCACGCTCGCCGCATACGTCGCCGGCGGCCGCGCGTCGCGCGACGCGACCGCGATCAAGCGGCTGCTGCTCGACAGGCCGGGCGTCGCCGACCGCCTGCTCGCGACCCTCGCCGACCTCGCGATCGAGTACCTGCGGGCCCAGGTCGCGGCCGGGGTCCAGGCCGTCCAGCTCTTCGACTCGTGGGCCGGCGCGCTGTCGCCCGATCTGTACCGCGACCGGGTCGCGCCCCACTCCCGCCGGGTGTTCGAGGCAATCGCCGGCCTGGGCGTCCCGGCGATCCACTTCACGACCGGGACGGCCGGCTTCCTCGAGGAGATCGCGGCGGCCGGCGGCGACATGATCGGCGTCGACTGGCGGATTCGGCTCGACGATGCGTGGGCGCGCATCGGCCGCGGAGGCATCCAGGGCAACCTCGATCCCGCCGCGCTGCTCGGCCCGCGGTCGGAGATGGAACGCGCGGCCGATGCCGTCCTCTCGGCCGCGCGCCGTCGACCCGGCCACGTCTTCAACCTGGGTCACGGCGTCCTGCCCGAGACGAACCACGACGACCTCGCCCGGCTCGTCGACCTCGTCCACGAGCGCAGCGCCGTGCGGGCTGCCGCGTGACGGGCCGCGAGCGGCTCCTCGCGGCGTGCCGGGGCGAGCGAGTCGACGCGACGCCCGTCTGGTTCATGCGCCAGGCGGGCGGTCGGCTCCCGGCCTACCGCGCTCTCCGCGAGCGCCACTCGGTCCTCGAGATCGCGAAGACCCCCGCGCTCGCGGCGGAGGTCGCCGCCGGCGCGGCCGACGTCCTCGGCACGGACGGGGCCGTCCTCTTCGCCGACATCATGCTGCTCGTCGAGGCATTGGGGATCGGCCTCGACCTGACCGAGGCCGGCCCGGTCGTGGAGCGTCCCATCCGGTCAGCTGCGGACCTCCGTCGTCTCCGCCCGCTCGATGCGGACGCCGATCTCGGCTTCGTCCTCGAGTCGATCCGGCTCGTCCGCGCCTCGCTCGGGGAGCGGGCGGCAATCGTCGGCATCCTCGGCGGGCCGTTCACGCTCGCCTCGTACCTCGTCGACGGCGCCGCCTCGCGGGACCAGATCCGGGCCCGGATCCTCATGCACGCCGATCCCGGGACCTGGCACGACCTCCTCGACCGGCTGACGGTCGCGAGCATCGACTACGCCCGTGCCCAGGCCGCGGCGGGCGCCGACGTCCTCCAGCTCTTCGACACGTGGGCGGCGACGCTGACGGCCTTCGAGTACGAGGCGTTCGTCGCGCCGTACACGCGCCGGATCCTCGCCGCGGTCGACGTCCCGACCGTCCACTACGTCGCCCGCTCGGCGTCGATCCTCGCCGCCGTTGCTGCGACTGGGCCGACGGTCGTCGCTCTCGACTCGCGCCAATCGCTCGCGAGCGCCCGTGACCGGCTCGGCGACCGACAGGCGATCCAGGGGAACCTCGACCCGGCGCTCGTCATGGCCGGCTGGCGCCAGGCGGCCGACGGGGCCACCGCCGTCCTCGACGCGAACGCCGGGCGACCCGGCCACGTCTTCAACGTCGGCGAGGCCGCGCCGCGCGACGCGGATCCGGCTCGCCTCCGCGATCTCGTCGCCTTCGTCCACGACCGAACCGCCGCCGCTGGCGCCGGGGCCGGAGCGCACACGCCGGAGGCCGCCCATGCCATCGCCTGACCGCCCCACCGGCGTCCTCCTCATGACGTACGGCTCGCCCTCGTCGCTCGAGGACGTCGAGCGCTACATGACCGCCGTCCGCGGCGGCCGGGCGCCCGAGCCCGACCTGCTCACGGAGTTCCGCCGGCGCTACGACGTCATCGGCGGGTCCCCGCTCGTGGAGATCACGCGGCGGCAGGCGGCCGCGGTGGAAGGCGCGCTCGGCGACGGGTGGCGGGTCCGCGCGGCGATGCGCTTTTCCGCCCCCACGATCGCCGACGCGCTGCGCGAGCTGGCCGCGGCCGGCGTTCGGGAGGCGGTCGGGATCGTGATGTCGCCCCAGTACTCGCCGCTGCTCATGGGCGGCTACGGCCGCGCGGTCGAGGCGGCGCGGGCCGACGTCGGCGAGGACGCGCCGAACGTCACGATCGCCGGCGACTGGTACCGCGAGCCGTGGTTCGTCGACGCCGTCGGCTCGCGGGTGCGCGAGGCGATCGAGCGCCTGCCCGCCGACGAGCGGTCCAGCGTTCCGGTCCTGCTGACCGCGCACTCGCTCCCGCGCCGCGTCGCCGAGCAGGAGCCAGGCTACCTGCGCCAGCTCGAGGAGACGGCCGAGCTCGTCGCCGCCGCTTCAGGCATCGGACCGGACCGCTGGCGGTTCTGCTGGCAGAGCGCCGGCCACGAGCCCGGCGAGTGGATGAAGCCCGACTTCGCCGACCTCATGCCCGAGCTCGCCGTGGACGGCCATCGTTCGGTCGTCGTCGCCCCGGTCCAGTTCCTCGCCGACCATCTCGAGATCCTCTACGACGTCGACGTCGGCGCCCGCGAGCAGGCGGAGTCGGCCGGGCTGCGCTTCGAGCGGATCCGTTCGCTCAACGACGACCCGACGTTCGTTGCCGCCCTCGCCTCGGTCGCCCGAGAGACGTTCTCGACGCCCGCCGGCCGCTGAGCGGCGACGGCGCACCGCTCACCGGCCTCCGATACGATCCACCGGTCGGCCCGTCGGGTGATCCCGCCGGGCCCTTCGGCACGCCCGCGAGCCCACGAGACGCCGCGGACGGCCGACGAACCATCGACCGCACGGAGGACGCGTGAAGCTCATCGTCGGGCTCGGCAACCCGGGCACGCAGTACGCGGAGACCCGCCACAACATCGGCTGGCTCGTGCTCGACCGGATTGCCGATCGCGCCGGCTGGTCGGGCGGCCGCGAGCGCGACGCCTCCCGGGTGGTTCGGGGCCGGCTCAACGGGCTCGACGTCACGCTCGCGAAGCCGCTCACCTACATGAACGACAGCGGGATCGCCGTCCGGAAGCTGCTCGCCCGGGAGCACGTCCCGATCCACGACATGCTCGTCGTTTGCGACGACCTCGCCCTGCCGTTCGGGCGGCTCCGGTTCCGCGAGGGCGGCAGCGCCGGCACGCACAACGGGCTGCGCTCGATCATCGACGAGCTGGCGAACGAGAAGTTCCCGCGGCTGCGGGTGGGAATCGGCGAGCCCGAGGGCGCGCACCGCTGGCGCGGCCACGTCCTCGGCCAGTTCGGGCCTGACGAGCGACAGCGGCTGACCGAGCTGCTCGACGCGGGGGCGGATGCCGTCGAGACCTGGGTTCGCGAGGGAACGAGCAAGGCCGCGAACCGGTTCAACGGCTTCGAGCTGCGACCGGCGGACGAGGACCGCCAGGCGGCCCCGGGCGATGTCGACGGGCCGCCGGACGAGAAGGGGATCCGTCGGACGCGCACGGGCTGGCGCAAGACACGGCCCGCCGACGAGGAAGGCGGTCCCGCGGCGGCGGCGGGGCGCGGGCGATCGTGACCACGCCGAGTACCACCCGGGTTCGTGAATGGCACGGATCGTGGCCGGGCGGCGTCCGCGTGCCGCCGCGGCGGGCGCTTCCATGAGCGACGGGCGCAACCGCGCGTTCGCCGACCGGATGCGCGGCCGCGGCACGCGCGAGCGGCGGGTCGCCGAGAAGGTCGCCCGCGACTGGGCGGAGCGGCGGGCGGCGCAGGCGGCAGCGGTCGACGCCGTCGATCTCGACCGGGCGAGCGCGGAGGCCGAGGTCGAGGTCGCGCGCGAGGCGGCCGAACGAACGAGCGGCCGACCGCCGGCGCCACAGCGAACCCCCTCGGGGCGGCCGGGGGCACGCGAGGCCAGCGAGGCCCTCCGACCCGGCCGCCGGATCCCGGATCTCTCCGCGCTCCCGCCGCTGCTCGCGGAGACCGGCGCGTTCGAGGCGCTCGCGGACCGGCTCGGGCCGGCCGGCGAGGCACCCCGCACGCGGGGCCGCCACGCGGGGCTCACGAGCGTCCCCCACTGCGCCAAGACGTATCTCGTCGCCGCGCTCGCCCTCGCCGCCGGGGAGCGGATCTGCTGGATCGCCCGGGACGCGGAGATCGGCGACCGGGTGGCGGACGAGCTGACCGCCTGGCTCGGCGACCCGGCGGCAGTCGCGGTCCTCGAGCCGCGCACCGCGCTCGCCTACGAACGGAGCGAGCTCGTGCCGGACGAGACCGCGGCGCGCGTCGCCGCGCTCTCGGCGTGGCGGGCCGGAACGGCGCGCGTCCTCGTCGCGAGCGTCCAGGCGCTCGTCCAGCACACGCTCGCGCCGGCGGACCTGCCGGCGGCGCCACGGACGATCGAGGTCGGGACGAGGGTGAACCAGGAGGGCCTCCTCCACGAGCTGCTCGATCTCGGCTACTCGCCGGTCGTCGAGGTCGGCGGCCGGGGCGAGTTCGCCCGTCGGGGCGGGCTCGTCGACGTCTTCCCGCCGTCGGGCGAGCTGCCCGTCCGGATCGAGCTCTTCGGGGACGAGGTCGACTCGCTCCGCGCGTTCGACCCGACCGACCAGCGCACGGTCCGCGCCGTCGACAGCCTCAGGCTCCTGCCCGCGACCGAGTTCCTCGCCCCGGCCGGGGGGGTCGTCGCCCTCCGCGACCGGCTCGGGCCGCGGCGCGCGAAGCGCCTGCCCGAACGCCTCGCCGCCGACCTCGCCCGGTTCGAGGCCGCCGACGACCGGCGCGCCGAGGCCAGCCGCGCGGTCGACGTCGGCGACGCGGCCGAGGTCTGGGCGCCGCTCCTGGCGCCGGCGACCGGCCTCGACCACGTCCCGCCCGGCAGCCTTCTCGTCCTCGACGAGCCGGGCGACGTCGCCGAGGCCGCGAACTTCCTGTGGCGCCAGGCCGACGAGCGGAGAGCGGAGCTGACGGCGTCGAACGACCTGCCGTCTGACTGGCCGGCGACGTACCTGCCGCCCCGGGACTGGAAGACCGCGCTCGTGACGGCTCGGACGCTCGAGCTGACGTGGGAGTCGGAGCCGCCGGAATCCGTGGCGATGGCGTCGGGCGCGCTCAGCTCGGGTGACCTCTTCGGCTGGCGCGAGCCGGTGCTCCCGCCCGGTCGGACCGCGACCCTCGAGCAAGCCCTCGCCCACTGGCGCGAGGCCGGCCAGCGGGTCGTGCTCGCCTCCGACCAGAGCGCCCGCCTCGCCGAGATCCTCGCGGACGCAGGCCACCCGACCGCGGTCGTCCATCGCGTCGCGGAGCCGCCGCCGCCTGGTGCCGTCGCCCTCGTCGAGCGCTCGCTCAACGGCGGCTTCGTGGGCGGCCCGGAGAACCTCGCCTTCGTCACCGACCGCGAGCTGTTCGGCTCCGTCCGCGTCCGCCGACCGAAGGCGCTCCGGCGCGTCGTCCCGCGCGACATCCTCGAGCGGCTCACGCCTGGCGACCTCGTCGTCCACGTCGACCACGGGATCGCCCGCTACGAGCGGATGCTCCGCCGTTCGACGGGCGCCGGCGACGAGCGCGATTACCTCGAGCTCGCCTTCGCGGCCGGCGACCGGATCTTCCTGCCGGTCGAGCAGATCAACCGCATCAGCCGCTACGCCGGCGGGGAACGGCCGCAGCTGAGCAAGCTCGGCGGAACGGAGTGGCTGCGGACGAAGCAGCGCGTCCGGCGGGCGGTCGGCGACCTCGCGCGGGACCTGCTCGAGCTCTACGCGGCCCGAAGCCGGGCGCAGGGCCATCCGTTCGGCGAGGACACGCCCTGGCAGGGAGAGCTCGAGGCCTCGTTCCCGTACGAGGAGACGCAGGACCAGCTCCGGGCGATCGTCGAGACGAAGCTCGACATGGAGGCCGGCCGGCCGATGGACCGGCTCGTGGTCGGCGACGTCGGGTACGGCAAGACCGAGGTCGCCCTCCGGGCGGCCTTCAAGGCGATCCAGGACGGCCTGCAGGTCGCCGTCCTCGTGCCGACGACGGTCCTCGCCGCGCAGCACTTCCGGACGTTCTCGGAGCGGTTCGGGGCGTTCCCGATCCGGGTCCGACTCCTGTCGCGGTTCGTCTCGCCGCACGAGCAGAAGCGCACGGTGGACGGGCTGGCCGACGGCTCGGTCGACATCGTCATCGGCACCCACCGCCTCCTCTCGAAGGACGTCCGCTTCCGAAACCTCGGCCTGGTCGTGGTCGACGAGGAGCAGCGCTTCGGGGTCGCGGCGAAGGAGCGGCTCAAGCGGCTCCGGCGCGAGGTCGACGTGCTCACGCTCTCGGCGACGCCGATCCCGCGGACCCTCAACCTCGCCCTCGCCGGGATCCGCGACCTGAGCGTCATCGAGACGCCGCCGGAGGACCGCCTGCCGATCCAGACGCGAGTCGCCGAGGCGTCGGCCGGGCTCGTCCGCGACGCGATCCTCCGCGAGCTCGACCGCGGCGGCCAGGTCTTCTTCGTCCACAACCGCGTCGAGACGATCGAGGCCCAGGCCGAGCAGCTCCGGCGGATGCTGCCGGACGCGCGGATCGTCGTCGGCCACGGCCAGATGGCCGAGGGCGCGCTCGAGAAGGTCATGCTCGGCTTCGCGGAGGGCGAGGCGGACGTACTCGTCTGCACGACGATCATCGAGTCGGGGCTCGACATCCCGAACGCGAACACGATCATCATCGACCGGGCCGACACGCTCGGGCTGGCCCAGCTCTACCAGCTCCGCGGCCGCGTCGGGCGCTCGTCGCGACGGGCGTACGCCTACCTTCTCTATCGGCGGCGCGAGCGAATGAGCGAGGAGGCGCGCAAGCGGCTCCAGGCGATCTTCAACGCGTCCGAGCTCGGCGCGGGCTTCCAGATCGCGCTCGCCGACCTCGAGATCCGGGGCGCGGGCAACATCCTCGGCGGCGAGCAGTCGGGCCACATGGCGGCCGTCGGGTTCGACCTCTACTCGCGGATGCTGGCCGAGGCGGTCGAGGACGAGAAGGCGTCGTTCGAGGGCCGGGTCGCCGTCCACGAGCCGTCCCAGGCCGTCGTCGATCTGCCGCTCGAGGCGCACCTGCCGGACGAGTACGTGCCCGACGAGGCCCAGAAGCTCGAGCTCTACCGGCGGCTCGCCCGGGCCCGGACGCCTGGCGACGTGGCGGCCTTCCGACAGGAGGTGACCGACCGGTTCGGTCCGATGCCGGCGCCCGTCCAGCGGCTCGCGGAGGTGGCCGAGCTCCGTCTGCGCGCCGAGACCGCCGGCGTCTCGTCGATCGCCCGAGAGGCGGGCCAGCTCGTCGTTCGCTTCGGTGCCGGTCTGTCGCGCGCGACGGCGATGCGGCTGCTCGGCGGCGCGCCCCTGCCCGGCGTTCGGTCGGGCGACCTGACCTTTGCCTCGAACCAGGTCCGGATCCGCCTGCCGAAGGACGCCCTCAAAGGCTGGCAGCTGACGCAGGCGGTCGTCGAGCGGTTCGTCGCGGCGACGGACGGCGTCCCGGCGGAGCCGGAGCTCGCGGGGACCCATGCCTGATGCTCGACCGGCTACTGGCAGCTCTCGACGAAGAAGACAGCACCGACAGGAGGTTCGCATGAGGACGTTGCTCAGGCTCTTCGGGTTCGCGTGGGTTGTCGCCTTCGTCGGCGGCCTCGTCGGCGCCGTCCTGGCGCGGCAGCGGGTCGTGGTCGAGGACGATCCCGAGGCGAGCGAGATCTCGCTCCTCGCGACCTTCGGGCCGCTCGAATTCGTGAGCACCGCATCGACGTTCCGTGGCGGCACGGTCGAGTGCTGGTACGGCGGCGGGACGATCGACCTGCGGTCGGCGACGCTCGATCCGGCCGGCGCGACCCTCCGCGTCACGGCCGTGTTCGGCGGCGCCCAGGTCATCGTCCCGTCGAGCTGGCCGGTGCGGACGAGCTCGGCCGGCCTCGGCGGGATCAACGACGCGCGGCAGCAGGCCTTCGTGGACGAGTCGGCGCCCGCGCTCACGATCGAAGGTGTGTGCGTCCTCGGCGGGTTCGGCGTGATGTCCGAGCGGCCCGATCGGCCGTTCGAGCCCGCGATGCCGGCGTAGCACGCGCGACGTGACCACCAGCTCGGTGCCGGAGGTCCGACTCTCCCGACGCGAGCTGCTCCGGGCGGCGGCGCTCGGAGCGTTCGCGACGTTCCTGGCGGCGTGCGGCTCGGCGCTCCCGAGCCCGACGACCGTCCCGTCGGCGTCGACGCCGCCGTCGGCGACGCCCGCACCCTCGTCCTCGGTCGCCGCGCCGTCGCCCTCGCCGACCGAGCCGACCGCGAGCGCGACGCCGACGCCCAGCCCGAGCGCGGACCTGCGCCGGATGATCGCCGGGCTCCTCATCGTGGGCTTCCGCGGGATGTCGCTCGGCGACGCGCCGTGGCTCCGGCGGGCCCTCCGAAGCGGCCTCGGCGGCGTGATCCTCTTCGACCGCGACCAGCAGACGGGCGGACCACGGAACGTGCGCTCGCCCGAGCAGGTGACGGCGCTCGTGCGGCAGATCCACGCCGCCGGCGGGCAGAACCGTCCGATCGTCTCGATCGACGAGGAGGGTGGCGTCGTGACGCGCCTGTCGCCGGCCCACGGCTTTCCCGCGGTCGCGTCCGAGGCCACGGTCGGGCGGGGGACGGTGGCGGCGGCACGGACGTGGGCGCGCCGGATCGCGGGCACGCTCGCGTCGGTTGGCATCGACCTCAACTTCGCCCCGGTCGTCGATCTCGACGTCAACCCCTCGAGTCCCGCGATCGGCGCCCTCGACCGCTCGTTCTCGGCCGACCCGGACGTCGTGGTCGAGATGGCCATCGCCGAGATCGAGGCCCATCGGGCAGCCGGCGTCGCCACGACCCTCAAGCACTTCCCCGGGATCGGCAGCTCCACGACGAACACGGACTTCGGCGTCGCCGACGTGACGGACACCTGGACCCGCCGCGAGCTGCAGCCCTTCCGGCGCCTCGTCGCCGCTCGCACGGCAGACCTCGTGATGGCCGGCCACGTCGTCAATCGCCGCCTCGATCCGAAGCACCCGGCCTCGCTCTCGCAGCCGATCGTCGGCGGCATCCTTCGGGACGAGCTCGGGTTCGACGGCGTGGTCGTCACCGACGATCTCGGGGCCGCCGCGATCACCCACGCGTTCGGTCGCGACGAGGCGATCCTCCTCGCCCTCGAGGCCGGCGACGACCTCCTGCTCTTCGCGAACCAGCAGTCGTACGACGACCGTGTCTTCGAGCGGGCGGTGGACACGATCGCTTCCGCCGTCGAGTCCGGGCGCCTCCCGATCGAGCGCATCGAGGAGGCCGCCGCGCGGATCGACCGCCAGTTCGGGCGCGCCTGAGCTCCGGCCGTCACGAGCGCCGCTGGGCGGCATGAGCGGCGCAGGCGCGCATTGGCGATGATGGCGTCGGCGATGGGGCTCGCCGACAAGCGCCCGACCGGCCGGGCTGATGGCTCCTGGAACCACGGCGCCGGTCGCTCGCGGAGGTTCCCGATGCCCATCGTCCTCGTCGCGCTCGGCGGCGCAGCCGGCGCCGCGGCGCGCTACCTCGTCGACGGCTGGGTGAGCGACCTGACCGGCGGCGAGTTTCCCTGGGGGACGCTCGTCGTCAACGGAACAGGCGCCTTCGCGCTCGGAGTCCTCTTCGCCCTCGCGATCGAGGCCGACGTCCTGCCGGCCTCCATCCGCGGGCCGGTCATGATCGGCTTCATCGGGGCGTACACGACGTTCTCGACGCTGATGCTCGAGAGTTGGCGGCTCTGGGAGGACGGCGCCGCGACGCTCGCGCTCGTGAACGTCGTCGGTTCGGTGCTCGTCGGCGTGGTCGCCGTCGTCGCCGGTCTCATTGCGGGGAGGGCGATCGCATGAAGGTCGAGGGAGCCGGACTGCTCATTCGGATCTACATCGGCGAATCGGACCAGTGGCACGGGCGACCGCTCTACGAGGCGATCGTCCACCTGCTGCGCGAGCGTGGCCTCGCCGGGGCCACCGTTCTCCGCGGGATCGAGGGCTTCGGGGCGAACGCGCACATCCACACGACCCGCATCCTCCGGCTGTCCGAGGACCTCCCCGTTCTCGTGGAGGTGGTGGACGAGGAGGAACGCATCCGGGCAATTCTCCCGGAGCTCGACGCGATGGTCTCGGACGGGCTCATCACGCTCGAGCGCGTCGAGGTCATCGCCTACCGCGCGGACGACGCAGCTCGCCGGGCGCCGTAGCGCTCCCGGGGCAGGCGCGACCGCGGTTTTCCCGCGCGGCGGGCGTAACGGTGGGTGGAGCCTCGGAATTCAGTCGCTCCGTCGGCGGGCGTCCCGCAATTCGGGCGAATCGGCGGCTTTCGGCGGCTCGAGCGGCGTTACGCCCATTTGCCGGGAGATGGCGCCCTGCCCTGGCTGGCTCGACCGAGGACGAATTCGAGCGACGCGCGACAATCGGGGCGCGCCGTCGCGCCCACCGGAGGTCTGAATGCCCGTCTGGTTCGGCTACCACATCCCGACGTTCACCTTTCCCGGCGTGCCGCCCGAAGGCCTCTTCGACCAGGTCGCGACGCTCGCGAAGGCGGCCGAGGACGCGGGCTTTGCCCAGGTGACCGTGATGGATCACCTCTACCAGATCCGGGGGATCGGACCGGAGACCGAGCCGATGCTCGAGGCCTATCTCGCGCTCGCGGCGCTCAGCCAGCGGACCGATCGGGTGCGGCTCGGGGCACAGGTGACCGGCGTCACGTACCGGAACCCGGCGCTCCTGGCCAAGGAGGTGACGACGCTCGACACGCTCTCGAAGGGTCGGGCGATGCTCGGGATCGGCGCCGCCTGGAACGAGGACGAGCATCGCGGCTACGGCTACGAGTTCCCGCGCGTCGGCGAGCGGATGGACCGCCTCGACGAGGCCCTCGCGATCATCAGGGCGATGTTCCGGGAGCAGCGGCCGTCGTTCGACGGCCGCCACTACCGGATCGAGCGGGCCCTCAACGTGCCCCGGCCCCTCCAGCCGAACGGCCCGCGGATCATGGTCGGCGGTGGCGGCGAGCAGCGGACGCTCCGGATCGCCGCGAAGCACGCCGACATCACCCACTGGTTCGGCTCGCTCGGGCTCGAGGCGCTCAACCACAAGACCGGCTTGCTGACGCGCTACTGCGAGGAGATCGGGCGCGATCCCGGCGAGATCGAGCGGGCCCTCAACGCGCCGGTTATGGTGGCGCGCGACGAGGCCGCGGCCGACCGGATGCTGGCCCGAATCCCGCCGGAGCGGCGGGGCAGCCGGCCGGTTCCGATCGACCAGGCCGCCGAGCAGCTTCGGCCCTTCATCGACGCCGGGTTCACCGGCTTCACGTTCAACAACACGTACCTCGCCACGCCGGAGGAGATCGGGGTCGCCGGCGAGCTCCTGCGCGCTGTCTCGTAGGGCCAGCCGCGTGACACCACCCGTCCTGTCCGATGGCGTCGTCCGCCTTCGCCCGTGGCGTCTCGACGACGCGCCGCTCGTCGCCCGGGCCTGCGCCGATCCCGAGATCCAGGCCCGCATCCCCGTGCCGACCCCGTACACGCTCGCCGATGGCGAAGCGTTCATGGCCCTCTGTCTCGACCGCTACGCCGCCTCGGACGACGGCCACCTCGCCATCGACGACGTCGCGACCGACCGCCTCATCGGCTCGATCACCCGGCACCCCCCGGAGGGCCACCGGGCGACCATCGGCTACTGGATGGCGCCGTGGGGCCGCGGCCACGGCCACATGGCTCGCGCGCTTCGGCTCCTCGTGGACGCGACGTTCGCGACAACTGACCTCGTCCGCCTCGAGCTGTTCACCGATCCAGACAACGTCGCCTCGCAGCGGACGGCGGAGCGGGCCGGCTTCGAACGCGAGGGCGTCCTCCGAGCCTGGTTCTCGATGCGCGGGACGCCGGTCGACGTCGTGATGTTCTCGCGGCTCCGCACGGATCTGACAGCGGGAGGCGCGTGACGAATGGCGGGTTCGACGTTCGTCGGGTCCCGAGCCGACCGGGTAGCCTCCGGCTCGTGCCACCCGCCGTCCGCCGCGTCCATTCGGCCGAGCTGAGTCCCGCCCAGATCGAGGTCCTCCGCGAGCTCTTCGCGGTCGCCTGGCCCGGTGGCGACTTCGACGAGAACGACTGGCAGCACGCGAGCGGTGGTATCCACGTCCTCGTCGAGGACGGCGGCGAGATCCGGGCTCATGCCGCCGTCGTCGAGCGGGACATCGAGGCCGCCGGCCACCTCCTCGACACGGGTTACGTCGAGGCGGTCGCGACCTGGCCGGAGTACGAGGGCCGGGGCTACGGCTCCGCGGCGATGACCGAAGCGAATGCCGTCGTCCGCGAACGCTACGAGCTGGGCGCCCTGGCGACGGGTCGCGCCGCGTTCTACGAACGGCTGGGCTGGGAGCGCTGGCTCGGGCCGACGTTCGTCCGCGAGATCGACGGGGTCAAGCGAACCGCCGACGACGACGGCGCCGTGTTCGTCCTGCGGACTCCGGCGACGCCGCCCCTCGACCTCGACGCGGAGATCGTCTGCGACTGGCGCCCGGGCGACGTCTGGTGAGGCCGTTCCAGCTCCTCGCCGGACCCGGCGAGGTGACCGACGCGCACAGTCTCGCGGCCGCCGCGCGCCGGGCGGAGTCGATCGGCATCGACGTCCTCGTCGTCACCGACCACCTCATCGACCAGCTCGCACCGCTTGCCGCGATGACGGCGGCCGCGGGCGCGACCGAGCGCCTCCGGGTCGGCACGTTCGTCTTCAACAACGACCTCCGTCATCCGGCGGTCCTCGCCCAGGAGCTCGCCTCGATCGACGTCCTCTCGGGCGGGCGGCTCCAGGTCGGGATCGGGGCCGGCTGGAACGAGCCCGAGTACGCCGCGATCGGGCTGCCGTTCGAGCCCGTCCGCGTCCGCCAGGCCCGCCTCATCGAGGCGATCGCGGTCCTGAAGGGCTGCTTCGCCGACGGCTCGTCCAGCTTCGTCGGCGAGCACTACGCGATCCATGACTACGACGCCCGACCGAAGCCTCTCCAGCGCCCCCATCCGCCCTTCCTCATCGGCGGTGGCGGCCGGCGGACGCTCGAGCTCGCGGCCCGCGAGGCGCAGATCGTGGGCCTCGCGCCACGGATCCTGGCCGGGCAGCGGACCGACCCGCGCTCGATCACGGTCGCGGGTACGGCCGAGAAGATCGGCTGGGCCCGCGACGCGGCCCGCGAGCGGTTCGGCGACCTGCGCCTGAACGTCTACCCGTCGGGCTGGCCAGTCACCGTCACGGATCACCCACGATCGGTCGCCGCGCAGCTCGTCGACCGATTCCGTTCCCGGACGGGCATCGAGCTGACGGAGGACGAGGTCCTCGACTCGCCGCACGTCTTCGTCGGCTCGATCGACGGGCTCGAGACGAAGATCCGCGAGCAGCGTGACCGCCTCGGGATCGACTCGATCATGGTCGGCGAGCTGGGCGAGCTCGACTTGCTCGTCGAGCGCCTGGCGGGAACGTGAGATGAGCGTCGCCGCACGTCACGCCACCGTCGGCGGCCTCTGGTCGCCCGAGCGCCGCCAGCTCACGGCCGGCCTGGTCCTGACGATCACGCTCGTCGCGTTCGAGGCCCTCGCGATCTCGACGGTCATGCCGATCGTCGTCGACGAGATCGGCGGGATCGAGCTCTACGGCTGGGTCTTCTCGGCGTTCTTCCTCGGCAGCCTGCTCGGGATCGTCGTCGTCGGCGGTCTCATCGACCGCGGCGGGCTCGTGCGGCCGTTCCTCGCCGGGCTCGGCCTGTTCGGCGTCGGGCTCCTCATCGGCGGGTTCGCGCCGTCGCTGCCGATCCTCATCGGCGGTCGCTTCCTCCAGGGCCTCGGCGCGGGTGCGACACCGCCGATCGCCTACGTCGCGATCGGCCGCTCGCTGCCGGAGTCGCTCCGGCCGCGGATGTTCGCGACGCTCTCGACGGCGTGGGTGGTGCCGGGGCTCATCGGCCCGGCGATCGCCTCGTTCGTCGGGGAGCACCTCTCGTGGCGGGCCGTCTTCCTCGGGCTCCTGCCGCTCATCGTGTTCGCGGCCGCGGTCACGCTGCCCTCGCTGCGGGGAGTGCCCGCGGCCGATCCGGTCGAACGGGAGCGCGAGCACGAGATTGCCGAGGCCGCCGGCCGGAGGCTGCCGAACGCGGCACGGGTGGCGGTCGGCGTCGGCCTGCTCCTCGCCGGGCTCACCTGGTCCGCGGACGTCGGGATCCCCGGCGGAGGCCCGAGCGTCCCCGGGCCCGTCGTCGCGGTCGCGCTCGTGCTCGTCGGCCTCGCCCTCGGCGTGCCCGCGTTTCGCGCGCTCACGCCGCCGGGCACGCTCGTGGCCGCGGCCGGGCTACCGGCGGCGATCCTCCTCCGCGGCGTCATGACCTGCATGTTCTTCGCGGTCGACGCCTTCGTGCCGCTCGCGATCGTGACGGCCCGCGGAGCCGGCACCGAGATCGGCGGGCTCGCCCTCACCGGCGCGACGCTGACCTGGACGGCGGGCTCCTGGATCCAGGCGCGCTATGCGGCGCGGGCCGGCATCTCGACGTTCGTCCGGACGAGCTTCGCGATCACGGTGACGGGCATCGCGCTGTTCGCGGTGACGCTGCTCCCGTTCATTCCGGTCGTGCTCGGGATCGCCGCCTGGTCGGTCGCGGGTCTCGGGATGGGACTCGGCTACTCGCCGCTGTCGCTCACCGTCCTCCGGGATGCCCCGGCCGAGACCCAGGGCCAGGCGACGTCGGCGCTCCAGCTGTCGGACGTGATCGGTACGGCGCTCGGGTCGGGCGCCGCCGGAGCGGCGGTCTCGATCGGGGACCGCCTGGCGGCGCCGACGGGGGAGAGCCTCGCCGTCGCGTTCGGCGCCGCGGTCGCGATCGGCCTCGCCGGGGTCGTGCTGGCCGGCCGCCTGAGCTCGCGCCCGGCGGCCGCGGCCGAGTCGCCGACGCTCCCCGCCGAGGCCGCCTAGATGCGGGTCGTCGTCGTCGGCCCGGGTTCGGTCGGGTCGTTCCTCGCGGCGACGCTCGCCGCAGCGGGCGTCGAGACGGTACTCGCCGGACGTGGGGACGGCGCGGGGCAGGTTCGGGGGCTTCGCGTCACGGGTGTCGGAGGCGACGTCCTGGCGACCCTCACCTTCGCCGGGCTCGAACGGCTCGTCCGGTCGGAGCCGCCCGATGCCGTCCTGCTCGCCGTCCGCCAGCCGGACCTGGCGGCAGCGGTCGCCTCGATCGCGGCCTGGCCGTCGGTCGCCGTCGTCACCGTCCAGAACGGGATCGGCGCCGAGGCGCTCGTCGCCGAGGCGCGCCCGACTGGACCGCTCGTCGCCGCCGCCCTGACGACGTCGGTCGGCCTTCTGCCCGACGGGTCCGTCCGACGGCTGACCCGGGGCGGGATCGGCCTCTCCGCCGTCACCCCTTCCGCCCGCCCGATCGCGCGGTCGGTCGCGAGCGCGTTCGTCCGCGGCGGGCTTCGCGCCCGCGTCTACCGCGACCCGGCCGCGATGAAGTGGTCGAAGCTCCTGGCGAACCTCGTCGCCAACGCGACGTCCGCGCTCCTCGACCTCGATCCGGCCGACGTCTACGCCGACCCGCGCCTGTTCGAAGTTGAGCGCCGGCAGCTGCGCGAGGCGCTCGAAGTCATGCGCCGTCTCGGTCTCCGCCCGGTGGCGCTGCCGGGCGCCGACGCCCGTCTTCTCGCGCTCGCGCTCCGACTCCCGGACGCAGTCGCCCGGCCGATCCTCCGGGCAGTCGTCGCGGGCGGCCGGGGCGGGAAGAGCCCGTCGCTTCGCCTGGCGCTGACGGCTCCGGCCTCGGAGGCATCGCCCCGCGAGACGGAGGTCAATTGGCTCAACGGCGCGGTGGCGGCGGAAGGTCGCCGGCTCGGCGTTCCCACCCCAGTCAACGCGACGCTCGCGCGGCTGGTCGGCGAGGCCGCCAGGCAGCCTCGGCCGGGCGGGGGGTTGCGGGTGGCTCCATCGGATCGCGCGGCGCTCCTCGCCGCGATCGACGCCGCCGCCCACGGCTCGTAGAGGTTGCCGCCCGCGGGCGCCGCATGGTGCTCGCCGCCGAGGCCGCCCCGGGCGTCCCTATACTCGACGCCCGGATGGACCTCCCGTCGATCGCCCTGTCGGCCGCCGCGGTCGTCGCGGCCTACCTGATCGGCAGCATCCCCTGGAGCGTCCTCATCGCCCGGCTGCTCGGCGGGCCCGACCCGCGGACGGTCGGTAGCGGGCGAACAGGCGGCGCGAACGTCCTCCGCGCGTACGGGCCCGCGGTCGCGCTCGTGTCGGGCCTGCTCGATGCGTCCAAGGGCATCGTCGCCGTGCTCGTCGCGCGCTGGCTCGGCCTCGGTCCCGTCGCCGAGTCGCTCGCCGGGCTCGCTGCGATCGTCGGCCACAGCCGCTCGATCTTCCTCGGCTTCCACGGCGGCCGCGGCGTGTCGGTCGGCTGGGGCGCGCTGCTCGTGCTGAGCCCGATCGTCGCCGCGGTCGTGACCATCGTGTTCGCGGCGATCGTCGTGATCTCGCGCTACTCGTCGCTCGGCTCGCTGACGGGCTCGGCGGTCGGCGGGCTGCTCCTCGCGGCGCTCTCGATCTCCGGCGGGCTCGCCACCGAATACCTGATCTACGCGGTCGGCGGGGCGGCCCTCATCTGGCTCTTCCACCTCGACAACATCCAGCGGCTCGCCGCCGGCACCGAACGCCGCATCGAC
Organism: Candidatus Limnocylindrales bacterium; assembly: GCA_035760905.1. GTDB lineage: Bacteria > Chloroflexota > Limnocylindria > Limnocylindrales > CSP1-4 > DASSHA01. The sequence goes on along the minus strand of DASTSC010000303.1, from coordinate 5,669 downwards.
CGCGGGAGCTGAACGGGGGCGCTTGTGGGGATATCCCACCACTGAGACGAGAATCGGCCACCAGGGACCCGTCGATTCGCGTCCGAACTGTGGTGCCCCAGCCACAAACGGCGACGATTCGCGTTGTCGAGAGGACCTTTTCAGCCGAACCGGGCCGAGTGGTGGAAATAGCCCACATCCGGCCCGACGCCCAGGCCGGGCGCGCACGCCAGCCCCGGGCGCAGGGCCCGTGCCGCGGCCGCGGGCGCACGGCACCCGGAAGGCTCAGGAGGCAGCCTCGCCCGTGAGGTCCTTGTCCTCCATCTCCCAAGCGTGGTCGAGGGTGTGGTACGCGGAATGGCGGATGAGAAACGGCAGCGTCCACGAGCGCATCTTCCGCGGGACCTCGCCGCGGTTGTAGGCGCGGATCGCCTCGAGGTAGTTCGCCCGATGCTCGCGCAGCCCGTCCGGCGACAGCGCGCCCTCCTCCGGGATGCGGATGCCGACCTGCTTCGCGAAGTCCTCGCTCTCGGTCCGGATGACGTGGCGGACGATCCGATCGCGATCGCGGCCGCCGCCTCGCGGGCCCTTCCGCATCTCCGCGGACACCCGCGCCGTGACCCCGTCGAAGAACGCCCAGCAGGCCTGGAGGAGCGCGAGCCTCCGCTCGAGGTCCGCATCGCCCAGCTGCCCGTGCTCGGTCGACGACGGCGAGAAGGAGATGCCCCAGAAGTCGGTCGAGCCCGTCCCGACCCGCTCCTCGACGACCTCGAGCGGGCCGGCGGCCTCGAACTCCCGCGCCATCCCGGCGAGCTCGGCGACCGGACGGTAGCGCTCGCGGTAGGCCTCGAGGGTCGCGAGCGCCTCATCGGCCGTCTTGGCCCCGCGGCTCCAACCCGGCCAGTCGAGGCTGAAGGCGACCGATCGCTTGTCCTTCGTCCCATGCTCGAGGACCGTGCGGACCGGCATCCGTGCATTGTGGCAGGGGAGCCAGCGGTACGACGGCCGGCACGACGTCCGGTACGACGCCGGACACGACCGGGACCGATGAACCGGCGGGCGTTCGCGCTAGACTGCGACGGCCGGCCCGCCGCCGTCCCTCGTGCTCGGCTCGTCTGCGACGACCGAGCCGCTCACCGAGCCGCCCACCAGGAGCCCACCGTTCGCATGTCCGCCGAGGACCTTCGCGCGAAGATCCGCGAGATCCCGGACTTCCCGAAGCCCGGGATCCTCTTCTACGACATCACGACGCTGCTCAAGGACGCGGCCGCCTTCCGGGAGGCGATCGACCTCATGGTCGAGCCGTACAAGGACGAGCGCGTCGACATCGTCGTCGGCATGGAGAGCCGGGGCTTCATCTTCAGCGCGCCGATGGCGCTCCAGCTCAAGGCGGGCCTCGTCCCGGTTCGCAAGCTGGGCAAGCTGCCGGCCGAGACCGTGAGCGTCGAGTACGCGCTCGAGTACGGCTCGAACACCCTCGAGGTCCACCGCGACGCGATCGAGCAGGGCCAGCGAGTCCTGATCGTGGACGACCTGCTCGCGACCGGTGGAACCGTCCGTGGCACGATCGAGCTCGTCGAGCGCCTCGGCGGCGAGGTCGTCGGGCTCGCGTTCCTCGTCGAGCTCGATTTCCTCAAGGGCCGCGAGCGTCTGTCGGACCGGCGCGTCACGAGCGTGATCCGCTACTAGTCGATGTCCGAGCCGGACCGCCGACCCGAGGAGCCGGCGTCGAGCCCGTCGAGCCGAGCGACCGAGGGCGCCGACCTCGACCGGCGGCGCTTCTTCCGGAGCTTCGCCTCCGACCTCATCTCGACCGCGGCGACCGTCGTCGGGACGGCCCAGGCGCTCCAGCGGACGTCCGCGGAGGCCGCGCGGGTCCTCCTCGGCGGCGAGGAGGCCTCGCTCGACCTCGCCGGTCGACCTGCCGCGACCAGCGCCGCTCCCACCGGCTTCCGGCCGGCCTTCCGCTGGGACGGCCCGAAGCTCTACCTCGTCGACCAGCGCCGCCTGCCGCACGAGCTCGTCGAGATCGTCGTCGAGGGCGCGGCCGACGGGGCGCTCGCGATCCGCGACATGGTCGTCCGCGGCGCGCCGGCGATCGGCCAGGTCGCGGCGATCTCGCTCGCGCTCACCGCGAACCGGATCCGCGACGTCGCCCCGTTCGCCCGGCAGGCGACGATCCGGGGCTCGGCGAACGCGCTCCGCGAGGCCCGGCCGACGGCGGTCAACGCCGGCTGGGCGATGGACCGGATGCTGGCGCGGTACGAGGCGGCGGGCGGGATCGACGCCGACGGCGACGCGATCGCCGACGCGCTGTGGTCGGAGGCCGAGGCGATCGTCTACGAGGCGACCGATGCCCACGGCCGGCTGGCCGGGTTCGGCCAGGAGGTCCTCCCGCCAGACGAGGGCCGACCGCTCCAGCTGCTCACCCACTGCAACACGGGCCCACTTGCCTGCGGCCAGTTCGGGACGGCGCTCGGGGTGATCGCGACCGCCCACCACGCCGAGCGGCCGCTCCACGTCTGGATCGACGAGACGCGGCCGTACCTCCAGGGCGCTCGGCTGACGGCCTGGGAGCTCGACCAGGCGGGCGTCCCGCACACGCTCATCCCGGACGTCGCCGCCGGATCGCTGCTCGCGGCCGGACGAGTCGACGCGATCCTCGTCGGCGCGGACCGGATCGCGGCGAACGGCGACACCGCGAACAAGGTGGGGACGTATCCGCTCGCCGTGCTCGCGAAGCGCCACGGCGTCCCGTTCTACGTCTGCGCGCCGATCTCGTCGGTCGACCTCGCGGTCCCCGACGGTGCGGCGATCCCGATCGAGCACCGCGATCCCGTCGAGGTCACCCACGTCCGCGGGCTCGAGATCGCGCCACCGGGCACGGTCGCCTGGAACCCCGCGTTCGACGTCACGCCGGCCGAGCTGATCACGGCGATCGTCACCGACGAGGGGGTGGTTGGGCCGCCGTTCGGTCCCGGGCTCGCCGAGGCCGTGACGCGTGGGCGGGCGCGCGAAGGGGCGCGCGAGGGGGCGGCCGCCGTGGCCGCGGGCGGCTGATGGCCTCGATCGCCGTCTCCCGCAGGCGCGACCCGGCCGCGCTCGTCGCCCGTGGCGTGACCGATCGTGCCCTCCTGCGGACGTTCCTCGAACGGGACCGGCTGTGGGCCGCGTACGCGATCTGCGACCTCGACGACCGCGAGTTCCGGCGGACCCACTGGGCCGCCGCATTCGAGGGCTCGGCTGCGGTCGCGGTCGCCCTCGAGTACGGCGGGCTGACGCCCCAGCCGCTCTTCGTCATGGGCCGAGGCGACGGGATCGAGGCGATCCTCCGCGACGTCATCCATCCTCGCGCGGCGTACGTGGCCGCGCTCCGCGACGCGCTGCCCGCGGTCGAGACCCACTACCTCGTCGACGACGGCTCGGAGATGGTCCGGATGTGGGTCGATCGCTCGACGTTCCGGCCGGTGCCGTCCGACGCTCGACGCCTCCTGCCCGTCGAGATCGGCGACCTCAACAAGCTCTACCAGCTCGGCTTCGCGTCGTGGCTGCCGCCGACCGCGATCGGGGACGGCGTCTACTACGGGATCCGGGTCAACGGCCGGCTCGTCGCGGCCGCCGGGACGCACGTCGTGAGCCCGGACGCGCGGCTGGCGGTCGTCGGCAACGTCCTGACCCACGTCGATTTCCGCGGTCGGGGCTACGCCACGGCGACGACCGGTGCCGTGACCGCCGACCTGCTCCGCTTCTGCGACCAGGTCGTCCTCAACGTCCGGGCCGACAACCCGCCGGCCCTCCAGGCCTATCGCAAGCTCGGCTATCGCGAGCACGTCCGGTTCGAGGAGCGGCTCGTCCATCGGCGCGGCTCGCCGCTGGCCGGGATCGCGGCGCCGTTCCGGCGGTTCCTCGCGCGCCGCGAGGCGGCCGGCCGATGAACGCGGAGGGACGCCGATGACGACCACGAACCGAGCCGCGGGCGACGTCACCAGCCTCGACCTCGCCGACGGGGGCGTCCGCCGGATCGAATGGGCGGAGCGGGAGATGCCCGTCCTGCGCCTCATCCGCGAACGGTTCGAGCGCGACCGTCCGCTCGAGGGCGTCCGGATCGGTGCCTGCCTCCACGTCACCACCGAGACCGCGAACCTCATGCGGACCCTGGCGGCCGGTGGCGCGCAGGTGGCGCTCGCCGCCTCGAACCCGCTCTCGACGCAGGACGACGCCGCAGCCGCGCTCGTGGCGGCATACGGCATCCCGACCTACGCCCGCCGGGGCGAGGACCGCGACACGTACTACGCCCACCTCAACGCGGTCGCCGACACGCACCCCCAGATCACGATGGACGACGGCTGCGATCTCGTCTCGCTCCTCCACGCCGAGCGGCCGGGGCAGGTGAGCGAGGTCCTCGCCGGCACGGAGGAGACGACGACCGGCGTCATCCGCCTCCGGGCGATGGCCGCCGACGGCGCGCTCCGCTTCCCGGTGGTCGCCGTGAACGAGGCCCAGACGAAGCACTTCTTCGACAACCGCTACGGGACCGGCCAGAGCACGGTCGACGGGATCCTCCGGGCGACGAACATCCTCCTCGCCGGCCGGAACGTCGTCGTCGCCGGCTACGGCTGGGTCGGCCGCGGGATCGCCTCACGGATGGCCGGGATGGGCGCCCACGTCGCGGTCGTCGAGGTCGACCCGGTCCGGGCGCTCGAGGCGCTCATGGACGGCTACCAGGTGATGACCCACGCCGACGCGGCGGCCTGGGGCGAGCTGTTCGTGACCGCGACCGGCAACAAGAACGTCTTCCGCCGCGAGCACTTCGAGGTGATGCGCGACGGCGCGGTCATGGCCAACAGCGGCCACTTCGACGCCGAGCTCGACCTCGCGGCGCTCCGGGCGATGGCCGAAGGCCACGTTCGCGAGGTCCGCGACAACGTCCAGGAGTTCGACGTCGGCGGGAAGCGGCTCAACCTCGTGGCCGAGGGCCGGCTCGTGAACCTCGGTGCGGCCGAGGGCCATCCGGCGGCGGTCATGGACATGAGCTTCGCGAACCAGGCGCTCTCCGCCGAGTACGTGGCCGCTCACCACGCAGAGCTCGAGCCGCAGGTCTACGTCGTGCCCGAGGCGATCGACCGCGAGGTCGCTCGCCTCAAGCTCGCCGCGTTCGGGATCGAGCTCGAGGCGATGACGCCCGAGCAGGAGGCCTACGTCCGCTCCTGGCAGCAGGGGACGTGACCGGGGCTGAGGTCCGGCCGTACGGCGCCTGGGAGTCGCCGTTCGGCCTCGAGCTGCTGACGGCGGGCGTCGTCCGGATCACCGAGCCGACCGTCGACGGCGATCGGATCTGGTGGCTCGAGGGCCGGCCGTCGGACGCCGGGCGCCAGACCCTCGTCCGGCGCGACCACGACGGCAGCACCCGCGACGTCAGCCCTGCCGGCATGAACGTCCGTGACCGCGTCCACGAGTACGGCGGCGGCGCCTACCTCGCCCGCGGCGAGCTCGTGATCGTCTCCGACTTCGTCGGCGGCCGGCTTCATCGCGTCGGCCCCGACCGGACGGCCGAGCCGCTCACGCCCGAAGGCGCCTACCGCTATGCCGACCTCGAGCTCGACGAGCGTCGCGGCCGCCTGCTCGCGATCCGCGAGGACCACACCGGGCCCGGGGAGGCGAGGAACGCCCTCGTGGCTGTCGCGCTCGAC
>DASTSC010000302.1:0-17909 GCA_035760905.1 Candidatus Limnocylindrales bacterium | reverse complement strand
GACTCTCGCCCTCGCGGCCTAAGGCCGTAAGGTGAGCGTGGAAGCCATCTCAGCCCCGCGGATGGTGGAAGCGTCATGCAGCGGGGCTGCGCACCGGATCAGCGTCGCGTAGTCCGGCGCCAAGCCCGATCTAGGGACACGCGGCTGGATCGATCGGAAGCCTGCCGATGGGCGCTCGGTCGATCGACGACAAAGCATCGGACACGCTCGTAGCTGGTCCCTGGCGAAGGGCTCTGGACGGGGAGTTCGACTCTCCCCCATCTCCACCACTTCATCTATTCAGGCCCGTGCGGCTTCGTGCCCGGCTTCAGGTGAACCGGTCCGAGGCGGACGCGGACGTCCTTCGCGTACCGCTTGCCCCGAACCTCGTCGTGGCGATGCCAGCGCGGCGCCGGGATCGAGACCTCGGCCGTGTAGTCGCCCTCGCCCGGGATCGTGCCGTCGATCCCGTAGTGATAGACGAATGGGTGCCAGATGAACGGCACCGCCGTCGCCGCGACCTGCCGGTCCGCCGCGTCGAAGAGCCGAAGGTGAACCTCGAGGCAGGGCACGAACCGCCCGTCGTGCCGGTCGCGGACGATCACCTCGAAGTGCTGGTTCTCGACCTCCGAGGGCGTCATCCACGCGAGCTGCCCGCCGGCGTCGGGACCGTACATCCCCTCGGCCGGCTCGAACGACGCGGTCACCACGTAGTCGTCGATCTCGGTCTCGGCGTGCGGGTCCTCGGCCATCAGCTTCTCGTACGACGCTCGGTAGGCGTCACCCTGCCGAACGGCGAGGCGTTCCTGCTCCTGCTCCTCGGGGCTGTTCACGTCGGTCATGGGCCGAAGCCTGGACCGCCGGCGGCTCCATCCGCGACGAACGCCGGCGGGCCGACTCGCAGCCCCGTGACAGTCGTCGCCTCGCCTCTCAGGGCGAGACGACGCTGTGGGTGAGCCGCGCGCGCTCGGCCGCGAACGCCATCCGGTGGCTCTCGAGCGACACCGCGAGCGAGGTCGGGGACTCGCCCGGTCGCCCGCCCCCACGGCTCGAGACCACCCGGCGGAGGAACGCCTCGATCATGGCTGCGTCGCCTCCGGCATGGCCGGGGCCCGTCCCGACGTCGTGCCGATCGGCCGGCGGCACGTCCACGCCCGGCGATTCCCGAAAGCGGCGCAGCTCGATCTCGCCCCGCTCCATATGGCCCCGGATCTCGCCCCGCGTGCCCATGAGCTTCACCGTCCGGGTGTTCTCGGCGGTGAAGGCCGTGACGGTCAGCGTCGCGACGACGCCGTTCGCGAACTCGAGCAGCGTCGCCTGGTGGTCCGCCACGTCGTTGTCGGAGTGGTAGACACAGCGGCCGTACGGACCGCTGCGCAGGGCCTCGTCGAGCGCCTCCGGCGTGGCGACCGGCGTCACGACCGAGACGGGCCAGCCGCCCGCGGCGAGCCGGGCGTGGTAGAAGCGCGGCGCATAGAAGGGGCAGTCGTCGGCGACTGGGCAGCCGTCGAGGCAGTAGGCCGGTGAGCCCGGCGGCGCCTCCTCCGGACGGAAGTGCTTCAACGATCCCGACGAGGCGACGCGCGTGCAGGCCGCGCCGGCGAGCCAGCGGATGACATCGAGGTCGTGGCAGGCCTTGGCGAGGATGATCGGGCTCGCCAGCTCCGACCGGCGCCAGTTGCCGCGGACGTAGCTGTGGGCGAAGTGCCACCAGCCGACGTTCTCGAGATGGTCGATCTCGACGAGGTCGCCGATCGCTCCGTCGGCGAGGAGGCCGGCGATCCTCGCGAAGAACGCCGTGTAGCGGAGCGGATGGGCGATCGTGAGCTCGCCGCCCGTTCGAGCGGCCGCCGCGTGAATCTCGGCGAGGGCGGCGGGGTCGGGGGCGATCGGTTTCTCGAGGAGGACGGGATAGCCGGCCTCGAGGGCCGCGACCGCGGGCGGGACGTGCGCCCGGTCGGGCGTCGCGATGACGACCGCTTCCACGCGCGGCGACGAGGCGAGGAGCGCCCCGGCGTCCGGATGGGCCGCCGAAGGGGCGATCCCGTGGGCCGCCGCGAACGCGGACCGCCGGGCGGGATCCGGCTCGGCCACGGCCACGAACCGGGCGAGATCCGGCCGGGCGAGCGCGAACGCTCCGTAGACCTCCGCCCCCCGCTGACCGGCACCGATCAGCCCGAGCCGGACGGGCTCGCCTCCGGACGGGTCGTCACGTGGTCCCTCCACGCGACGAGGGTAGGCGATCGATCAGGGCGCGGTGTCGGTGGGCGTCGGCGTCGGGGCGACGGTGGGCGTCGGGGCGACGGTCGGCGTCGGGGCGACGGTCGGCGACGGCGATGCCTTCGGCGAGGCGGTCGGCGACGTGGTCGGCCTGGCGGTAGCGGTCGGCGTCGGGGTCGGCGTCGGCGCGGGGGTCGGGGTCGGGGTCGGCTCGGGCGCCGGCAGGGAGCCGCGGACCGGCACGATCAGCGTCCAGCGGTGGTACCACTCGGACGGACCGATGGTCGACGAGACCGAGGATCGGATGAACCCGCCCGTGTACGGATCGTCGCGAGGGCTGTCGGTCTGGACGTACCAGCGGAAGCGGAGCCTCAGGTTGCCGGTCCGGAACCTGTGGCGGCTCACCTTCCGGTTCACGTAGCCGTCGGACTTCAGCGGGTCGGTGAACCAGACGTACCGGACGGTGAAGTCGTTCGACGTTCGCGGGTTCGCTCCCGTCACCACGTAGCCGGTCATCACCTGGGCGTGCCCGCCGCCCCAGGCGAGGATGCCGACCGGCATGTTGTAGCGAGCGATCGCCCGGACGGCGGCGTGCGTCGCCTTGCGGAAGGTCGAGTAGGTCCGATCCTCGTAGATCATGCGGGCCGAATCCTGCCAGGCGTCGACGCCCCAGCCGTAGTAGTTGAGGGCGTTCCGCCAGCCATGCGCGTCGGACCCGTCGCCGGAGCTCGACAGCGTGTCGTTCGCCCGCTCCCACGACAGGATCGAGACGAGGCTGCGTGGGTTGGATGTCGAGCGCTTGGCGGTGGTGGGGCGCCACACGAACCCGTCGCCGCCCGCGTTGCGGAGGGCGATCGTGTTGAGCATGATCATCGTCGACGCCGCGGTGCAGGCGGTGTAGTACGGATCCTGGTAGACGAGCGCGGACGAGACCCACAGGTTCTTCGAGTACGAGCTGCTCGCCTCGGCGGGCCCGGCAGCGACCGTCGCGGTCGCGAACCAGATCGCGAGCAGAGCGGCGAGCTGGCGCGGACGCACGCCGCGCCACGTGGCTGCTAGCGACACGACCTCGCGGGCGTCCGACCGGCCATGACTTCTCCCGGGTTGCGGGACCGTCTGCTGAGGAGCACGGGCCCCGATGAGATGGCCCTACCGTGGCATCGGCATCGCCGGTGGCCAATCCCCCAAACGTCCGACCCACGTCCGGGCCGGACGTCGCGGCGCCCGTTCGGGGGGAGTCAGCGGGTCGTCGGTTGGAGGTCGGCGTGCGGCAGGAGTCCGACCCGGTCGAGCGGCCAGTAGCGCAGCCACGCTCGACCGATGATCTGGCCCGCGGCGATCGGCCCGAAGTCGCGGGAGTCGGTCGACTCCTGGCGATGGTCGCCCATCACGAAGTACTCCCCGTCGGGCACGGCCCACGTCGACGTGCCGGGCCGCGCCGTCGTCCGCTGGCCCTCGAAGACGTACGGCTCGTCGTACTCGGTGCCGTTGATCGCGACGTGCCCGTCGCGGCGGATGTCGATCCGGTCACCGGGCAGCCCGATGATCCGCTTGATGAAGGGCTTGTCGCGATCGGGGCCCGTCGAGAACGTCGACGGCGGATGGAACACGACGATGTCGCCGCGGTGATAGGCCTCGAAGCGGGGCGTCAGCTTGTCGACGAGGATGTACTCGCCCGGGAGCACCGTCTCCTCCATCGACTCCTGCTCGACCTGGTACGGCTGGGCGACGAACGTCTGGACGCCGACGAAGATCAGCAGCGTCAGGACGACCGTCTCGACGAGCTCGATGAGGCAACCGAGGCTCGTCGGTCGGCCCTGCGCGGGGGTCGGGTTCGCGGGCAGGCCCGAAGTCGAGGAGGCGTCCGCCACGTCGCCGGCGACCAGCCGGCCTACGAGGACGAGCCCGAGCTACCCGTGCCGACGAGAAGGACGCCGGTGATCCGCGAGTAGTGCGAGTAGTAGGTCGTCCGGCGGATCAGCTTTCCGTTCTGGTAGACGCTGACGGTCCGCCACACGTCCTTGCCGTCGACGGGGTACTCGAGCCGCTTCGTGACGCCCTTGGGCAGGCTCGAGGTGTACTGGCGCGTGTCGGCCGCGGGGCGGATGTTCCTGACCGTCGGATCGCCGATCACGACTCGTCGGCCGTTTGGAACGCTGTACAGCTCGAACCGGACGTAGCCGCTCGAGCCGTGCTGGATCTTGTAGCCGCGGATGAGCACCGGGTACGGCGTGTCGTTCTTCCAGGACATCGTCTGGGTCGCGCCGGATGCGCTGATGAAGACCGTCGCGTCGAGTCCGAGCGGATAGCGATCGATGTAGTAGAAGTGGTTCTTCCGGGCCTGCATCTCCATGCCGGCCCGAAGCGCCGCGTTGAAGAGCGTCGTCGAGCAGGAGCAGATGCCTCCGGCGAGGGCCCCCTGCGGCTCCGTGTGGCCGTCGATGATCGCCCCGCCCTGCTTGTAGCCCTTGGCCGAGGTCACCGAACCGACCGTCTGCCAGAAGTCGAACGTCTCGCCGGGCCCGACGACCGTTCCGTCGATGATGAGCGCGGGGATCCAGATGTTCGCGCCGAAGCCGTTGTTGACGTAGATCGGGAAGTACGTCGTCCAGGACGAGATCTTGCGCATGAGCGGCGCCGTCTTCTCGGCCTCCGCGGTGCTGAACGTGGGCTTCGCCACGCTGAACACGAGCTTGACGGGCGTCGCGCTCGGAGCGGAGCCACGGGCGTTCACCGCCTGGGCCACGGCCGCGGTGGTCGCGTCGAGATCGAGCTTCCGGCCGTCGTGACCGCCCTTGACGCCGACGATCTTGCCGCTCTTGCTGATGAGGAACGTGGCGTTCGTCGGGCTGACGTTCGCCTGCTTGGCGATCTTCTTGACGGCGGTTCTCAGGCCGTCCGTGTCGAGCGTGGGCGCGATCCGGCCGTCGGCCGTGGTCTCGAACCCGATCCACGGCCGGATCGTCTTCGACTTGATCGTCCAGCTGCTCTTGCCCGCGGTCAGCTTCACGCTGGCAGCCATTCGGTTCGCGGCGGTCGCCGCGTCGTCGGCGGCGGTCGTCGGCACGGCCGGCTGGAGGGTCACGACGGGCACGTCGATCGTCACGTCCGACGGACCGGCCGGCGCTTCGACCGCGGCGACCAGGCGCTTCGCGAGCTCGTCGCCATCGACGGCCCGACCGGGATGGGCTGGGCTGACCTCGAAGCCAGCCTTCGTCCGCTCGATCGAGGCATCCGCCGGATCGACCGCGATGAGACCGGCGAGCGACGTGACGCGGGCCGAGAGGCGGTCCGCGTCGAGGCGGACGGCCGGGGCCACGGTCGAGCCCCGGAGCGCCGTCTGTGCCTCCGCCACGACCCGCTCCACCGGCGTTCCGGCACGGCCGACGGCGAGGGCCTTGTCGACCATCGCCTCGACGTCGGCCTGACGCCCGATCTCGTCGAATCCGATCGTCACTCCCCCCTGGGGCGTCCGGAGATGAATCGAACCGACGCCGAGATCCGCGAAGGCGGACCGGACGCGGTCGACGGCTTCGGCTCGCGTCAGCCCACCCACGTCGACGGCGCCCACGCGGACCCCCGGCAGGACCCGGTCGGCGAACGACGCGTCGTAGGCGTAGAGGGCGCCCGCGCCGACGGCGAGCGCGCCGAGGAGGCCGAGGACGAACGCGAGCACGAACCGGCCGGGACCGCCCAGACGGCGGCCGGTGGTCGCGGGGATCGCGCTCGTGGGCGCGATCGGATCGGTCGTCGAGGTCATCGGTCGCCCATCCTAAGTCACTGGTTCGTGCGCGGACCGTGGGTCGGATCGGGCCCCCGGTCGTGGGCCATTCGTTCGTCTGGCCCGAACCGAGACGACGCGGGGCGCGAACGAGTGACGCCGGACGCTCCAACGTCGGCCGCGCCGCAGGACGGCGCCCGGAGCAACCACCGCCTCAGACGGAGCGCGGCAGGACCACGACGCGCCGGTTCGGCTCCTCGCCGATCGACTGCGTCGCGACCGCGTCGTTGTCCCGGAGGGCGAGGTGGATCCACCGCCGCTCGAGCGCCGGCATCGGCTCGAGCTGGAGCATCTTGCCCGTCTCGGCGACCCGATCGGCCGCCCGTCGGGCGAGATCGTGGAGCTGCCGCTCCCGTCGGCCGCGATAGTCCTCGACGTCGACGAGGACGCGGGTCCATTCGCCCATCTGCCGGCTCAGCATCAGGTTGACGATGTGCTGGAGCGCCGACAGGCGCTCGCCCTTCCGGCCGATGAGGACGCCGAGGGATTCGCGTTCCGCCCCCTGGGCGACGACGTTGAGGCGGCTCGTCTCGCCGGCCATGACCTGGACCTCGACATCGAACCCGAGGTGGCCCATGAGCTGCTCGAGGATGTCCTTGCCGGCGGCGAGCGCCTCGGGGCTGGCCTCGGCGGCCTGGAGCTCCGCCCGCTCCGTCGCGAGCGATGCCCGCTGGGACGTCAGCTCCTCCGCCTCGGCGCCGCCGAGCGGCGTCATGTCGGAGCGGCCGGGGCCGCGTCGGCGGTCACCGCCTCGGTCGCCGCCGCTGTCACGGCCGCTGTCACGGCCGCGGTCACGGCCGCCACGCGGCGAACGGTCGCCTCGAGAGCCGGCCGGAGCGCGCTCGGGCTCCGGCGCAGGCCGCTGGCGCTCCTCGTCCGGGCGACGCTCCTCGTCCGGGCGGCGCTCCTCGTACGGCCGCCGCTCGGGACGGTCCGCGCCTCGTTCGCCGTAGCCGCGACCGCCGCGGTCTCCACGGCCGCCGCGGTCTCCACGGCCGCCGCGATCCCCGCGGTCCCGGTCACCGAACCCCCGTCGGTCAGGACCGCCCTCCCGCGGCGGACGGGGCGGCAGGGGCTGAGCGGCCGCCGCCTCGCGCTTCGGGGCCGCGCCGCCGAGGGCCGATCTTGGCGCCGCGACGATCCGCGCCGGCTCGGCGCCCATCCCGAGGACGCCGCGGCTGCCGGCCGTCAGGATCTCGAAGTCGAGGTCGTCGAGGCCCACGCCGAACTCCTCGCGGGCGAGGCGGAGGGCCTCCTCGACGGACTTGCCGGTGAACTCCTTGTATGCGCTCATGACTTGCGTCGTCTCCCTCGTCGGCCCTGGCGGCCTCGCTGGCGGATGGTCTTGGCGGCTGCGACCGCACGATCATCCGCCGTTCGCGTCGGACGTGCCGTGGGCGTCTTGCTCGGTGGCCGCGGCTCGGGGACCGAGACCGGGAACCGCGGCGAGTGATTACGGGCGAAATCGGGATACCAGCCGAAGATCGGGAACAGCGATCCGAGGCCGAGGATGAAGTACTGCTGGATGATCTGGTAGATCGTGCCGACGATCCAGTAGAGGAACAGGCCTGCCGGCAGGAAGCTGCCGTAGACGATCGAGAAGAGCGGCACGACCAGGAGCGTCTGGCGCTGGATCCGGGCGTTCGGGTCGTCGCTCGCCTCGGCCGGCGGCATCGTCATCCGGCTGGCGACGACCTGGAGCAGTGCCGAGACGATCGCGAGGGCCGAGATGCCGAAGCCGGCGACCGAGAACAGGATCTCGGGCCGGCTCCAGTCGACGTTGAGGACGACCGTGTCGAGGCACGGCTTCACGATCTGGTGGGCGGCGTCGAGGAACGACGGCTCCGCCGGGCAGTGAAGGTCGACGAGCTGGAACCCGAACACCTTGACCATTGCCTGCGGGTTGAAGTTCGTCAGCCCCGCGCTGAAGACCGAGTACATCGGGATGAGGAAGATGAACTGGAGGACGAGCGGCAGGCAGCCGCCGGCCGGGTTGACGCCGCGCGACTTGTAGAACTCCTGCTCGGCCGCCATCCGTTCGGTCCGGTCCTTGTGCCGGCGCCGAAGCTCCTTGAGCTCGGGCGCGAGCAGCTGCATCCGCTTCTGGTTGACGAGCTGGCGCCGGTAGAGCGGGATGAGGATCGTCCGGATGACGAGCGTCAGGAGGACGATCGCGATCGCGATGTTCGAGAACGGCAGCTGGTCGAGCAGGACGAGGGCGATGAAGAGGACCTGGAAGACCGGGGTGAAGACCCAGGCGAAGAACGAGAACGGGTCGGCGCCGGGGCTCGCCGGCTGGAGCGGGTGAGCCGCGGGCGGCAGGGTCGCCGACGCGCTCGGTGCAGGGCTGCCGGGCACGCCGGACGCGGATGGGGCCGGCGAGCCGGTCGCCGCGCACGCGGCCACGAAGACGACGATCGCCGCCAGCGCGACGAGCGCGAGAAGGTCGCTCCGACGGAACCGGAACGGGAGACGCCGAGGCGCAGGGGTGATGCTCACCGGACCGGGTCGTAGCCGCCGGGGTTCCAGGGGTGGCAGCGGGCGATCCGGCGAGCGCCCATCCAGCCGCCGCGGAGGAGCCCGTACTTCGCGATCGCCTGCTCGGTATAGCGGGAGCATGTCGGCTCGAACCGGCAGCTCGACGGCAGCCAGAAGAAGACCGCGCGGTAGAGCCTGATCGCACCGATCCCCAGCTGCTTCACGTCGCCGTCTGACCTCCGATCACGCCGGCTCGCTCGAGCAGCCGGCGGAGCTGCCCGACCAGCGCGTCGTGGTCGGCGGCGACGAGCGCGGGCCGGGCGATGATGAGAACGTCCCAGCCGGGCCGGAACGCGGGCGCCATCACCCTGAGCGCCTCACGGAGTCGACGCCGGGCCCGGTTGCGGGCGACGGCGCCACCGATTCGTCGGCCGGTCGAAAGTCCGAACCGGGTCGCGTCGAGATCAGTTCGCCGGAATCGGACGGTCATGAGCGGGCTCGACCGCATGGTCCCCTCTCGCTGGAGGGCCTCGAAGTCACGCGGCCGCGAGAGCATGACCAGGCGGACCCTGCCGGGACCGCCGGTCGTCAGGCCGTGAGTCGCTTGCGACCCTTGGCCCGCCGTGCAGCGAGCACGCGTCGACCACCGGACGTCTTCATCCGGGCGCGGAAGCCATGCTCCTTGGCGCGGTGTCGCTTCTTGGGCTGATAGGTCTGCTTCATGTCGGGCCTGCGCCTGGCTCCCCGCTCCCGGCCTCGGACGGTTGCCGAACGTCGGCCTCCAGAGGCACACAAACGCGCCGGCGCCCGAGAGCGCGTGGCGCGTTCGTCGTCGCGGCGGATCATATGGGCGCCGGAAAAGGGGTGTCAAACGCGCCGCCGGTCGGTTTCGTGCAGGACGACGGGGCGTCGTCCGTTCGATACTCCCCGGGGGTATCCGTCCAGACGTGCCGAATCGCCTTGCAGGGGCGCGTCGGGCCGGTGTATCTTCACCCAGCCCTCGGCGCCGGGACGCCCCGGGCAGGTCCGTCCGGAGCCCCCGGAGGAGCCCGCGGCCGCGATCGGAGCCCGGCATCGAGGCCCGACGACGATCGCCCCTCGCGCCCGGTTTCGCCGACCCCGCGGTCCCTGGTGACGCCTACCCATCGCAGTCCGAGAGAGCAGGGTTTCCGTCAGATCGATGGATGCGAAGCACGTCTGGCGCGCGGCACTCGGTGAGCTCCAGGTGTCGCTGTCACCGGCGAACTTCGAGACCTGGCTTCGGGACACGCAGATCGTCGAGGTCGACGACAACCGCTTCCGGATCGCGGTCCCGAACGGCTTCGCCAAGGACTGGCTCGAGACCCGCTATCGCTCCCTGATCTCCCAGACGCTGGCCCGGATCGTCGGCTACAGCGTCCAGGTCGAGTTCCTCGTGTCGGCCCAGGAGGCGCCGGCCGCGGGCTCCCGCGACGGGAGCGGCAATGGCCGCCACCCGACCGGCGGAAGCGCGCAGCCGGTTCGCGTCGAGCCCACCCGCGTCGGCGCCCCCGACGGAGCCTCGTCGGGGCTGAACGCCCGCTACACGTTCGCGAACTTCATCGTCGGGTCGGCCAACCGTCTGGCCCATGCGGCGAGCCTGTCGGTTGCCGAGCGGCCCGGCCATGCCTACAACCCGCTCTTCCTGTACGGCGGTGTCGGCCTCGGCAAGACCCATCTGATGCATGCCGTCGGGAACCAGGTGATCGCGAAGTTCCCGCGCAAGAAGGTCGTCTACGCGACCTCGGAGCGGTTCACGAACGAGTTCATCACCTCGATCCAGCAGGGCAAGGTCGACGACTTCCGGGCCCGCTACCGCCGGATCGACCTGCTCCTCATCGACGACATCCAGTTCATCGCCGACAAGGAGCGGACCCAGGAGGAGTTCTTCCACACGTTCAACGCGATCCACGAGGACGGCAAGCAGATCGTCCTCACCTCGGACCGGCCGCCCAAGGCGATCCAGGCCCTCGAGGAGCGCCTCAGGAGCCGGTTCGAGTGGGGTCTCATCGCGGACCTGACCGCACCCGATCTCGAGACCCGGATCGCGATCCTCCGGTCGAAGGCCGAGGACGGCGACGTCTCGATCGGCTCGGACGTCATCGAGTTCATCGCCCGCAAGGTCGTCAGCAACATCCGCGAGCTCGAGGGGGCGCTCAACCGGATCGTTGCCTACGCCAGCATGGGCGGGATGCCGATCACGATCGAGCTGGCCCAGGCCGTCCTGTCGAACGTCCTGTACAACCCGAAGAAGCGGATGGTGACGCCGGAGCGGATCGCCCAGACCGTGGCCGATTACTACGGCCTCGACATGGACGCCCTGCGTGGCCAGAAGCGCGACAAGGCGATCGTCCTGCCGCGCCAGATCGCGATGTTCCTCATGCGCGAGGAGACAGACGCGTCGCTGC
This sequence comes from Candidatus Limnocylindrales bacterium, assembly GCA_035760905.1. Classification (GTDB taxonomy): domain Bacteria; phylum Chloroflexota; class Limnocylindria; order Limnocylindrales; family CSP1-4; genus DASSHA01. The sequence goes on along the minus strand of DASTSC010000302.1, from coordinate 7,025 downwards.
TCCGGATCGGCGCCGAGCTCGGCGGCCGGGATCACTCGACCGTCCTCCATGCCTGCGACAAGATCAACCGGGAATCGGCCGCCAACGACGAGCTGCGCCGCGAGATCGCTGCCGTCCGCGAGCTCATCTACGCCGACTGAGAGTCCTCGCATCCTCGTGCGAGGGCCCAAGGGGGCCTGCCTCGGCGTCGTGGCCGTTATTGCACGGAGGGGGTCAGGTGTTGCGCGCGCCTTGCACGGCGGTGGACAAGGCCCTCGATCCGGTGGACAACGCGTCCCACTGGTGGACGACGCCGGTCCGGAGCGTCGCGGAGTTCCGGCGGATGCGATCCCGTCCACAGCCCGGACCACGGTCGGTCCACGCCGCCGCGGCGTCGGTCCACGGTCGACGGCGCTCCGTCCACCGGACGCCGGAACGGGCCGGATCGGCGCTGCCCACGGCGTCCACCCCATGATGACGATGATGACGGGGTGAGAAGATTGGACGACAATTCGATACCCCGTCCACCGGCCCGCGGGGCCGACCTGCCGATCGCTGGAGTGAGGCGACCGTGAAGCTGTCCGTCATGCAGGAGAACCTCGCCCGCGGCCTGTCCGTCGTGAGCCGCGCGGTCTCCACCCGCAGCACGCTGCCGGTCCTGGCCAATGTGCTCCTCAAGACCGAGGACGCCGGGCTCAAGCTCACCGCGACGAACCTCGAGATCGGGATCACCTACTGGGTCCCGGGCAAGATCGACACGGACGGAGCGATCACCGTCCCGGCGCGCCTCCTGACCGACCTCGTCAACAGCCTGCCGTCGTCCGAGCGAGTCGATCTCGAGCTCGGCGCGGCAGAGCTGCTCTATGTCAGCTCGGGGCCGTTCGCGACCCACATCAAGGGCATCGACGCCGACGAGTTCCCGGCGATCCAGACGGCAGGCGAGCGACCCACGACCCGGATCGCCCAGAAGGTCCTGCGCGAGGCGCTCGAGGAGACGATCTTCGCCGCGGCGACCGACGAAGCCCGGCCGATCCTGACCGGCGTCCTGGCCCGTTTCGAGGGTGACCGGCTGACGCTCGCCGCGGCCGACAACTACCGGATCGCGGTCAAGACGATCCAGACGCTCGATCCGGTGACCGAGACGAGCGTCGTCATCCCGGCTCGCGCGCTCGCGGAGCTCGTCCGGGTTCTCGCCGAGACCGACGAGCCAGTCGACGTCATTCTCGCCCAGGCCCGGAACCAGATCCTGTTCCACGTCGAGGGCGTCGATCTCGTGAGCCGCCTCATCGACGGCCAGTTCCCGAACTACCAGCAGGTGCTGCCGGCGTCGCACTCGACGCGGGCCGTCCTCGAGCGGGACGAGCTACTCCGGGCGGTCCGGCCAGCGGCGCTCATCGCCAGCAGCTCGGCGAACATCGTCAAGCTCGCGATCGCCTCGAACGGCTCGTCCGGCGTGACCGTCACCGCGAACGCCGACGTGGGCGACTACACCGGCAGCGTGGGTGCGGAGGTCGAGGGCGACGGCACGACGATCGCCTTCAATGCCCGCTATCTCGCCGACGTCCTGACGAACGTCGACGCCGAGCAGTTCGCGCTCGAGCTCAACGGGCCGCTCTCGCCGGGCGTCTTCAAGCCGCTCGACGACGTCGACTACGTGCACGTCGTCATGCCCGTCCGGACGACCTCCTGAGAGAGGTCGCGAGCCCGATCGTTTCGGGGATCGCCGCCGGCGGGTCGGTCGTTCGGCAGCTGCGGCTCGAGGGGTTCCGGGGGTACGCCTCGGCGGACCTTGCCTTCGGCGACGGCCCGCAGCTCGTCTGGGGCCCGAACGCGTCCGGCAAGACGAGCCTGCTCGAAGCGATCGTCGTGCTCGCCTGGGGGCGCTCGCACCGAACCTCCACGGACACCGAGCTGGTCCGGTGGGGCGGTGACGTGGCCCGGATCGTCGGGGACGTGGCGGACGAGGACCGGCACGAGCAGGTCGAGGTCGCCCTGGCGCGGGCCGGCTCAGGTGTCCGCAAACGGATCCGGGTCAACGGCGTGCCCCGCCGGGCGGCGATGCTCGCCTCGGTCCTGCGCGTCGTCGTCTTCGCGCCCGAGGAGATGCTCCTCGTCGTCGGACCGCCGTCGCTCCGCCGCGAGGCGCTCGACCGATTGGCCGGTCAGCGGAGCCCGGCCTATCTCGCGGACCTCTCGACGTACGGGCGCGCCCTCGCCCAGCGGAACGCCCTTCTCCGCGCCATCCGCGAAGCCGAGGAGCCTGACCGACCGTCCCTCCGCGAGCAGCTCCGGCTGTGGGACCCGCCGTTCCTCGAGGCGGGGTTCGCCGTCGTCGCGGCCCGCCTCGCGCTGCTCGCCGAGCTGGCTGCCCCGGTGGCGGCGGCCCATGCCGAGATCGCGCCGGAGGAGGCGGGTGAGGGCGCGCTCAGCCTCCGGTACGTCTCGAACGCGTCCGCGGCGCCGGGCGAGGACGTGCGCGCCGCGCTCGTTCGCCGGCTCGCCGAAACAGCCGACAAGGAGGTCTGGAACGGCACGACGCTCGTCGGTCCGCACCGCGACGACATCGCCTTCGACCTCGCCGGGCGCGATCTCGCCTCGTTCGCATCCCGCGGCCAGCAGCGGACGGCGATCCTCGCCTTCAAGCTCGCGGAGGTCGACGTCCTGACCGCGCACGACGGCCGGCGGCCGCTCCTCCTGCTCGACGACGTCTTCAGCGAGCTCGATCCCGAGCGGCGGGCCCACCTCGTCCGGCGGATCGCCGACCTGCCCCAGGCGTTCGTGACGACGACGACGCTCGAGGATCTCGATCCCGGGCTTCGCCGCGCGGGCATCCCCTGGCGGGTGACGGCCATGCCGGCAGGCGCGTCGATCGATCGAGCGGCCTCCGGGTGACCGGCGAGGGTCGCCGGCGGCGTCCGATGGAGCGGATCGGGGACCTGCTGCCGGACGCGGCCCGGCGCCTCGGCCTCGAGGAGGAGCTCCGACTCGCGCGCGCCGCGGCGACGTGGAGCGCGATCGTCGGCGAGCGCGTGCCCGCGGCCGCCGGACGCTCGCGTGTGGTCAGGATCGTCGGCAGCCTGCTCGTCGTCGACGCCGACCGCCCGATCGTGGCCCAGGAGCTCCGTCTCCGAACCGTCGAGCTGCTCGAGGCCTTCGCCGCGGCCCCCGGTGGCGGGGGCGTGACCGAGCTCCGGGTCCAGGTCCGCCACGTATAATCCGGCCCACCTGCCAGCCGTCTCCGGCGCGAGCGTCGAGCCCGCGATCCGATCCGTCAGCCGCGGCGGCCAGCCGTCGCTCTCCCGCTCGTCATCAGCTGCCAACCGGCATCCGCCGACCACGAGACACGCATGGCCGTCCGGCTCCAGATGAAGCTCGGCGTCGTCCCGGCGCCAGACCGCCTGCCCGATTCCCCCGACACCGTCGTGGTCGTCGAGCCGACGATCGGCTCCGTCGCCCGGTCAAAGGGCAGCCTCTACCTGCTCGTCACCTCGACGTTGTCGGGCCCCCGGCCGCGAGAGGCGACGCGACTCGTCGCCGAGACGATCCGTGACGAGTACTACTACGACGAGTCGGCCGGGGTGCGGGCCTGTCTCGCCAAGGCGATCGGGCTCGCCAACAAGAAGCTCGGCCACGTCCGCGAGCGGTATGGCCTCGGCGCGGACCCCGTCCGCGGCCCGATCGGCGTCGCGATCGCCGTCGTCCGGATCAACGAGCTCTATGTCGTCACCGTCGGGCCGGCCGAGGCGTACCTCATCCGCGGCGCCCGGCTCTCGACCCTGCCCGACCCCGACCGTGCCCGGGGCCTGCCGACCGAGGAGCTCGAGCCAGAGGTCTGGCGCGGCGAGATCGCGGTCGGCGATTCGCTCGTCCTCACGAGCCCGAACCTCGTCGCGAAGACTGGCCCCGACGAGCTCAAGACGGCGCTCGTGACGCTCCACCCGCAGTCGGCGATGGAGCACCTCCATCACCAGTTCGCCGCCGCCGACGGGCGCGGCTCGGACGCGGCGATCGCGATCGAGGCGACCGAGATCGCCGCGACCCACCGGACGCGGACCCTCGTCCCGGTCCGGCCGGCCGAACCGCTGGCGGGCGTCCCGGACCACTCGCCGATCCCGCTCGCCGACGAGGTCGCCGGCGGCGTGGCGGCGATGCAGGCCGGGGCGGTCCGGGCGAGGAGCGTCGCCGGCGGCGTCTTCGGGCGGTTCGTCAACCGGGCCCAGGACGTCCTCCCCCGCAAGGACGCGGCAAGCGGCCGGGTCACGGTCTACTCGGCCCGTCGCGACCGGCAGCGGCGGGCGGCCGTCGCCCTGCTCGCCTTCGTGGCCGTCGCGTTCACCCTCGGGACGGCGATCTGGGTCGCCGCTGGCAACCGCCAGCGTGAGCAGGTCACGTCGTTCGTGACCGGGCAGCGCGCGTTCGAGGAGGCCCGCGCCGACCTCGCCCGTGTCTTCGGGCCTGGCATCGATCTCGTGGCCAACGATCCCACCCAGGCGAAGCAGCTCCTGCTCGACGCCGACCAGAACCTCGACGCGGCCGAGGCGGCCGGGGTCCCGTCGTCGTCGACAGGTCCGCTCCGCTCCCAGGTCACGCGCGGCCTCGACCGCCTGGCGGGCATGGTCGAGGTGGCGGCGAGCCTCCGCTTCACGTTCCCGGCGAAGCCGGCGGTCGACCTCCGTGCCCTCGTCGTCGGCTCCGACGGCGCGGCCTACGTGCTCGACCCGAACACGAAGTCCGTCTACCGGATCTCGCTCTCGGGCGATCCGAAGTCGGTCAAGCCGCAGACGGTCGTCAAGGCCGGGATGCACGCCCACGGCGGGACCGTCGCCGAGCCGCGGTTCCTCTCGACCGGCGCGAAGGACGTCCTCGTCCTCGACGCGAAGAACCAGCTCTGGCGCTGGACGCCGTCGAACAACAAGGGCCGCGGTGTCGTCGTCCGGATCCCCGTCAAGGACGCGGCCGGCTGGGGCAACGACGTCCGCGGGATCGGGACGTACCTGCGCAACCCGTCGCTCGGCCTCTACAACCTGTACGTGATCGACCCGTCGGCCGAGCAGATCCTCAGCTATCCGCCGGCTGCAGATGGCGGCGGCTATCCGGCCACCCCGGGTACGAACAGCTGGCTCTCGGCGCCCCGCGACGTCTCGGCGTTCTCCAGCCTCTACATCGACGGCGACCTGTACGTGGTCGACCACGGCGAGATCGTCCGGTACGTCTCGGGCAAGTCGAGCGACTGGACGCCGGCCGTGCCCGACGATGCCGCGATCCGCTCCGCCCCGACGTACTCGCTCATTGCGTCCGCGTCGGACCGCCGGGCGGGCCTGCTCTACGCCTACGACCCGCCCAACCAGCGCTTCGTCGCGCTCGACAAGGCGACGGGCAAGGTGGCCGGTCAATACCAGATCGCCGCGGGCCAGCCGGTGAAGGGCTTCGGCGACGTCCGCGGCGCGGTGATCCTGCCCGGCTCGGGTTCGGACCCCGACACGATCCTGTGGATCGACGGGACTCACCTCATGCGAGCGGTCCTCGCGCCCGTCGAGACGCCGCCGGAGGGCTCGAGCGCCTCGCCGTCGACGTCGCCCGCCGCGAGCTCCGGTCGGCGCCGGTCGCCCGCTCCCACGGCGCCCTGAGCCGCGTCAGGGCGTCCCGCGGCGGCGATGGGATAATCCGGGCATGGCGGACGAGCTCATCGAGATGGTCGTCGAGAGCGTGCGGGTGCACATGCCCTCGAGCCGCCACGTGGTGATCCTCAAGGAGACGGGTCGGGAGCGCTATCTGCCGATCTGGATCGGGCCGTGGGAGGCGAGCGCGATCGCGATGCGGCTCCAGGGGCTCACCCCGGAACGCCCGCTCACCCACGACCTGTTCGCGTCGACGCTCGACGAGCTCGGCGTTCGGGTCGACCAGGTCGTGATCTCGTCGCTCGCCGAGGAGACGTTCCACGCCCGGCTGTTCCTGTCCCAGGACGGTCGGACCCTCGAGCTCGACGCGCGCCCCTCGGACGCGCTCGCGCTCGCCGTGCGGACCGGGGTCCGGATCCTGGCCGCCGAGGCCGTGCTCGACCAGGCCGGGCTCGGCGGCGAGGTCGAGGAGGGTGAGGAAGGGCCGATCGAGCGACCGGCGGGCGACCTCCCGCCGGACCCCCGGCTCGAGGTGTTTCGCGATTTCGTGAACTCGCTCGACGTCGACTTCGGCGAGGGCGGGCGCGAGTCCTAGCCGGCGAGGATCGATTCGCCCCGCCGAAGGGCCGCCCCGCGGTTCGCCCAGAGCCGCAGTCGGAGCGACCAGAAGTCGCGGACGGCCCGGAGGACCACGCTCGGCCTGGCCCCGCTGGCCGAGCCCGCCAGCCGCGGGTAGTGGGGCACGCCGACCTCGACGATCCGTCGGCCCGACGCCCGAAGCTTGATGAGCAGCTCGGCGGAGAAGAACGCGCCGCCGGACTCGACCCGCAGGCCCTCGAGCGCCGTCCGGCGGAACAGCTTGCAGGCGCAGTCCACGTCGCGGACGCGGAGCCCGAAGAGGATCCGGTTCGCGAGCCGGTAGAGGCGGGCGTAGACGGTCCGGACGATCGGATCTGCCCGTCGGATCCGGTAGCCGGCGACGACGTCCACGTCCGGCCCGAGGGCGGCGATGAGCCGCCCCAGGTCGGCGACGCGGAACTGGCGATCGCCGTCGGTGAAGGCGACGAGGTCGAAGCGCGCCGCCCGGAGGCCGGACCGGAGCGCGGCGCCGTAACCCCGGTTGCGGCCGTGGTGAACCGCCCGGACGACGTCGGGATGCGCCGCGGCCAGCCGATCGGCGAGCTCGGTCGTGCCGTCGGTCGAGCCGTCGTCGACGACGATGATCTCGAACGCGTCGGCGATCTGTGGCAGGGTCGCGAGCGCCTCGTCGACGAGCGGCTCGAGGTTGGCGACCTCGTCGTGGGCCGGGAAGAAGTACGACAGGCGGGCGACGCGCGTGATCGGTTCGGACATCGGACTCCTGTCGCGACGGACCGGCCGGCGACGGCGCGGAGGGTGCCGTCGGCGGACCTAGGATAGAGGCGGCGC
>DASTSC010000301.1:0-4041 GCA_035760905.1 Candidatus Limnocylindrales bacterium | reverse complement strand
TGATGCTCCCCGAGCGCTTCGACCTGTCCTACATCGACGAGGAGGGCCGCCAGCAGCGGCCGATCGCGATCCACCGCGCGATCTACGGCTCCCTCGAGCGGTTCATCGGCATCCTCGTGGAGCACTTCGCGGGTGCGCTGCCGCTCTGGATCGCGCCGGTCCAGGCCGTCGTCATCCCGATCGCCGATCGGCATGTCGACCCGGCAGAGGAGCTGGCCGGCGTTCTCAGGGGCCGCGGCCTGCGCGTGGAGGTGGACGCGTCCGACGCGCGGATGCAGAACAAGATCCGCGTCGCCCAGGAGCAGAAGATCCCGCTCATGCTCGTCCTCGGCGACCGGGAGGTCGAGGCCCGGACCGCGTCGGTGCGGCGCCGCGGCGCCGAGCGCGGTGCTCCCCAGGAGACCCTCGACTGGGACGAGCTCGCGTCCGTGCTCGCGCAAGAGGTCGCGGAGAAGCGCGTGGCGTAGGCCCGGTCGGGGACCGCGCGAAGCCTGGCTCCGCGGCGTCACATGCGGGTCCGCAGGAAGCGCACGCGGCCGGCCCCCTCGGTCGCCCAGACCAGCGCGGAACCGGGCCACGGCGCGCCGGTCGTGAGCGAGGCGATCGCGTCCTCGGGGTGGGCCGGCCAGCTGAGGGCGATCTGTCGTTCGAACTCGCGCGCGGCCGCGAGGTTGCGCCTCGTCCGGCGAACGACGACGAGTCGCGAGACGACTGGCGTTCCACCCGCGAGGTGGTCCCAGCCATCCCACGATGGGAGGGAGTCGGCCTTCTCTCTCGACCACCGCGCGAGCTGCTCGAGCCGGCGCAGGTCCGACTCGATCTCGGTCGCAACGATCACTCGGGCATCCGGATCATGGACGGCGAGGTCGATCCACCCTCGTGCCGGGTGACGGACGGCGACCTCCGGAAACGGCTGCCAGCGCCGGTGGAGTGACGCGATGAGGCCTTCGAGGATCGGCGCCTGGTGGCGATCGTGGATCGACGGCCCGCTCGACGGGTAGAGGTGCGCGCTGAGGTCCGCGCCGAGGACTGCCGCGATCCTCGCGTACGTCTCGGTGCTCGGTTCAACGAGCGCGTTCTCGATCCGGGAGAAGTAGCCGCGATCCACGCCGGCTGCCGCCGCGACTTCCCGCTGCGACAGGCCCGCGTCCTGCCCTAGCCGAACGATCTCGCCCGCGAGCTGGCGATTGAGCTGCTCCTCCCGGCGGCGGGCCTGGGCTTCGAAGCGGGGTGAGGGCATCGTCGAATGAAACTCGCCGACGCTTACCTCGCACTTCATCGACGCGCGAACGACGCCGCGTCTGGCTTGGTCGCTGCATCGCAAGCACCACTTTTCGCCGCGCCCCGTTGACCTGCTGCGTCCCGTCCAGCGGCACGACATCCTGGAGGCCTTGGGAGTGTCCTGCGCGTCGTCGCGCTGTCCGCGGCGCAGCATCGCGACGGCTCGAGCCCGAAAGTGGTGCTCGACACGCAGCACGGCTCAACGGTCTGAGGAGGGGCACGGCACGCAGCGCCTCCCAGGAGCCGGGAGGGGCGGCGGGGCGCAGCGCCGGGCCGAGTCGGGCCGCCGCTGGGACCGCGGCTCGTTGTCCCGCTCAGGACCCCTGTGCTATCCTCCCGCGACGCCCGGAGGGCCCGCGTGAGCGTGTCCGCCGAGCGGATCGCAACCACGGACAGCCCGCCACGAGGACTTCGCCATCAGCCGAGACCTGCGCGTCAACCAGATGATCCGGATCACTCCGGTCCGGGTCGTGGACGAGAACGGAAACCAGCTTGGGGTGATGCCCACGGCGCAGGCCCTCTCGATGGCGCAGGAGCGAGGCTACGACCTCGTCGAGGTCGCCCCGATGGCGTCACCGCCGGTCACCCGGTTTCTCGACTTCGGCCAGTACAAGTACGAGCTGGCGAAGCGGGAGAAGGAAGCCAAGCGCCGATCGCGCGCGGTGGAGTTCAAGGAGGTCCGCCTCCGACCGAAGATCGGCGGGGGCGACTTCGAGACGAAGGTTCACCGGGCGGTCGAGTTCCTCGGCGACGGGGATCGAATCAAGGTGGCCGTCCAGTTCCGGGGCCGGGAGCTCACCCACCCCGAGATCGGGCGGAACCTCCTGAACCGGTTCGCGGAGGCGATCAAGGACCACGGCGCGGTCGATCGGCCGCCGAGCCTCGAAGGCCGGTCGATGTCGATGACCGTGACCTCGACGCACAAGCCGAAGACGAACGAGCCGGGCAAGCCAGCCGAGGGTCAGAAGGCCGAAGAGCCGAGGCCCGAGGCGCCGGCCGACGCAGCGGGCGCAAACGGCGCGAGCCCGGCGGCCGCCCGGCCGGCGGAACCGGCCCAGTCGTCGGAACCGGCCCAGTCGTCGGAACCGGCCCCGCCGGCGCCGGAACGAGATACGCAGCAGCCCGCGGCGACGGCCGCAGGAGAGTGACGTGCCGAAGATCAAGAGCCACAAGGCGGCCGCCAAGCGCCTCGGCGTGACGGGCTCGGGCAAGATCTACCGGGTCAAGTCGTGGCGGGGCCACCATCTCGAGATCAAGCCCTCGCGCCGCACCCGTCGCTACGAGGGCAAGGCGATCCTCGCCGGTGGCGACGAGAAGCAGGCGAAGCGGCTGCTGCCCTACATCGAGGAGCGCAAGTAACCCATGGCCCGAGTCAAGCGCGGCGTCACCGCCCACAAGCGCCACAAGCGGTTGCTCCAGGCGGCCGAAGGCCGGCGCGGGACGCGCTCGAAGCTCGTCAAGCCGGCCCGCGAGGCGCTTCTCCACGCGCTCGCCTATGCCACCCGTGACCGCAAGCAGCGCAAGCGCCAGCTCCGCGAGCTGTGGATCATCCGGATCAACGCGGCGGCCAGGGCGAACGGGCTCACGTACGCTCGGTTCGTCGCCGGCCTGAAGGCGGCGAACGTCGAGATCGACCGCAAGATCCTGGCCGACCTCGCCGTCCGTGACGAGCGCACGTTTACGCGCATCGCAGAGGTGGCGAAGGGCTCGTAGGTCGCGAGAGACCGACCCCGACGCCACCGAAGCCCAGAGCGAATGCTCCGGGCTTCATGATTCTCGGGACCGAACCGAACATGAACCTGCCGACGGAGCGAACGTGGACCTGGGCCAGCTGACCGGCGAGCTCGAACGACTGCGCGACGAGGCGCTCGACGCCATCGCCGGCGCGGCCGACGCCGCGGCCGTCGAGGCGCTCGAGACGGACGTCCTCGGCCGGAAGGGCTCGCTGACGGTCGTCCTCCGCGGGATCGGCCAGCTGCCGGCCAACGACCGGCCGAAGGTCGGCGCGATCGTGAACCCGCTCCGCGAGCAGCTCGAGCGGGCGTTCGAGGCCCGCCGGGCCGCGCTCCGTGCGGCCGAGCTCGAGGCGCGGCTGGCCGCCGAGGCGATCGACGTCACGACGCCTCCGCGACCGATCGCCCGCGGCACCCTCCACCCGATCATGGAGACCGCCCGGGCGATCGCCGACGTGTTCGGCCAGTTCGGCTTCGTCGTCTACGAAGGTCCGGAGGTCGAGGACGACGAGACGAACTTCCGGATGCTCAACATCCCGCCCGACCATCCGGCGCGCGACCTCTGGGACACCCTCTACGTCGACGTCCCGGGGATGCTCCTGCGGACGCACACGTCGCCCGGCCAGATCCGGGTCATGCACACCGAGCAGCCACCGATCCGCGCCCTCCTGCCCGGCCGCTGCTTCCGGTACGAGGCGATCGACGCGTCACACCAGACGGAGTTCTGGCAGGTCGAGGGCCTCATGGTCGACGAGGCGACCACGATGGGCGACCTGCGCGGCCTGCTCGACGAGTTCGCCCACGCGATGTTTCCGGCCGCGAAGCGGACACGCTTCCGGCCGGGCTACTACCCGTTCACCGAGCCGTCCGTGGCGTTCGACGTCGAGTGCCTCGTCTGCGGCGGCGTCGGCTGTCCGGCCTGCTCGCGGACCGGCTGGATGACGATCCTCGGCGCCGGGATGGTCCACCCGACGGTCCTGCTCCACGGCGGGCTCGACCCCGAGGTCTACCAGGGCTTCGCGTTCGG
>DASTSC010000300.1:0-9085 GCA_035760905.1 Candidatus Limnocylindrales bacterium | reverse complement strand
TCCGGCCCCGCGGCGGCGCCCGTCGGCGCCTTGACCTTGAAGCCGTTGTCGGTCCACGGATTGTGCGAGGCGGTGATGACGATCCCCGCCGCCGCGCCGCGCGCCACGACCTCGTACGAGGACATCTGCGTCGGCACCGCGTGGTCCGCGAACGCGACCGGGATGTCGCGGGCGAGCAGGACCTCGGCGGCCGCCCGGGCGAAGTGCTCGGAGGCGAACCGCCGGTCGTAGGCGATCACGACGCCCTTCGCCGCCTCCCCGCGCGCGGCCACGTACTCGGCCACGCCGTCAGCGCAGCGGCGGACGTTGTCGAACGTGAACTCGTCGGCGATCCGGGCCCGCCAGCCGTCGGTGCCGAAGACGATCGCGGTGGGCGTCCCGGGCGCGGGGAGCGGGCCGTCGTTGGCCTCGGTCGTCGCGGCGGCTCGTTCGGTCGTCGTCACACCGGCACCATCTCGCCGTTCACCCGCCGTACGAGCGCCTCGACGGCCCGCTGCACGTCGCCGGCGAGCCCGCTCAGGACCGCGCTCGGGCCGCTCGCGTCGATCACCGTGGGCCCGCCGGCGCCGCCGTCGCCCGCTTCCTCCACGACGAGCCGGCCCGCCTCACGGCGCACGACGAGGTCGCCGTCGGCGAGCGTCGTCTGCTCGCCCGTCCCGACGACCCGGCCGGTCGCGCCGCGGCCGCCGAGCGCCTCGAGCAGGGCGGTCCACGATCCGAGGTCGCTCCAGCCGGCGTCGAGCCTTGCCATGACGACCCGCCCGTCGCTCGCGGCCCCCTCCATGACCGCCCGGTCGATCGACACTCCGTTCATCCGGTCGTACGCGCCCTCGAGCGCGATGTCGTGCCCGACCGCCGGCTCGAGCAGCGTCAGCAGCGGCGTGTACTTCTCGAGCGCGGACTGGATCGCCCGGCGGCGCCAGGCGAACATCCCCGCGTTCCAGGCGACGCCCTCGACCCCGAGAAGCTCGCGCGCCCGGGCCTCGCTCGGCTTCTCCTCGAAGCCCTGGAGCGGCCAGGCCCGGAACGTCCCGGTACGCATCGACTGGTCGAGGTTCGGCCGGAGGTAGCCGAAGTCCGTCGAGGGCGACGTCGGACGAACCCCGAGCGTCACGAGCGGGTCGTCGATCCCGAACGCGCCACCGGCGAGGCGATCGACCGCCGCCGAGAGCACGTCCCGGAACGCGGCCTCGTCCTCGATCCAGTGGTCCGCCGGCAGGACGACCATGACGTCGTCGTCCGGCCGGTCGATGGCGACCGTGGCCAGCGCGATCGCGGCCGCGGTGTTGCGGCCCATCGGCTCGGGCACGACCCGGACGTCGGGCAGCTGGGCGCGGACGAGCGGGGTGTAGCGCCGGGCGGCGACGACGCGGACGTCCTCCGGATCGGCGAGCGGCGCGAGCCGCGAGACCGTCCGCTGGAGGAGCGTCTCGTCGCCGAGCAGGGGCAGGAACGGCTTCGGCCGATCGGGCGTCGAGAGCGGCCAGAGTCGGGTCCCGCCACCACCGGCGAGGACGACGACGTACATGCGGCCCGATTGTAGGGGCGGGCGGACGGCGCGGGCGGCTACGGCGTCGGCAGCAGGTCGGTCGAGATCAGCTGGTCGGCCGTCACGGGCTTCGGCACGAGGCCGCCCGGGAGCTTCGACATGAAGTCGATCGAGCGCGTCCACGCGGCCGCGTCGATCGCACCGGTCCCGTGGGCCGTGGTGTAGTCGCTCGACCAGGCGGCGATCGTCGCTGCGAGGATCGCGGCCTGCGTGTCGCGGCTCGAGCCGAGGTCGGGGACCGCGGCGATCGAGGCGTCGAGCCCGACCGACGGATCCTTCGCGATCTCGTCCTGCGCCCGGAGCGTCGCGGCAACGAACGCCTTCAAGGCGTCCTTTTTCGCCTCGAGCGTCGTCTGGCCGACGATGAGCCCGTTGCCGGGCAGCGGCACGATGTCGTCGACCGTCAGGAGCGTCGTCTCGATCCCCTGCTGCTTGAGCTGGATCGGCTCGTTGTTGAGGAAGCCAGTCGCCGCGTCGACCTGGTCGCGGGCCACCGCGGTCGCCTGGGTGAAGTCGGGGTAGTCCTGGACGGTGACGTCCGAGGTCGTCAGGTTCGCCTTCGACAGGAGCGCCTGGAGCATGATCCAGCTGCTGCCGTACTCGCCCGGCGTCCCGATCCGCTTGCCCTTCAGGTCGGCCGCCGTCGCGATCCCGCTCGACGCCTTGGCGAAGACGATGTTCGGGAACTTCGCGTAGATCGTGGCGACGTAGCGGACGGGGATGCCCTGGCTCACGGCCGGGATGAGGCTCGTCCCGTCGGACAGGCCGATGTCCACGGTGCCCTGCCCGACGAGCGTGATCAGCTGGGGGTCGATCTGGTTCTGGAAGGTCACGTCGAGCCCGGCGTCGCGGTAGTAGCCGGCCTCCTGGGCCCGGTAGAACTGGGCGAACTGGACGCTCGGGATGTAGCCGAGCCCGACCGTCAGCTTCGTCGGCGAGGCCGACGGCGACGCTGCTGCCGAGACGGGGGCCGAGACCGACGGCGAACCGGAGGGCGAGGCGGTCGCGCCTCCCCCACAGCCGACGAACAGCAGGGCGAACGCGACGAACGCGACAGGAACGACACGAGAGCGCACGAAGACCTCCATCGAATCAGCCCCGCTCCCCGACGAGCTGCCGCTCCACGAGGACGACCGCGCCGTAGAGCACGATCCCGAGGAGCGCGATCGTCGCGAGCGTCGCGAACATGAGGGGCACGTCGAACAGGGAACGCTGGGCGATGAGGATGAGCGCGCCGAGGCCCTTGTCCGGCCCGGCCCACTCGGCCACGATCGCGCCCACGACCGCGAGCGTGACGCCGACCCGGATCCCGCCGAGGACCGCCGGCAGCGCGGCCGGCAGCTCGATCGTCGCGAACCGCTGCCGGCCGTTCGCGCGGAGGCTCGCGGCGAGCTCGAGGAGCCGCCGATCGACCGACCGGAACCCGACCATCGTCGAGACGGCGACCGGGAAGAAGACGATGAGCGCGCAGATGAGGACCTTCGGCAGAAGCCCGGTGCCGAACCAGACCGTGAGGACCGGCGCGAGCGCGAGGACCGGCGTCGACTGGGCGGCGACGAGGTAGGGCGAGAGGACGAGCCCGGCGACGCGCGATCGGGCGAGCAGCCAGCCGACGGCGAGCCCCGCTCCGGCCCCGACGGCGAAGCCGAGGGCGATCTCGACGAGCGTCGCGGCGACGTGCGGCTCGATCGTGCCGTCGGTCCAGGCAGTGACGAAGCGTCGGGCGACGTCGGCCGGCGGCGGGAGGACGAAGACCTGGAGGCCGAACGCGACGACGACCGCCTGCCAGGCGACGACGAAGATGACGGCGGCGCCGACGAGGGCCGCGACCGGCGCGAGCGGGGATCCGGCGCTCGCGCGCGGGCCCGTCATTCGGGCCCCACGGACGCGCCGGGCCGCGCCAGCGGCTCGTCCGCGGGCGGGTCGTCGGTCGTGGCGAGGAGGCCCGCGCGGAGCTCGGCGGCCGCGAGCGCCAGCTCGGGCGACGCGAGATCGGCCAGCGTCCGCGGCCGACCGAGCGGGCTCTCGACGACCCCGGCGACGCGGCCGGGCGACGAGGTCAGGACGACGACGCGGTCGGCGACGAACAGCGCCTCGGGGATGCTGTGGGTGACGAGGAGGATCGTCGTCCGTGTCCGCTCCCAGAGCCGCAGCAGCTCGACGTTGAAGCGGTCGCGCGTGAGCGCGTCGAGCGCGCTGAACGGCTCGTCGAGGAGGAGGACCGAGGGCTCGAGCGCGAGCGCCCGGGCGATCGCGGCACGCTGGCGCATGCCGCCGGACAGCTCGTGCGGCCGAAGCTCGGCGGCACGGGCGAGGCCGACGAGGCGGAGGAGCTCGAGGGCGCGGGCACGTCGCTCGCGCCGGCCGAGGCCGCGGAGCTCGAGGGGGTAGGCCACGTTGTCGAGCGTCGTGCGCCAGGCGAGGAGGCGCGGCTCCTGGAAGACGAAGCCGACGGCCGGGTCGGGCCCGGCGACCGGCCGACCCTCGACCTCGACGCTGCCCGTCGTGGGCGCGAGCAGCCCGTCGACGACACGGAGGAGCGTGCTCTTGCCGCTCCCGTTCGGCCCGATGATCGCGACGACCTCACCGGCGGCGACCTCGAGCGAGAGGCCGTCGAGCGCGACGAGGGCCTCGCGGCGGCTCGCGAACGCGACCCGGACGCCGTCGAGGCGAACCGCGGGCGTCCCGGGTTCCCGAACGCGTGCGGGCGCGACCGCCGTCGTTCGTTCGGTCGGTGTCGTCGTGTCGGTCGGTGTCGTCGTGTCGGTCGTCGTTGCCAAGCCCGAGTCTCCACGGCTCGGGGCGGCGCGCGATCGCGATCACGCACACGGCGCGCGAGCGAAGGCTCGCGGCCTGCCTTCTTCCATCCGGACTGTCACCGTCGGCTCCGGTCGGGCGTCGACTCGCGTCGCCGCCCTTCGGATCTGCTGACACCCGTCGGACTCGCGTCCGGCGGGCCGCTCGTGGGCTCGCCCGTCGCCACCGCTCGCGCGGCCGCTCCGGGCCCTACCACCGGTCGGGTATCGCACCCTGCCCCGAAGGCCGGCGCGATCGTAGCACGGGGTCTTCTCGACCACCGATGCCGGTTGTGCACGTCAAGCACAAGCTCGGGATGAACAAGCGCGTCAGATCGCCGAGATCGCCGAATTCGCTCGCATCGGGCGTTGACTCGTTCGCGGATTGTGCTCGTGGAACACAACGCCGAGCCCGGCGCCGAGGCCTAGGCGGTGACGGCCTCCGGGATCGGCTCGGGCATGTCCACGCCCGCCTCGGCCGCGAGGAGGGCCGCCTTGTCGGTCCGCTCCCAGGGCAGGTCGAGGTCGGTGCGGCCGAAGTGGCCATAGGCAGCGGTCTGGCGATAGATCGCCCGGCGGAGGTCGAGCGCCGCGATGATCGAGGCCGGTCGCAGGTCGAACTGGCGCTCGACGATCCCCTGGATCTGCTCGTCCGGGACGTGCCCCGTGCCGAACGTCTCGACCGAGAGCGAGATCGGCCGGGCGATCCCGATGCCGTAGGCGATCTCGATCTCGAACCGGTCGGCCAGGCCGGCCGCGACGACATTCTTCGCCACCCACCGGGCGGCATACGCGCCCGACCGGTCGACCTTCGTCGGGTCCTTGCCGGAGAAGCAGCCACCGCCGTGGCGGGCGAACCCGCCGTACGAGTCGACGATGATCTTGCGTCCGGTCAGGCCCGCGTCGCCCATCGGCCCGCCGACGACGAACCGGCCGGTCGGGTTGACGTGCATGATCGGGTCGGTCGGGCGGAGCTCCTCGGGAACCGTCGGCAGGATCACGTACTCGACGATGTCGCGGCGGATCCGCTCGGCCCGGACGTCGGGATCGTGCTGGGCCGCGACGACGACCGTCCGGACCCGCTTCGGGACCCCGCGCTCGTACTCGACCGTGACCTGGGTCTTGCCGTCGGGCCGGAGGTACGGCAGCTGGCCCGACTTGCGGACCTCGGCGAGGCGGCGTGCCATCCGGTGGGCGAGGGCGATCGGCAGCGGCATGAGCTCGGGCGTGTCGCGGCAGGCATAGCCGAACATCATCCCCTGGTCGCCCGCGCCGAGCTCGCCCGCGATCGCGTCATCGCGCGACTCGAGGGCCGCGTCGACCCCCTGGGCGATGTCCGGCGACTGCTCCTTGACCGACACGAGCGTCCCGCAAGTCTGGTAGTCGAAGCCGTACTCGGCCCGCGTGTAGCCGATGTCCCGGACCGTCTCGCGGGCGACCGCCTGGAAGTCGACATAGGTCGAGGTCGTGATCTCGCCGAGGACCGCGACGAGGCCGGTCGTGGTGGCGGTCTCGCAGGCGACCCGGGCGTTCGGGTCCTCGCGGATGATCGCGTCGAGGATCGCGTCCGAGATCTGGTCGCACATCTTGTCGGGGTGGCCCTCGGTGACCGACTCCGACGTGAACAGGTAGTGCTCTGATTCGACCGCGCTCGTCACCGCTCGCCTCCTTGGCTTCGGGCGAGCGTAACACTCCGTCGCGGGGGTTCAGCCTAGACTCGCCGAACGCGAATGGCTCGAAGCGACGATCCCCGACCGATCGACCGGCGGGACGGTCTCGCCCTCCCGGTCGAGCGCATCGACGGCGCGCCCGGCACGGGCCGGCGCGGGCGCCTCGTCGCCGGTCTCGTGGCGCTGGCGGCGGTGGCGCTCGTCGGCGCGGGTTTCGCGGGGCGACAGCTCGCGCCGGTGCCGGTCTTGCCGCCGGCGTCCGTCGTGCCGTCGGCGACCTCGACCGTCCGAGCGTCCGAACTTCCCGCAGCCGCGCCGGCGACCCTCCCGGTCGTCGCCTCCACGCCGCTCCGGGACGCGCCGCTCCTCACGCTCTGGCGACGGGACGGCGACGAGGCCCAGGTGCTCGCCTGGGACCCTCGCGCACCCGATGCACCACCGCGCATCGTCGAGGAGGTCCCGGGTCTTCTCCGTGGCGTTCCCGACGACGCGGATGTCCTCCTCGCGGACTCGCCGAGCGGCCGCTTCACCCTGCTCTCCGAGCTCTCGTCCGGGTCGAACGGCGACGACGTCGAGACGATCCGCGTCGCCGATCGCGGCGGCAGCGTCGCCTGGTCGACCGCGCTCCGTGGCGCCGTCCTCGTCGCGCCGGCGTGGACCCCGGGCCGCGACCAGCTCGTCATCCCGGCGCCCGGGGCGTGGTTGACCGCGTCGTTCGGCACCGGGCGAATCCCGTCCCAGGCGAGCATCCCGGTCCCGACGTTCCAGCGCGAGTGGAGTGCCGGCGGACCGCATCCGCTCGTCCCGAAGATCGCCGGGTTCAGCGCGGACGGCGAGACGGTCTACGCCGCGGCGATCGACAGCCCGTTCGGCCTCGGCATCAGGCCGCTCCTCGCGATCGACCTGGCGACCAGGCAGGCGACGCGGATCTCTGCCCTCCCCGGCCGCCTTGCGGACGAGACCGGTCGCGGAGGCCCGCCGGACCTGACCCTCGTCGACCCTGAGACCGGTCATGTGGTCGGGCTGCCACCGCCCGGCGGTTCCGCCGTTCGCATCTTCGGCACCGACGGGGTCACCTCGAAGGCGCTCATCCGCCGACCGGTCGTCCTCGGGGCGAGCTGGACGTCGTCGGGCCGGCTCGCGGTCCTGAGCACGACGACGCGCGCCGCGGCCGACCCGTTCGCGAGCCCGGGCGGCGCGGGCGGGCCGAATACCGCGGCGACGAAGCTCGAGCTCTTCGCCGGCTCGGGCGCTCCCGTCCGCACGGCCTTCGCGACGGACCACGCCGAGCGTGGGACGCTCGTGCCTGCACCAGACGGCTACAGCCTCGCCCTGTTCGGCTCGGATCAGGCGGTCGAACTCGTCCTCGTCCGCCTCGACGACGGCGCGACCGCGGCCGTCACCCTTCCCGCCTCGGACCTCGACGGCGTCCGCTTCCTCGGCTGGCGCACGGCCGACGCCCCGCCGGGCGGCTAACGCGGTTGCAGCTCGACCGGCTCGATCTCGTCGGCGGGTTCGAAGCCGAAGACCTGACCGAGGAAGGAGAGCTCGGCCTCGGCCGAGCGGATGATCGAGGCGGCCTGGCGGAAGCCGTGGTCCTCGCCCTCGAACGCGAGGTAGGCGTGGGGGACCCGGCGCTCCCAGAGCGCGTCCACGATCCGCTCCGCCTCGGTCGGCGGGACCACGCGGTCCTCGAGGCCCTGGAGGACGAGGACCGGGACCGAGATCCGGTCGGCGTGGAGGGCCGGTGACCGCTCGCGGTAGCGCGCCTCCGCCTCCGGCAGCGGCCCGACGAGCCGCTCGAGGTAGCGCGACTCGAACTTGTGGGTTTCGCGCACGAACGCCCGCAGGTCGCCGAGCCCGAAATAGCTGATCCCGGCCGCGAAGGCGTCCCGGAAGGCGAGCGCGGCGAGCGTCGTGAAACCGCTCGCGCTGCCGCCCCGGACGACGAGCCGATCGGCGTCGACGAGGCCGCGCTCGGCCAGGAACTGCGCCCCCGCGACGCAGTCGTCGACGTCGACGATCCCCCACTCGCCCTCGAGCCGCTTGCGGTAGTCGCGGCCGTAGCCGGTGCTGCCGCCGTAGTCAACGTCGAGGACGGCGAGCCCGCGGCTCGTGAAGATCTGGTACGTGACGCTGAGAGCAGTCGAGGCCGCGGACGTCGGGCCGCCGTGGCTCGTGACGATGAGCGGCGGCCGCTCGCCGTCGGGCGGGCGGAAGCGACGGTTGTGCGGCGCGTAGAAGATGGCGTGCGCGGTCCGCCCGCCGGTCGTCGGGAACTCGATCGAACGGCCGACCGACAGGTCGTCGGGGTCCGGCTGCCACGATGTCGACCGCCGGATGACCTCGTGGCGACCCGACGCCAGGTCGATCCGCACGATCGCGGTCGTCGCCGTCGGGCTCGCGGCGAGCGCGACGAGCGAACCGTCGGCAAGCTGGGGGAACGCGAGCTCGGTCAAGTCGGTCGGGATCTCCGCGACCGTGCCGGCCGCCGGCCCCAGCCGGTAGAGCCGGTCACGACCGCCGGCGCGGCCGACGGCCACGACCGAGCCGTCGACGTCGATGTCGTACGTCCGCCAGGCGAACGTCCACTCGGGCGCCCCGAACTCCGCTTCCATCGGCGCGATCGGCTCGACGCGCCCGTCGACCAGCCGCTGGAGATTCATCCAGCCGTTCGGCTCGGCGGCGAAATGGAGGACGCCGTCGGCCGACCAGCGCGGCTCCGAGACCCACTCGGTCGGGCTCCCGGCGATCGCCGTGGCGTCGACCGGCCGCCCGTCGGCGTCGAGCGCGGCCATCCGGAGGGTCGTGCCGTCCCAGGGCATGTTCGGGTGGTTCCATTCGATCCAGGCGAGGCGCGAGCGGTCCGGGGAGAGGCGCGGCGCGGCGTAGAAGTCGGCGCCCTCGACGAGGACCGTCACGGCGCCGTCGTCGAGCGCGACAGCCACGAGGGCGTTCCTCGCCTCCCCGGGCCCGGTGTGGTCCTCGCGGATCGCGAGCAGGCGGCCGCGACGCTCGTCGAGCTCGAGGTCGGCATAGCGGTAGGCGCCTTCGGGCGTGAGCGGCTCGGC
>DASTSC010000299.1:0-1563 GCA_035760905.1 Candidatus Limnocylindrales bacterium | reverse complement strand
GAGTAGCCGGCGTTGATGCCGAGGTTCGCCCGGACCGAGGAGAGGTTGACGACTGCCCCGTGACGGCCGTCGGCGATCATCCGCCGCACGGCAGCCTGGGTGGGCACGAGCGTGGATCGCAGGTTGAGTTCCATGATCCAGTCCCAGTCGGAGCGCGGGTACTCCTCGGCGGGATGGAGCGCGTTGCCGGCACCGCCGCCGACGGCGTTGACGACGAAGTCGAGGCGTCCGAACCGTTCGATCGTCTCGGCGACCATCCGCTCGGCGTCCTCCTCGCGCGTGGCGTCGGCGGTGATCCGCAGGCCTTCCGAGCCCGCGGCCACGACCCGCTCGATCGCGGCGTCGCACGGCTCCGGGTGTCGGCCTGCGACCGCGACCCTCGCGCCGGCGCGGGCGAGGCCCTCCGCGAGCGCCGCGCCGATGCCGCCGCCGCCGCCGGGGATGAGCGCGACGCGATCCTCGAGGCTGAACATGTCGAGCTGGGCCATCGTCCTCCCTCGGTCGGCTGTTTGATCGATTATCGGTGAAATGGGCGGCTCGCGCCGGCGATGGCGTCTAGGATGAAGGCTGCCACGACCGACCGACCGACCGACGACCGACCGACCAACAACGCCCGACCGACGGAGACGCCATGACGCTCGACCTGAACGGCCTCATCCCCGCCACCGTCCTCCCGATGCACGCCGACGGCAGCATCGACGAGGACGCTCTTCGCTCGTACATCCGCTGGGTCGTCGGCCAGGGGCCCGTCGCGCTCGCGATCAACGTCGACACCGGCGAGGGGCCGCACCTGACCCACGACGAGAAGGTCCGGGTGCTCGAGGTCGTCCGCTCGGTCACCGACATCCCGATCGTCGCCGGGCTCGCCGGGCCGTCCACGTCGGCCGCGGTCCGCCAGGCGCGCGACTTCAAGGCCGCCGGCGCCGACGCGCTCCTCGTCTTCCCGATCCCGGCGTACCTCTCCGAGCCGCTCGACCGGCGCGTCCCGGTCCGCTACCACGAGGCGATCGCCGAGGTCGGGCTGCCCCTCATCCTGTTCCAGCTCCAGCCGGCGCTGGCAGGCGTCAACTATGAGGCGGACACGCTCCGGGCGATGGCGTCGGTCGAGGGTGTCGTGGCGATCAAGGAGGCCTCGTTCGACGCCCGCCGGTTCGTCGACGTCGCCCAGCTCCTGGCCGATCTGCCCCGGCCGATCACGCTCCTCACGGGCAACGACAACTTCATCCTCGAGTCCTTCATGCTCGGCGCGACCGGCGCGCTCATCGGCTTCGGCGCGGTCATGACCCGCGAGCAGGTCGAGATGATCGAGGCCTGGCAGGCGGGTCGGATCGACGAGGCGCGGGCGCTCGGCCGGCGCGTCCAACGGCTCGCCGACGTCGTCTTCGCCCGGCCGGTCGGCGACTACCGCGTCCGGCTCAAGGAGTGCCTCCGGATCCTCGGCGTGCTCGAGTCGGCGAACGTCCGACTGCCGCTCCTGCCGGTCTCGGACGAGGAGCGGGCGCACCTGGCCGACGTCCTGCGCGAGGTCGGGCTGCTCGAGGCCGAGCGCGAGGCCGTCGCGGC
>DASTSC010000298.1:0-3767 GCA_035760905.1 Candidatus Limnocylindrales bacterium | reverse complement strand
CGTGTCGACCGTGGGCTGCCCGTCGAGGAACCGAGCGAGCTGCGCGCGCGCCGGCTCCGCCGCGTCCGACGCGACCTCCGGCAGGTCCCAGCCGCGCAGGTCCGCGACCATCTGGCGGCCGGCGCGTCGCCCGTAGACGAGGAGATCGACGAGCGAGTTCGTCCCGAGGCGGTTCGCGCCGTGGACGCTCACGCAGGCGCATTCGCCGGCCGCGTAGAGCCCGGGGACGACGGTGTTGGCCTCGTCGCGCGTGACCTGGGCGAGGACGTTCGTCGGGATCCCGCCCATGGCGTAGTGCGCTGTCGGCTGGATCGGGACCGGCTCCTTCAGCGGCTCGACGCCGAGGTAGATCCGGGCGAAGTCGGTGATGTCGGGGAGCTTCGACTCGATCACCTCGCGGCCGAGATGCGACACGTCGAGGTAGACGTAGTCCTTGCCCTCGACTCCGCGTCCGGCCCGGACCTCGTCGTAGATCGCGCGGCTCACCATGTCGCGGGGCGCGAGGTCCTTGAGCGTCGGCGCGTAGCGCTCCATGAACCGCTCGCCCTGGCCGTTGAGGAGGATCCCGCCCTCGCCCCGGGCAGCCTCGGAGAGGAGCACGCCGAGCCGGTAGATCCCGGTCGGGTGGAACTGGTAGAACTCCATGTCCTCCATCGGCACGCCGTGGCGGTAGGCAAGGGCGACGCCGTCGCCGGTGAGGGACCAGGCGTTCGAGGTGATCCGGAACATCCGCCCGAAGCCGCCGGTCGCGAGCATCACCGCCTTCGACCGGAACGTGTGGACCTCACCGTCGGCGATCCGGTAGGCGATGACGCCGGCGGCCCGGCCGCCGTTCGCGACGTCGCTCGTGTCGCCGGCGCCGGGGCTTCCGTCGGGCGCCTCGAAGAGCAGGTCGAGGACGTGGTACTCGTCGTAGAACCGGACGCCCGCCTTGACGCACTGCTGGTAGAGCGTCTGGAGGATCATGTGGCCGGTCCGGTCGGCCGCGAAGCACGACCGCCGGACGGGCGCCTCGCCGAAGTTCCGGGTGTGGCCGCCGAACCGTCGCTGGTCGATCCGGCCGTCAGGCGTCCGGTTGAAGGGCAGGCCCATGTGCTCGAGCTCGATCACGGTCTCGATCGCCTCGCGGGCGAGGATCTCCGCCGCGTCCTGGTCGGTCAGGTAGTCGCCGCCCTTGACCGTGTCGTACATGTGCCACTCCCAGTGGTCCTCCTCCTGGTTGCCCAGGGCGGCACAGACACCGCCCTGGGCGGCGCCGGTGTGGGAGCGGGTCGGGTAGAGCTTCGTGAGGACGGCGGCGTTGACGCCGGCCCGGGCCAGCTCGAGGGCGGCCCACAGGCCCGCACCGCCGGCGCCGACGATGAGCGCGTCGTAGTCGGTCTGCATCGCCGCCTCAGGCCGCCGGCACGACCGGCAGCGTGAGCACCACCGAGGTGCCCGCGGCGAAGAGCAGGAACGCCACGAGATAGAGCAGCGACAGGAGCGCCGTCCGCGTTCCGCCCTTCGTGTAGTCGGCGACCACCGTCCGGACCCCGAGGAAGCCGTGGAACAGGACGAGCATGAGCAGGCTCCAGTCGAAGACCCGCCAGAAGAGGCTGCTCCAGCGCATCTGGGCGATCCAGGACGCCGTCTGGTCGGCCGGGTCGTAGAGGACGTGGAGGATGAGGAAGTGGGTCAGGGCGAAGACGAAGAGGGCGAGGCCCGTGACCCGCATCAGGTACCAGATCGCGAGCTCCGAGCCACCACCCTGCGGCCTGGCCCGACCGGCGCGCGTGAAGACGCTCATCGACTCACCGCAGGAACTGGGGCAGCCCGAAGGCGGGCGCCATGATCTGGTAGGCGACGGGTAGCCCGATGACGACGAAGAGGGCCCAGTTCGCGTACCACAGGACCCGGTGGTAGCGGGTCAGCGCGGGCCAGAAGTCCATGACGATGATCCGCAGGCCGTTGAGGGCGTGGTAGAGCAGCGCCGCTCCGAGCAGCATCTCCCCTACCCGTCCGATCGGGCTCGCATAGATCTGGAGGATCTGGTCGTACGCCTTCGGGTCGCCGCCCACCAGGTAGATGTCGACCACGTGGAGGACGACGAAGGCCCAGATCGCGACGCCGGAGATCCGGTGGAAGGCCCAGGCGAGCATCCCCTCGCGGCCGCGGTACCGAAGGAGCATCGACCCGGCGCTCACCTCGACCGTCCGCTGCCGTTCACTGGCCGACCGTGGCCGGCTCGACCGGCCCGGCCCCGGTGGGCGCTCCACCGCCGGCCGCCAGCCGTGCCACGATCGCGTCGGCGAACTCACTCGTGCCCGCGGACCCACCGAGGTCGTAGGTCACGGTCGCGCCCTCGGCAATGACCGCCCGGATCGCGTCCTCGACGCGCTCGGCCGCGCGCTGCTCGCCGAGATGGCGGAGCATGAGCACGCCGCTGAGCATGAGTGCCGTCGGGTTCGCCTTGTTCTGGCCGGCGTACTTGGGCGCCGAGCCGTGGACGGCCTCGAAGACGGCCGCCTCGGTGCCGATGTTCGCGCCCGGGGCGACGCCGAGCCCGCCCACGAGCCCCGCGGCGAGGTCGGAGACGATGTCGCCGTAGAGGTTCGGCAGCACGAGGACGTCGTACAGGTCCGGCTTCTGGACGAGCTGCATGCACATGTTGTCGACGATCCGGTCCTCGAACTCGACCTGGTCCGCGTAGTCGGCCGCGACGGTCCGGCAGGCCTCGAGGAAGAGGCCGTCGGAGAGCTTCATGATGTTCGCCTTGTGGACCGCGGTCACCTTGCGGCGGCCGTTCGCGACCGCGTACGCGAAGGCGAAGCGGGCGATCCGCTCGGAGGCCAGCCGGGTGATGATCTTGATCGACTCGGCGGCGTCCGGGCCCACTCGGTGCTCGATCCCGGCGTAGAGATCCTCGGTGTTCTCGCGGACGATGACGAGGTCGACGTCCTCGTAGCGCGTCTCGAGGCCCTTCATCGACCGCGCGGGCCGGAGGTTCGCGTAGAGTCCGAGCGCCTGGCGGAGCGTGACGTTGACGCTCCGGAAGCCTTCGCCGACGGGGGTCGTGATCGGTCCCTTGAGGGCGACGCGGTTCCGCCGGACCGAGTCGAGGACGTGGTCCGGGAGCGGCGTCCCGTACTCGGACATCACGGCCTCGCCGGCGTCGACCACCTCCCACTCGAACGGCACGCCCGAGGCGTCGAGCACGCGGCGGGTCGCCTCCGCCAGCTCCGGCCCGATGCCGTCGCCGGGGATGAGCGTCACACGATGGGACATCGCCCCTGATCGTATCGCGCCGCGGGCACGCGCCGGGTTCCGCGCCGGCATCGCCGGGTTCCGCGCCGCGCATCGCCCCTGCGACGCCGGCCCCCGACGCCCGACACTCCGGCGATGAACGCCTGGCTCCTCCTCTCGGCGGCGATCGGCAGCGAGGTCGCGGCGACGACGGCGCTCAAGGCCTCGGAAGGGTTCACGAGGCTCGTTCCGTCGGTCGTCGTCGTGGTCGGCTATCTCGCCTCGTTCGGGTTGCTCGCCCTCGTGCTGCGCGACCTGCCGGTCGGGATCGTGTACGCGGTCTGGTCGGCGGTCGGCACCGTCGGCGTCGCGCTGCTCGGCATGGTCCTCTTCGGGGAGACGATGGAGCCGGCGAAGGCGCTCGGGATCGCGCTCGTCGTCGGCGGGGTCGCCCTCCTCTACTCCTCGAGCACTGCGCCGACGGCCTGAGCACCTTCGCCCACGGAATCGCACACCATCCCGGCGCGCCCTCTAGCGCCGTCCGC
>DASTSC010000297.1:0-1340 GCA_035760905.1 Candidatus Limnocylindrales bacterium | reverse complement strand
CCGCCGTCCACGCGGCGTCCGTTCCGCGGCCAGCCGACGAAGGTGGTCGAGGTCCTCGCCACTGGCTCCCACGGCGGCGCGCAGGAGTCCGTCTACAACCTGCTGAGCCGGCTCGACCGGGAGCGGTTCGACGTGAGCGTGATCTCGCTGTCGCCGGGCGCCGGCGTCCGCAAGATCGAGCGCCTCGGCGTTCCGGTCTGCGTCATCCACGAGCACGACGACGAGCTCGCGATCGGTGCCGTCGCGGCGCACCTCGCCACCGTCGGTCCCGACGTCGTCCACAACCACATGTTCCGGGCCGAGGTCGTCGGCACGCAGGCGGCGATCGCGCTCGCGGAGGCGGGCGGCCGAAAGCCGCTCGTCGTCTCGACCGTCCACTCGTCGCGGGTCCGGTCTGCCGCCGACCGCGAGCTCCTGCGCGAGCTGACGCCCCACATGGACCGCCTCATCGCGGTCTCGGAGGCGATCGAACGCAAGATCGTCGACGAAGGACGGGCGATCGTCCCCGTCTCGCTCATCTACAACGGCGTCGATCTCGACCGCTACGACCACCAGGAGCCGTGCTGCACGCTCCGCGAGGACTACGGGATGGAGCCTGGGGCCGAGATCGTCGGCGTCATCGCCCGCCTGGAGCCCGAGAAGGGCCATCCCACGCTCCTCGAGGCCTGGCCGACCGTCCTCCGGCACTGCGCCGATGCCTATCTCCTCATCGTCGGCGAGGGCTCGGAGCGCCCCGCGCTCGAGACCCAGGCGCGCGAGCTGCGGATCGCCCACCGCGTCGTCTTCGCCGGCCGCCGGGACGACATCCCGGCCGTCACGGCCGCCCTCGACGTCGCGGTCCTGCCGTCGTACCGCGAGGCCCAGGGTCTGACGATCCTCGAGGCGATGGCCCTCGGCCGGCCCGTCGTCGCCTCGAACGTCGGCGGGATCCCGGAGATGATCGAGGACGGCGTTACGGGACTCCTCGTGCCGCCCCACGACGCGCCGGCGCTCGCCGCGGCGATCGTCCGGCTCCTCGCGGACCACCCGTTCGCCGACCGCCTCGCCCGGGCCGGCCACGACCTCGTCCACGATCGTTTCTGCGTCGAGCGGATGGTCCGGGAGATCGAAGAGATCTACCAGGGAAGCCCCGCGTCCACTGGACTCGAAGGTGGTGCGGCCTAGGCCCACGCGCCCTTGGCCCTCCCTCTACGATCGCCCTCGGTGCGCATTCGCGGGCTGACGATGCAGGGGCTGTGGCGGTTTCTTGCCGTCGCCCTGCCGGCCGTGGCCGCGCTCGCGGCACCGATGTCGACCGTGGACCTCGCCTACCAGGTGCGGGCCGGCCAGCTCATGCTCGA
>DASTSC010000296.1:0-1065 GCA_035760905.1 Candidatus Limnocylindrales bacterium | reverse complement strand
CTCGTCCAGGCGAACTACGGCCGCCGGGAGCTCCTTCGGATCGACGGCATCCCGGTCGGCGCCGCGATCCCGACGAGCGAGGTGCCGAGCCCGTGGGACGAGCTGCAGCGCCTCCGCGAACGACGCCGGTCGACGGAGCCGCCCGCGCCCGCCGCGGGTCCGACCCTTCGACGCGGCTCGGCGGACGGCGGCTCGATCATCGTCCTCGTCGCGACCGACGCGCCGCTGCTCCCGCACCAGTGCCAGCGGCTGGCCCAGCGGCCGTCGCTCGGGCTCGGCCGGATGGGCAGCTTCGCCTCGCACGGCTCGGGCGACCTGTTCCTCGCCTGGTCAACGGCCAACCGGGACCTCGGCTGGCCGGAGGATCAGGCCGGCGCCGGGCTGACGACGGAGGTGCGGGCGGTCGTCGGGGCGGCGATCGACCCGCTCTTCGAGGCGGCCGCCGAGGCGACCGAGGAGGCCGTCGTCAACGCGCTGGTGGCAGCTGAGACGATGACCGGCCGCGACGGCATCACTGCCTACGCGATCGACCACGAGCGGCTCCGCGCGCTCCTCGGCCGGGCCCGCCTCGCCTGACTCCTCCGCGCGTCGCTGTTCGCGTCCGGGGGCGCCGCGGCGTATCGGGTTACGATTCGCGGGCCCAATGACCCTCCCGATCCAGGTCGGGCCCTCGGCGATCACGATCAACCGGGACGATCGCGTCGTCGTCTGCGCGCCCGACGCCCGCCTCGATCCCGCCGCCGAGCACGGCTTCTTCGCCCGCGACAGCCGCTTCGTCTCGGGCTACGAGCTGTCGCTCAACGGCAGGCGGCCGCTCCTGCTCAACTCGTCGCCGATCCAGTTCTTCTCGTCGCGGTTCGAGTTCACGAACGACGCGATCCACGACCCGTCCGGCGAGATCGAGCCGCGGACGATCGCCCTCCGGCTCGACCGGACGGTGTCGGGCGGCGTCCACGAGGACTACGACGTCGTCAACTACGGCCGTCGCACGGTCCGGCTGACGATCGAGATCCGGCTCGAGTCGGACTTCGCCGACATCTTCGACGTGAAGGCTGGCGCGATCGT
>DASTSC010000295.1:0-3392 GCA_035760905.1 Candidatus Limnocylindrales bacterium | reverse complement strand
TGTCCGCCCTCACCGGCCGCGGGCTCGAGGCGTTGCGGGCCTGGCTCTCGCCCGGTGCGACCGTCGCGCTCCTCGGCTCGTCCGGCGTCGGCAAGTCCTCGCTGGCGAACGCGCTGCTCGGCAGCGAACGGCAGGCGACGAACCCGGTCCGGGCCGACGACTCGAAGGGCCGTCACACGACGACGAGACGCGAGCTCATCCCGCTGCCCGACGGCGCGCTCCTGCTCGATACCCCGGGGATGCGCGCGATCGAGCTGTGGGACGACGGGACGGGACTCGCGGCGGCGTTCGACGACATCGCCGAGCTCGGGGCGAGCTGCCGGTTCGCCGACTGCCGCCACGAGCACGAGCCCGGCTGCGCGGTGCGAGGCGCGATCGCCGATGGCCGGCTGGCGCCGGGACGCCTCGCGAGTCACCGGAAGCTCGAGCGGGAGGTGCGGTCCGCGGCGATCCGCTCGGATCCGGTCGCCCGAACCGCCGAGCGGAAGCGTTGGCGCGCGATCCACGTCCGTGTCCGCGAGCAGATGCGGACGAAGTACGGCGAGGCCTACGAGGGATAAGGCAGGCCGAACGGCACTGGGGCGTGCCGCCGCCCGTCAGAGACTGGACGGCGAGGAGGTGGGCCATGGGTCGGTCCGTGAGCGTCGCGATCGCCGGGGTCGCGCTCCTCTCGATCATGTCCGCAGCCTGTTCGACACCGGCCGCGGTGTCCCCCTCGATCACCCCGTCTGCGCCGGCGAAGTCGTCGGCCGTGGTGTCCTCTTCCCCCGTCGCGTCATCCTGGCCGAGCGGGACGACGGCTCCGACGTCCAGGCCCGCTCCGAGTGGGCAGGAGGTCGCCCTGCGGACGTTCCCGTGGAACCGCGCTCCCGACGCCGGGTGCGACACGATCGGTGTCGACGACCCGGTCTACGGCCATCTCGACGGCTCGCTCGACGCCACTCGACCGGACCCGCTCTGGCTCGCGGCCCCCGATGGTCGGCGTTTGGCGATCGTCTGGCCGGACGGCTTCAGCGTCTGGTTCGACCCGAAGCCGACCGTCTACGACCAGAACGGCGCGGTGTTCGCGCGGACCGGCGACGCCGTCATGCTCCAGGTGAGCCGGAGCGCGGCGAAGGGGACCCACGCCGACCCCTACGTCGCCGCCGGTATCCTCCTCGCCGGGACGTTCAGCCGGGACGACCTTTCGGCGGGGATCCGGGCACAGGGCTGCTACCCGCGACTGCCCGAGGCCGGGCCGGCCTCGTGGTGGGTCGATCCGAAGGCCCTGCCGCTGCCGCGCGAGGCGCGCGAGATCCCCGTCTTCGTCCTCGAGCAGGCGTGCGCGAGCGGTCGGTTGCCGAAGGGGCGGATCCTCCCGCCGGAGATCGAGTACGCGGACACGTTCGTGCTGGTCCGGTTCAGCGTGACGAAGCGGATCGGCAACCAGGACTGCCAGGGCAATCCGCCGTTCCCGATGACGCTGGCCCTCGGCGAGCGGCTCGGTGGCCGGACGCTCCTCGACGCGAGCGAGACGCCGCCGCGCGACGCGACGACACTTCCGACCCGGTAGGCAGATCTGCGGGGCGGACCTACCATCGGCCGATGATCGGCCGCGCGATTCTCGCCGTGGGCATCGCGTTGAGCGTGGCAGGCTGCGGCCCCGGAGGGTCGCCGGCCGGGTCGAAGCCCCCGACCGCATCGGGGATCGGCGGCCCGGCAACGGGGACGCCGGCCGCGAGCGGATCGACTTCGACCGCCCCGTCATCTTCGACGGCCCCGTCATCGGAGGCGAGCGTGTCCACATCACCTTCGAGCGCGACCTTCGCGCTCTCGAGCCCCACCTTCGTCACCGGCGCGGCGATCCCGCCGAAGTACGGCTGCGACGGCCGGGGCGTCTCGCCGCCACTCGCGTGGTCGGGCGTTCCCGACGGTGCCGTCGAGCTCGAGCTCCTCGTCGACGATCCAGACGCGAACGGCTTCGTCCACTGGGTCGCGGTGGGGATCGCCGCATCGTCCGACGGTCTCGCCGAGGGCGCGAGCGGCACCGACGCCGTCCCGGTCGAAGGTCGCAACTCGTTCGGCAGGACCGGCTGGGGTGGCCCGTGCCCGCCGAGCGGCACCCACCACTACCGCTTCCGGCTCTACGCGGTGTCGCGCCCGCTGGGCTTGCGTGGCGGCGTGTCCGCGGACGACCTCCGGGCGGCGGCCAAGGGGGCGACGGTCGGCACGGCGGAGCTCGTCGGAACCTACCGGCGCGGCTGAGGGGGTCACGACCCGCTCAGCCGTCACCACAGCCGGTTCGTGTCAGATCGTGCGCTGGTGGCGCCAGTGCACGATCGCCGAGCGCAGGGAGAGAGCGCCGGCCATGCCTGGTTCGCCCGGCGTGCGGGGAGACGCTCCTCAGCGGGCGGTTCGATCCACGCCGCCGGCCGCCGGGACCGTCGAACTCCGCCCAATCACCATCACGGGACGTTCTGGCAGGGACCCGTCGCCACGCGAGCCCGCCGTCTCGTCCTCAGGCGATCAGCCGGCCCGCTAGGCGATGAGCCGGCCCGCCCGCCTCACGAGCTCGAGCCAGGGCCGCTCGCGGGCGATCGTCGTCGACGCGCCGTGGCCCGGCAGGACCGCGAGCCGATCCTCCAGCTCGGACAGGCGCGCGAGCGAGACGGCCATCGCGTCCGGGTCGCCGCCGGGCAGATCCACCCTCCCCCACCCGGCCGCGAACAGCGTGTCGCCGCTGTACAGTCGCCCGCCGTCGCGATCGAGGAGGCAGACCGAGCCGGCGGTGTGACCGGGCACGTGGAGGACGCGCAGCCGGATCTCCCCGAACCGAACCTCGCTCCCCTCGGCGAGCTCGACCGCCGGCACCGACGGCGGGATCTCGAACGGCGCCCAGAGCGGGTCGGGCTCGACGAGACGGTTGCGATCGAGCGGATGGACGGCGATCGGGGCGCCGGTGTGCTCGGCAACCGCGGCGTTGTCGCCGACGTGGTCCCAGTGGCCGTGGGTCGAGACGATCAGCTTGAGGGTCCATTCCCGCGCCGCCAGCTCGTCGGCGATCCAGGCGAGCGACGGGATCGCCGTGTCGATGGCGATCGCCTCGCGCGAGCGCTCGTCGCCGAGGACGTAGACGTTCGTCGCGAGCGGCCCGACGACGCGATGGATCAACTGCATCGAGCGGCCACCCTCAGTGGCGACTGGCCACGCGCTCTCCGAGGGCTGAGGCGACGCCCCTGCGAGCCATCAGCCAGGGAATTTCAGGTGGCCGATTCGAGCTTCGAGCGGATGCAGTCGAAGGTCTGGCCGATGAGCTTGTTCGCGGTCCCCTCGATGAGCCGGGCACCGACGGACGCGAGCGTGCCCGCGATCGTGACGTCGGCGTCCCAGTCCATCCGCGTCGTATCCGGCGC
>DASTSC010000294.1:0-13098 GCA_035760905.1 Candidatus Limnocylindrales bacterium | reverse complement strand
CGCGCGACGTGACGGGCGAGGCTGCGCGCCCCGGCCGGGCTCGTGACGACCGTCCGGTCGGCCGTCATCGCCGCCCGAACGGCGTCGTCGAGGTCGGCGGTCGGCCCGAGCGCCGTAATCTCGATCGCGGGCACGGGCAGGCTCGCGAACCCGCGCAGCGCGAGCTCGACGGTCAGGCGACCGGCCGAGCCGCGCGGACGGGCGACGATGATCGCCGGCCGCGGATCGCGCCCGGCCGACGCCGCGAGGAGCCGCGCGCCGAGCGCGGCGGCCGCGGCATAGGCCTCCCGGACCGGGACCTCGACCGCGTCGACGACCGGCGCCGCCGACGGCTCCGCCGCGAGCCCGGCGAGCAGCCGCAGGCGATCGCCGTCGACGGTGGCGAGCGCCCCGATCGGCGATCGGCAGCCGCCACCGGTGGCGCGCAGGAAGTCGCGCTCGGTCGTGACCGCGACGTGGGTTCGGGCGTCGTCGAGGACCGCCCCGAGGGCGATGAGCGGGGCGTCGGTCGCCCGGATCTGGACCGCGATCGCGCCCTGGCCCGGCGCGGGCGGCACGACCGGCGGCTCGAGATAGGCGCTGATCCGTGATTCGCGGCCGAGGCGGACGAGCCCGGCGACGGCCAGCACGAGGGCATCGGCCTCGCCCTCGTCGAGCCGCCGGAGGCGAGTGTCGACGTTGCCGTGGAGCGGGCGGATGACGAGGTCCGGACGTGCCGCGCGGACGAACGCGGACCGGCGCGGGCTGTCCGTGCCGATCACGGCGCCCGGCGGCAGGTCGTCGAGCGACGCCACGCTCGACCCGGCGGGAGCGACGAGCGCGTCGCGGGGATCGGCCCGCGGCAGATAGGCCGCGATCCGAAGCCGCTCGTCCATCTCGGTCGGAACGTCCTTCGCGCTGTGGACCGCGACGTCGACCCGATCGTCGAGGAGCGCCTGCTCGATCGCCGCGACGAACGCGCCCTCGCCCCAGGCGGTATCCGGGGCGCGACGATCGCCCTCGGTCTCGACGACGACGATCCGGTGCGGCCGGCCCTCCGCGGCGAGCGCGCGGGCGACCTGCTCGGCCTGGGCGAGGGCGAGGGCACTGCCCCGCGTGCCGATCCGGATCGGACGGACGCCGTTCCCGTTCGTCGGTGTCCGCCTCATCGACGGCTCCCGCGAGCCCATCAGCGCCGACGTCCGTTCACAGCCGGAACAGCTCTCGGGCGACCCGCGCCCGACCGCCGTCCGCGTCGTCGCCCAGGCGCTCGAGGGG
Source organism: Candidatus Limnocylindrales bacterium (assembly GCA_035760905.1). Taxonomy (GTDB): domain Bacteria; phylum Chloroflexota; class Limnocylindria; order Limnocylindrales; family CSP1-4; genus DASSHA01. The sequence continues at coordinate 11,841 of DASTSC010000294.1, read as the reverse complement.
GTCGCGCAGGAGGCGGCCGGTGAGGTCGGACGCCATTCGCTCGATCTCGGCACGGACGCCGGGATCGAGATCGGGCATTCGGCGCCAGAGCGCCGCGAGCTCGGCGGACCGGACGTCGGCCGCGCGATCGACGAGCGCCGCGGCGAGGGATCGATCGTCCCCGCGGGCGGCCCAGGCCGCGAAGTCGGAGGCCGTGGCGGCCACGAGCGCCTCGAGCCTCGTCCGAAGGGGCTCGTCGACGACGGGTGCCCCGGCGAGGTCGTCGATCGTCACGAGCCGGGCGCCGAGAGCCGAGGCCACGTCCGCGGGCAGGGCCGGCGGCGACGACAGGTCGACGACGCGGGCCGTCCCGCCGGCGATCGCATGCCGGCTGGCGGTCGTGAGCGGCCACGGCCCCGACAGCGCGCCGACGATCGCCGCCACGTCGCGAAGGAGCTCGGGCCCCGGATCGAAGGCGACCGGCGCGGCCCCGTGCGCCGCGGCGAGAGCGGCCGCACGGGCAGGCGTCCGGCTCGCGACGATGAGACGGTGGCCCCGGGCATGCGCCGCGGCCGCTACGAGGCGACCCATCGACCCGGCCCCGACGACGAGGACGGTGGCGTCGACCGCGCGATGCCGCTCCCCGATCGAACCGTCGACGCCGGCTGCGAAGGCCCGGTCGAGCGCGGCGTCGGCGAGCGTCGGGCGGCGTGCCGGCAGCCACGATCGAGCGCGCCGGCCGGCGCGCAGCGCGACGTCGAGGAGACGGTCGAGCGCGGGATCGAGTCGGCGTGCGGCCCGGGCGGCGCGCGTGGCAGCCCGGAGCTGGTGGAGGACCTGGTCCTCGCCGACGACCGCGGACTCGAGGCCGACGGCGAGACGGACGACGTGGCCGACCGTCGCCGGGCCGTCGAGGACCCGCGCCGCCGGAACGAACCCGGCGACCGCCCGGACCGTCGCCGGCGAGGCGAGCAGCTCGACGCGGTGACACGTCTCGAGCAGGATGCCGTCGGGGATCCGGCCCGACGCCTCGAGTTCCCGGAGCCGATCGCCGATCACGGCCCGCGCTGCTGCCGGCACGAACCTGGCATGGGCCACGAGCGCGGCGGCCTCGGTCATTCGATCGGTCCGTCCGGGCCGATCGGCGGCAGCGGCGCCGCCAGCGGCGATGGCAGGGCCTCGACGCGATGCGCGGCCATGAGGGCGACGAGCAGCCGGTCCATCGCCCGCTCGGCGTGCCCGATCAGGTCGGTCGTGGCGGTCGTGTCGAAGCCTCGCCGCCGGGCGACGAGCGACAGCTCGGTGAGGAATGGGCGGCGGAACTCGAGGAACCCCTCCACGGTCTGGCCGAGCGACAGCCCGAGGCCGGACGCCATCCGACCGTATCCGGCGGCCTCGGCGGTCGCCTCGGACAGCTGGTGATCGCCCTGCGCCGGCTCGACGGCGTCGAGGTGGGCGAGGAGCGTCTCGGCGAGACGGCGTCCGTGCGTTCGGAACCAGTCCCGCTGCTCGGCGCTGAGCGCGACGAGCCAGGGCAGCGAGCGCGCGGCCTCGCGGGCACCGCGGCGGTACGCTCGCTGGAGCCGGACGGCCGTCATCCCGGAGCGGGCGAGCTGGGGCCGACCGGCCGGGGCCTCGGCGACGATCCGCTTCAGCGTCGAGCGGCGGTAGCGGCGGTGGCCGCCGGGCGTCGTGAAGACCGAGATCCGGCCGTCGTCGCTCCAGCGCCGGAGCGTCGCCGGAGCGACGCCGAGGAGCCGGCTCGCCTCGCCCAGCCCGACCCAGTCGCGCGAGCCCCGCACGAACTTACTCAAACCTGCTCATTCCTCGAGATTTCTCGCTGGCGGACCGTACCACGGTCCGCGGGATCGCGCCGGCGACGGGTTCGGGGGCCGCGGCGTCAGTCGGTCGCGAGCACCTCGCGCTCGAGCTCCCGCATCGCCGCCTCGTCGCCCGGCTCGGCGTGGTCCCAGCCGCAGACGTGGAGCGCGCCGTGGACGACGAGGAGTCGCAACTCGTCGCCCACCGACCAGCGGACGTCTCCCGTTTGCCCGCCCCGACCCTCCGCCGCCTGGGCTCGCGCCCGCTCGACCGACACGATGACGTCGCCGAGGTGGACCCGACGGCCGGGCGGGAGGACGAACGCGACGGAGCCGGCCGCGCCCGGGGGTCCCGCGTTCCCGTCGGTCGAGACGACGAGCGGGAACGAGAGGACATCCGTCGGACCCTCGTGACCCAGGTGCGCCTCGTTGAGCGTCGCCAGCTCCGCGTCGTCCGAGAGGACGAGGCCGAGCGACGACGGGACGGAGGCGCCCGCGGCCGCGAGGGCGCGAGCGGCGACCCTGGCGAGACGCGCCACGGGTACGGGGACGGCCACGTGCGGCCGGACGACGACGTCGAGCCGGTAGCCGCCCACGTAGACCGACCGCCCGCCTTCGGCATCTCGCGGCGGGTCGGCGCCGTCCGTCACGTCCCGAGCGCCTGGAGCCAGGTCGCCCCGACGACGACGCCGGCCACGAACAGCGCGTACCGGGCCGCCCAGCCGGCGATCCCGTGCCGCGGATCCTCGAGCTGTCGCGGCGCGAAGACGAGCATCGCGTAGAAGACCGAGCTGAAGAGCGCGACGAGCCCGACGGTGATCCCGAGCGCGGAGAGACGGTCGACGAGCGTCGTCGAACCGACCGCATCGAAGCCGAGGCCGGGCGTCACCTCGGCCATCGTCGCGTTGAACAGGCCGGCGGCGAGGAAGACGTACGGCTCGATGAGGAGGCGACGTGTCGACGGCGCCGGCGCGGGGAGGCGCGACGAGAGCACGAGCACGACGAGACCGACCGCGACCGCCCCGACGACGACCGTTGGTCCGGGCAGGCCGAGGTTCTCCGCGGCGATGACGCCGAGCAGGAGGACGCCGCCGGTGAACGGCCCGAAGATGATCCCGAACTCGTTCGCCCGGTCGCCCGCCTCGCGGCTGCCGGGCGCGGCCCGGAGCGCCAGCGAGAGGACCGCGAGCACGATCGCGACGGCGTAGAGGAGGCCGAGCAGCGGATCGTGGCTGTCGACGAGGGCGCCGTACGTCCCCGTGATCGCGATCCCGCCGAGTCGCAGGATCGGCTGGCCGACGGCCACCCATCCGGTGAGGGCGACGTCGCCCGGTCCGACCGCCGCGAGCCAGCCGGCGAGCCTGGGAGCCGCGAAGCCGGTGCCGGGACCGGCGGCCACCCCGCTGCGGTCAGCCGCCCGCGCCGCCGCCGGCGACACGGCGCGACTCGAGCTCCACGATCTTGTTCTGCGGGTACTCGATCCGCTGGTGGTACATCCCCAGCAGCTGCGCGACGAACGACTCCCTGATCCGCTCGATGTCGCGAAGGGTGAGGTCGCACTCGTCGAACTGGCCGTCGGACAGGCGCTCCTCGATGATCCGCGCGACCATCGCCCGGATCGCCGGCTCGTCCCGCGACGAGAGCGATCGGACGCTCGCCTCGACGCCGTCGGCGAGCATGATGATCGCCGCCTCCCTCGATTGCGGCTTCGGACCGATGTGTCGGAAGCGTCGCTTGTCGACGCCATCGGCGGCCGCCTGTCCCGCCGCCGTGCCAAGGCCGCCGAAGGGCGCAGCCGCCTCCTCGCGGGCCTTCGCGTGGAAGAAGCTCATGAGCGCCGTGCCGTGGTGCTGCGGGATGAAGGCGATGAGCGACTTCGGCAGATGCTCGGCGTAGGCGATGTCGATGCCGGCCGGGATGTGGCTCCGAAGCAGGTCCGCCGATTCCTCGGGCGTGAGCTGCTCGTGGACGTTCTCCTGGCCGGCCTGGTTCTCGATGAACGCCGCGGGGTTCGCGAGCTTGCCGATGTCGTGGTAGTACGCGGCGACCCGCGCGAGCAGCGGGTCGGCGCCGATCGACTCGGCGGCGCGCTCGGCCAGATTGCCGACCATCAGCGAATGGTGGTACGTGCCGGGCGTCTCGAGCAGGAGCCGCCGGAGGAGCGGCTGCGACGGGTTCGCCAGCTCGAGGAGCTGGAAGACCGTCGTGATCCCGAAGATGTTGCCGAGGACCGCGAACGAGCCGACGGCGGCGACGGCGGCGCCGATGCCCGACGCGCCCGATGCCGCCCACAGCTCGAGCACGCCGCGGACGTCGCGCTCGCCGAGGAGCGAGAACGTCGTGACGACGAGCGCGTTGACGATCGCGACGGCCATGGCCGCCTCGACGAAGTTGTGGATCCGGTCGCCGCGACGGATCGCGATCGTGCCGGCAAGACCGCCGAGCAGCACGTACGACGCCATCTCGACCGACGACGAGTTCACGGTGCCCGCGACGATCGCGAGGAGGGCCGTCAGGACGACGGCGACGCCGCTGTCGAGGAGGATCGCGACGAGGATCGGCACCGCGGCCGCCGGGACGACGAACGCGAGCCCGGGCCGGTCGGCCGTCAGCTTGAGCGCGAACGTCGCGAGGACGAAGAGCAGCCCGACGAGGAGGAGCACGTTGTTGCGGTGCCAGAGCCGGGGCCGGAACCGCCACAGCCAGCCCAGGAGGAGGCCCACGACGACCGCGCCGAGCACGAACCAGCCGCCGAGGCGGTAGACGTCGAGCGACGGCGCGTCGAGCCCGAGCTGCTCGATCTTCTCCACGTCGAGCGCCGTGACCTGGTCGCCGGCGTGGACGATCGCCTGACCCTGGGCAATCCGGACGTGGACGGGCTGGACCGCCTCGGCGGCCCGATCCATGGCCTGCTGCGTCAGCTCGGCGCTGAACGAGCTGTTCGCGACGATGAGAGGCGAGATGAGCGCGGTCGCGAGCGACCGCTCGTCGGCATCGAGATCGCCCGCCATCCGCTCCGCGAGGCCGGCGCGGACGTCGGCGACCTGGCCGGTGTCCTTGAGCTCGGCCCGCTCGACCTGGTCGAGGACCCGCGCGGCCTCGTCGCGAACGGCCTTCCAGCGCTCGGCGGTGAGCGCCAGGAGGGTGTCCCGTCGGGCGGCGTCGAGGTCGTCGATCGCCGTAGCGAGGACGGACCTCCGTTCGCGCGGCCTGAGATCCGCGTCGAAGGCGCTGTCCACGGCGGCGACACGGACGTTGAAGGCGCCGGCCTGCTGGTTCGCGACGGCCGCGCCCTTCGCGGTCGTGTAGTCGTACTGGGGCGGGATCGCGGCCCGGGCGGCCTGGCGGGCCTGGTCGGTCTGGATCGTGCTGTCGAACTCGGTCGCGCGCGGCGCGACGATGTCGCTCGTCGCGACGTCGCCGATCCCCAGGGCAACCCGTTGCGGCACGATGTCGGCGCCGAGGATCGCCGTCGTGACGAGGACGAGCGCGGCGAGCGGCAACGCGAAGCGGACGGCGTCGCGGCGGCTGAAGGCGGACAGGCGGAGATACCGCTGGGCCAGCATCGGCTGTGGCTCAGTGACTCCCGGCCGCGTCGTGCGCGGCGAGGTCCTGCTGCGCGAGCCGGCGGGCGACGAGGCCGGAGACGACCTTGCCGTCGGCGCGGCCGCGCGTCCGGGGGGCGAGAAAGCCCATGACCTTGCCGAGATCGCGGGCCGACGACGCGCCCGTCGCGGCGATCGCCTCGTCGACGAGCGATTCGAGCTCGGCCTCGGTCAGGGGCCGGGGCAGGAACTCCGAGATCACGCCGATCTCGGCCGCCTCCTTCGCGGCGAGGTCGTCGCGGCCGGCCGCCCGGTAGGCGTCGACCGACTCGCGGCGGGTCTTCACCTCGCGCGCGAGGATGCCGACGACCTCGTCGTCCGCGTAGTCGCGGCGTGCGGCCTTCTCGGCGTTGTAGAGGTTGCTCTGGACCATCCGGAGCGTGTCGCGACGCAGCACGTCACCCGACCGCATCGCGGCCGTCAGCTCCCCCTGGATCCGTTCGCGGAGGGTCACCGGTTGCTGGCACCTCGGGCGGGGTTCGCCCGGTCGCCGGCGGCGGGGCCGACCGTCGGTCGGTCGCCCTAGCTCGCCTGCTGGCGGGCGGCCTTCTTGCGCTTCGCTTCCTTGCGCTTTCGCTTCACGCTCGGCTTCTCGTAGTGCTCGCGACGGCGAGCCTCGGCGAGGATGCCGCTCTGCTGGATCTTCTTGTTGAAGCGGCGCAGCGCGCTCTCGAAGGTCTCGTTCTCTCCCACGCGGACTTCTGCCACTACCGGATTCACCTCCTCGGGCTGGTCGTCGTGCCCGGCGAACTCGCGCTCGGAGCCCACCGGCGCGGCGCCAACGTCGCCCAATGCACGAACAGCCGTTCGGGCGTCGGGGCCGCCGCAGGATAGCCGAGCGGCTCGAACCGGGTCAACGAGCACGCGCCCGGACGACGAGTCGGACGGGACCCGCCGTACGATGCCGCCGTGCCCGACACGATCCTCGAGCTCGTCGACGCGGCGATCGCCCGGTACGGCGAGCGCGAGGCGCTCGCCCTTCGGCGGGACGACGGCGCGGACCTGCGCTGGTCGTTCGCGGAGCTCGGCCGGCGATCGCGGCTCGCCGCCTGGCGACTCCGAGCGGCTGGCCTCGATCGGGGCGACCGACTCCTGACCTGGTCGCCGTCGACGCCGGAGCTGCCGGCGGTCTACGTCGCGGCGATGCGGATCGGTGCCGTCCTCGTCCCGCTCGACCTGCGGATGGCGCCCGACGCGATCGCGCGGATCTGCGCGCGCGCCGAGCCGCGGCTGCTAGCGCTCGGGACCGGGCGGGACGCGCCGGATCCGGCCGAGGGCGGCGTGATCGGGGTCCCATCGGCCTCGCTCGACGACCTGACCGCGGACCCTGACTCGACGTTCCCGGCAGACTGGGAGGCGCAGGTCGAGGCGTGGGCAGGTCCGGTCTCGACCGACGTCTACGCCCTCATCTTCACGAGCGGCACGACCGCCGCGCCGAAGGGCGTGATCCTTGCCCACGACAACGTCCTCGCGACGATCGAGACCGTCCACCGCCGGATCCCGCCGCTCGAGCACCGCGTCGTCTCGCTCTTGCCGCTGTCGCACCTGTTCGAGCAGGCGATCACGCTCTACTACGCGCTCGACGTCGGCGCCGACATCCTCTACGTCCGGAGCCGCAGCCCGCGCGTGATCTTCGAGGCGATCCGGGACCACCGGACGACCTCGATGGTCGTCGTGCCGCAGCTCCTCCAGCTGTTCTGGGACGCGATCGAACGCGAGGCCGAGCGCTCAGGGCGGGCCGCCTCGTTCCGGCGCCTCCGGACGGTCGCACGGCGGCTCCCGTATGCGCTCAGGCGCGTCCTGTTCCGGTCGGTCCATCGCCGCCTCGGCGGTGGCTTCAGGCTGTTCGTCTCGGCCGGAGCGTTCCTGCCGCCGGCCCTCCAGCAGGCCTGGGAGGACCTCGGCGTGATCGTCCTCCAGGGCTACGGCGCGACCGAGACGGGCTTCGTGACCTGCAACTCGCTCGACGATCACGCGGCCGGAACGGTCGGCCGGGCCGCGCCGACGGGCGAGGTCCGGATCGCGACCGACGGCGAGATCCAGTTCCGCGGCCCGACCCTCTTCAAGGGCTATTGGCACGACGCCGACGCGACTGCGGCCGCGTTCACCGACGACGGCTGGTACCGAACCGGCGACATCGGTCGGTTCGACGAGGGCGGGCACCTCCACCTGATGGGCCGGTCGAAGGACATCGTCGTGTTGCCGAACGGGCTCAACGTCTACCCGGAGGACATCGAGAACGAGCTCCGGATCGCCGGCATCAAGGACGCGATCGTCGTCGAGACCCGCCCCGGCCGGATCGAGGGGATCATCCTCGCACCGGCGATGGAGGACGGCTCGGTCGACGCGGCCGTCCGGGCGGCGAACGGCCGGCTTGCCGTGCACCAGCGGGTCGCCGCGTGGCGACGCTGGCCCGACGAGGACTTTCCGCGGACGCACACGTTCAAGGTTCGCCGCAACGACGTCCGCGCATGGGCCGTCGAGGAGACGCCCCTGCCGGTCCGCGAGGCCGAGCCGGCGTAGCCGCGCCCGTACGCGCAGGTCAGCCGCGGATCTCGTAGCCCGTGCCGACGGTCGCGAGCGCGTCGGCGATCTGCGGCGCTCGGGGGTCGGTGACCGCGCTCGGCGCCCAGGCGTAGAAGACGAGCGTCGAGCCGACCTGGCGAAGGACGAACCGGGCGTCGGCCGGGAACTGGACGCGGCCCGGACCGGACTCCACGTAGGCGACCTGCTCCTGTGCCGCGGCCGTGGCCGCCTGCGGCGTCGGCAGCTCGTAGATCACGAAGAAGCCGTGGTCCTGATCGTCCGGCAGCTTGACCTGGTAGACGTTGCGCGGCGCCGCCGAGAGCGTGGCCGACTCCGCCGGCCGGTACGGGACCTTGGGCACCGAAACCGGGAGCCCGCGCGAGCCGAGGGCCTGGCCGACGAGCGCGGCCGTCGCTCCGATCGCGGGCGTCACCGTGGCCGACGGACCGGGCTCGACCGGGATGTCGCTCGCCGGCGCCGCTCCGACGCCACATGCGCCGACGACGATCGCGAGCGCAGCGGCCAGGGCCGCCAACAGGAACGCTCCGCCTCCCGAGCGGCGGCCCCTCATCCGGGCGGCCAGGCCAGCCGGCGCCCACCGAGGACGTGGAGATGGAGGTGGTCGACGCTCTGGCCCGCGTCGGGCCCGACGTTGAGCACGAGGCGGTAGCCGCTCTCGGCCCGGCCGTCCCCGGCCGCGGCGCGATTCGCCATCGCGAACATCGCCGCGAGGAGGTCGCCGTGATGCTCGGCGAGATCGGCCGCAGAGGCGAGGTGCTCCCGCGGGATCACGAGGATGTGCGTCGGCGCCTGCGGGTTGACGTCCCGGAACGCGAGGACGAGGTCGTCGCGGGCGACGACGTCCGCCGGGATGTCACCCGCGACGATCCGGCAGAAGAGGCAATCGACGCTCACCACAGCTCCGGTTTCGCGCTCATGAGCAGGCCGATCGTTCCCGTGAGCCCGGCCATCGCGTAGCTCACGTACCGCTGCCGTCGAGCCCGGGCCCGCCATGCCCGGTCGTCGCGCGTCCCGCGCAGGCCCACGAGCCGGACCAGGTCGGGCCGCTGGACGAAGAACGCGAGGCCGAGGTTCGCCCCGTAGATCGCGAGCGCGACGAGCAGCCACGGCTGCGAGAGGAGGCTCGTTCCGATCGCCACCACGAGCGCCGCGCCGGAGGCGGCCACCCCGAGCGCGAGCGGCGTGGTCGCGCTTGCCTGGAGCGCGAGCAGCCCGCGAACGATCGACCGGTCCGACTCCGCCGGACGGGCGCCGATCCGGAGGGCGAAGGGCAGCAGCAGCGACGGCAGCAGCAGCGCGAGCGCGAGCGCGACGTGGGTCGCGACGAGGATCGGGATGAGGGGCACGGACCGATTCTAGTGCGCCGCCTCGAGGGAACCCTTCGTGCCGCCCTCGGCGCGTTCGGCCTCGACCACGACCCAGTCGCCTTCTGACGCGGTCCGGGTCACCCTGAGGCCGGCCACCCCGAACGCCGTCCGGACCTCGGGCTCGCGGTCGACGAAGATCCCCGACGCGACGAGCACGCCCCCCTGCGCGAGCTCCCCGGCGAGCGGCTCCGCGAGATCGACGAGGAGCGACGCGATGAGGTTCGCGAGGACGACGTCGAAGGGCGGCTCGCCGCTCGGAACGGACCCCCGTCGGGCGTGGACGGGACGACGCACCCGGTTCCGACGGGCGTTCGCGATCGTCGCCTCGACGGCGATCGGATCCGGGTCGAGCGCCAGGACCTCGGCCGCGCCGAACCGGGCCGCGCAGACCGAGAGGATCCCGGAGCCGGAGCCGACGTCGAGGACGCGCGCGGCCGCGACGCGCCCCTCGGCGGCGAGCCGCTCGAGCGCGGCGAGGCAGAGGCGCGTCGTCGGGTGGAGGCCGGTCCCGAAGGCCATCCCGGGGTCGAGGGCGAGGACGACGTCCTCCGGCGCCCGGCGATGGCGCCGCCAAGTCGGCCGGATGACGACGTGCCGACCGACGCGAAGCACGGGAAAGTGCGCCTTCCAGGCAGCGGCCCAGTCCGATTCGTGGACGACACGGGTCGTCAGCTCGCCGATCGGGCGGAGGTCAAACGCCTGCAGGTGCCCGAGATCCCGGCGGGCGCCGTCGACGGCGACCCGGGCGGCGCGAGCGTCGGCCCCGGGAACGTAGGCCCGGACGACCGCCGGTCGGTCGAGGAGGACACGGGCCGAGAGGCCCTCGTCGACGAGCTCGAACGCCGGCTCGATGCTCGTTCCGCCGCCGGCGTGCCGCGACAGGATGTCGCTGACCGCCTCGACCGCCTCGGGATCGGCGACGACCGAGAGCTCGATCCACGTCGCGTCGGCCGACGCGCCCTCGTCGGGCTCGGACGCGGGCGAGCGGGCCTCCGGCGCCCGCCCGCTACGCGAGTGCGTCACGGACGCGGTCGAGGATCCCCTCGCCGTGCCCGATCGGCTCGCCGCGTTCCCTGGCGATCGACTCGAGCAGCTCGCGTTCGCGCTTCGAGAGCTTCGTCGGGACCGTCACGTTGACGAGGACGTGGAGGTCGCCGCGGGCGTTCGATCGGCGGAGGTGCGGAACGCCCCGGCCGCGGAGTCGGATCTCGGTCCCGGGCTGGGTTCCCGGGCGGATCTCGAGCGGCTCGTCGCCCTCGACGGTCGGGATCGTGACCTCGGTCCCGAGCGCCGCCTGGACCATCGACAGGTCGACCTCGTGGTAGAGCTCGGTCCCGTCGCGCCGGAGCTGCGGGTGCGGCGCCACGTGGACCGCGACGTAGAGGCTGCCCGCCGGGCCGCCCCGCGGCCCCACCTCGCCCTCGTTCGAGAGGCGGATCTGGTGGCCTTCGTCGATCCCGGCCGGGATCGTGACCCGGATCGTCCGCTTGCGCTGGATCCGGCCCTCGCCCTGGCACGTGTCGCAGCGCTGCTCGACGATCCGGCCTTCGCCGCGGCAGCGCGGGCAGGCGGTGACGTTGACCATCTGGCCGAGCATCGTCTGGCGGACCGAGCGGACCTCACCCCGGCCGTTGCACTCGGGACAGGTGATCGGCGACGTCCCCGGCGCGGCGCCGTTCCCGCCGCACGTCTCGCATCGCGCGAGGGCCGTGTACTCGATCTCCTTCTCCGTGCCGCGAACGGCCTCCTCGAAGCTGATCCGGAGGTCGTAGCGGAGGTCCGCGCCGGACGCCGGACGGCCCCGCCGCACGCCGCCGCCCGCCGCGGCTCCGAAGAACGCGTCGAACAGGTCGCCGAAGCCGCCGAAGCCGCCGCCGAAGCCGAAGTCGCCGTTGCCGCCGAGGTCGCCGAGACCCGCCCGACCGAACATGTCGTAGGTCTGCCGGCGCTCGCGATCGGACAGGACCTGGTAGGCCTCGTTGATCTCCTTGAACCGCTGGTGGGCCTCGGGCGATGCGTTCACGTCCGGGTGCCACTGCTGGGCGAGCTTGCGGAAGGCGCGCTTGATCTCGGCGTCGCTCGCGCCGCGCGCGACGCCGAGCGTCTCGTAGTAGTCGGTCTCGATCGCCATTCCCGCTCAAGTGTATTGATCGGGCATCGAACCCCTGCCGGCCATGTCCCGGCCGGTCGCCAGCTCGCGGGCGCGTCGGAGGACGGCCTCGAGCATCGGCGGCGTGAGCTTCCGCGTGAACGTGTTCTGCTGGCTCGGGTGGTACGTGCCGATGAGCGCGTACGGCCCGACCGTCGCCTCCGCGCCGTGCCCGAACCGGGGCCGCGGTCGTGGGATGGGCGTGCCCAGGGCCTCGAGCGTTCGGAGCGTTCCGTCCCAGCCGAACGCGCCGAGGGCGACGATCACCCGGAGCCGCGGCAGGAGCCCGATCTCACGAATGAGCCACGGCAGGCACCGGTCGCGCTCGTCGGTGGTCGGGCGGTTCTGCGGGGGCGCGCAGCGGACGGCGGCGG
>DASTSC010000293.1:0-1170 GCA_035760905.1 Candidatus Limnocylindrales bacterium | reverse complement strand
CTCCTCGCGGGGTTGCTCGGCGAGGCCGGCACCGCGGCGAACCTCGTCGGCGACGCCCACCTTGCCGCGATCGCCCTCGAGCACGATGCGACGCTCGTGTCCTTCGACGCCGACTTCGGGCGGTTCCGCGGGCTCCGGAGGCTCGTGCCGGTCACCCGACCGGGCTAGGCTGCCGGGATGTTCACGAACGGCTTCATCAACCTCTACACCGACGATATCGAGGCCGGCATTCGCTTCTACCGCGACCTGCTCGGCTTTCGCGAGACGTTCCGGACACCGAAGGACGCCACACCCGAGCACGTGGAACTGTTCCTCGACGGCTTCGGGATCGGGCTCGGCACGGTCGAGGTGGCGAAACGCGCCCACGGCGTCGATCCCGCGCCCGGCAGCCCGGCGATGGCCATCGTGATCTGGACCGACGACGTCGATCGCGCGTTCGACCAGCTCTCCTCGGCGGGCGCGCCGGTCGTGCTGCCGCCGCACGACACCGGCAACGACAACCGCAACGCGCTGCTCCGCGATCCCGACGGCAACCTCGTCGAGATCGTCGCCAAGGTGGTGGCGTCCCGACCGGGCCCGGCGTGAGGGCCGGGAGCGAGATCCGTCAGACGTCAGTTCGGCCAAGAGTGCCGAGGATCAGACCCAGACGAGGGCGATCGTCGCGACGACGAGTGCCGCCAGGACGAGATTGACGAGCCGCCGCGTCCGTTCGGTCGAGAGCAGGCGGCCGAGGCCGTCGCCGAAGACGACCCAGAGGGCTGCCGACGGGAGGATCACCGCCATCATCACCACCGCGACCGCGAGCGTGGCCAGGATGGGCGGCAGGTCGGTCGGGCGGAAGGTCGCGACCGCGCCGAGGGCGAAGATCCAGGCCTTCGGGTTGACGAGCTGGAAGGCCGCGCCTTCGCGCAGCGTCATCGGCCGGCTCGACGAGCCCGCGGTGAGCGAGCCGGAGCCGGCGATCTGCCAGGCGAGGAAGAGCAGGTAGGCCGAGCCGACGAGGCGCATCGCCACGCCGAGCGCCGGCACGGCCGCCACGAGCGCCGCGATCCCGGTCGCCGAGCCGAGGGCCATCGCCCCGATCCCGACTGCGGTCCCGAGGACGTGCGGCAGCGTCCGCCGGACGCCGAACGTCGCGCCCGACGCCCACAGGAGGATGTTGTTCGGGCC
>DASTSC010000292.1:0-4640 GCA_035760905.1 Candidatus Limnocylindrales bacterium | reverse complement strand
CGTGCCAGCCGTCTCGCTCGAGGAATTCGGGGGCTTCGAGGTGACCCGGCTCGGTCGTCGGATCTACCAGGACGAGCTCGTCCGCCGGGTCGACCCGCGCGGCATTCCCTACTACTGGATCGGCGGCCCGCCGCCGTCCGGCCTGGCCGTGCCCGGCACGGACTTCCACGCGGTCGTCAACCGCCGGATTGCCGTCACGCCGATCCACCTCGACCTGACCGGCCGGCGGCTCCTCAGGCGGCTCAAGACGTGGCGCTGGGGCCTCGAGCCGGAGCGCGTCCCGGCGGCCGTCTCGCCAGAGGCCGCGGGCGCGGCGCGACAGCACGAGGAGCTGGTCGAGGAGGAGCGCCACGAGGAACGGCGCTAGGGCGCCGGTGGCAGGCGGCGCACGCGCGATCGATCTCAACGCCGACGTCGGCGAGTCGTTCGGTGCGTACCGGATCGGCGAGGACGAGGCCCTCATCCCGCTCGTGACCTCGGTCAACGTCGCCTGCGGGTTCCACGCCGGCGATCCGCTCGTCATCGAACGGACGATCCGGCGCGCGGTCGAGGCCGGCGCGGCGGTCGGTGCCCACCCGGGCTATCCCGACCTCGCGGGATTCGGCCGGCGGGCGCTCTCGATGAAGCCTGACGAGCTCGAGTCGGCGGTGCTCTATCAGATCGCGGCCGTGGCCGGGATCGCCCGCGCCGTCGGGACCGAGCTGAGGCACGTGAAGGCGCACGGCGCGCTCTACAACCGGGCGGCGCGCGACCCGGGCGTCGCCCGCCCGATCGCCCGCGCGGTTCGGCGCTTCTCCGGCGAGCTCGTGTTCGTCGGCCTCGCGGGCTCGGTGATGAACGAGGTGGCCCGCGACGAGGGGCTGACCGTGGCCGAGGAGGCGTTCGCCGACCGCGGCTATCGCTCCGACGGCACGCTCGTGTCGCGCGACGAGCCTGGCGCCATCCTCCCCGGTCCGGCCGAGACGGCCGAGCAGGCGGTCGCGATCGCCCTGGACAGGCGTGTCCGGACGGTCGACGGTCGCTGGCTCGAGCTCCCGGCCGACACGCTCTGTCTCCACGGCGATTCGCCGCGCGCCGCCGACCGGGCCTCCGCGGTCAGGGCCGCCCTCGCCGCGGCCGGCGTCGACGTCAGGGCGCGTTGACGATCTCCGCGCCCTCGATCGTGCCGTTCGGCGACGACGCCGTCCTCGTGACGCTCGGGGAGGCCGTCGATCCCGACCTCGCGCGGGCGACGCGGAGGCTGGCGGCGGCCCTCGACGCGGAACGCGGCCGTGGGCTCGCGATCGCCCGGCCGGTCGTCGGCTACGCGTCGATCCGGGTCTCCTTCGACGTCGAGGCGCTCGGCACATCGGAGGTGGTCGCGGCCGTCAGGCGCGTCGTCGAGACCCATCCCGTGGCCGCGGAGCCGGAGCCGACGCCCGAACGCCTCGTCGAGATCCCGACCCGCTACGGTGGCGCCGACGGCGAGGACCTCGACGCGGTCGCCGAGGCGACGGGCCTCACGGCGGTGCAGGTCGTCGAGGCCCACGCCTCCACGATCTACGACGTCTTCATGCTCGGGTTCGCGCCCGGTTTCGCGTATCTCGGGGTCCTCGCGGAGTCGATCGCGGTGCCGCGCCGCGCCTCGCCCCGGCCCCGCGTGCCGGCCGGCAGCGTCGCGATCGCCGAGCGCCAGACCGCCGTCTACCCGGTTGAGTCGCCCGGCGGGTGGCACCTGGTCGGGCGGACGGAGACCCGGCTCTGGGACCCGCGTGGCGACCCGCCGGCGCTGCTCGCGCCGGGCGACCGGGTCCGTTTCGTGCCCGTCCGCTGAGCCGTGCTCGAGGTGCTCGCGCCCGGTCCGCTCACGACCATCCAGGACGGGATCGGGAGGCTGGACGCAGCCGGGCTCGGCGTCCCGCGTGGCGGAGCAGCCGATCCGTACGGCCTCGCGGTCGCGAACCTCGTCGTCGGCAACGCGCCGGCCGCGGCGGGCCTCGAGATCACGCTCGGCGGTGCCGCGTTCCTTGCCCGCGCGAGCTGTCTCGTCGGCGTCGGCGGCGCCGACCTCGGGACGACCCTCGACGGGCGGCCGCTCGCTCCCGGCAGCTCGCAGCGCGTGGCGACCGGGCAGCGACTGAGCTTCGGGACGCCCGAGCCCGGCTCGGGGATCCGCGGCTACCTCGCGCTCGCCGGCGGGATCGACGTCCCGACCGTGCTCGGCTCGGCGTCGACGTGTCTGGCCGGTGCCTTCGGCGGGCTCGACGGACGGCCGCTCCGGGAAGGCGACCGCGTCGCGACCCGCGTCCCGAGCTCGGGCGAGGCATCTCGCGCAGGACGGGTCGAACGGTGGACGGGGCCGGTTCGCTCGTCGGCAGGCGACCCGGCAGTCGTCCGGATCACGCCCGGGCCGCACGGGTCCGGGCTCGTCGCGGCGCTCGCGGACGCCACCTGGGAGGTCTCACCGATCAGCTCTCGCGTCGGCATCCGGCTGACGGGGACCGCGATCGCGGCGGGCCTCGGGCGCCTCAGCTCGCTGCCCGTTGCCTGGGGCGCCGTCCAGCTGCCACCGAACGGGCAGCCGATCGTTCTCCTCGTCGACGCCCCCACGGTCGGCGGCTACCCGGTCGTCGCGGTCGTGGCCTCGGCCGACCGCGGCGTCCTCGGGCAGCTGGGCCCCGGCGACGCGCTTCGATTCGCCCTCGTCTCCGAGGCCGAGGCGCGAGCGGCGGAGATCGATCGGCGACGGGCCTTCGCCGCGCTCGTCGCGGACCTCGCCGGCTGACGATCAGCGGCGCGGCCGGCCGCGCCTCCCGACGGCCCATGCGTCGACCCGCTCGCTCAGGAGGTGGAGGAAGAGCAGGTGGACCTCCTGGATCCGCGCCGTGTCCTCGACCGGGACGACGATCGCATGGTCGGCGAGCCGGCGCGCCCGGCCCCCGTCCCGTCCGGCGAAGAGGAGCGTGGTCGCGCCGCGCTCTCGCGCCGCCTCGAGCGCGCGGACCACGTTCTCCGATTCGCCCGACGTCGTGAACGCGACGACGACGTCGCCCCGCTGTACATGGGCCCGGACCTGCCGGGCGAAGGCGTCGTCGAACGAGTAGTCGTTGCCGATCGCGGTCATGACCGATGGGTCGGTCGTCAGCGACGCGGCCGGCAGCGGCTCTCGCTCGCGACGGAAGCGGCCGGCGAGCTCCGCGGCGAGGTGCTGGGCGTCGGCCGCGGACCCGCCGTTGCCGAGCGCGAACAGGCGACCGCCGGCCTCGAACGCGGCGATGACGGCGTCTGCCGCAGCCCCGACCGCCGGCAGGAGATCGCGCGCCGCGACGACGATCTCGAGGTGTCGCTCGAGCTCCGCCTCGAGCGCCGCGGGGCGCCTGGACTCCGGTCCGGTCACCGGGCAACCGGGGAAAGCGACCCGCTCCGTTCGAGCGCGATCGCCGCGGCGCCCGCTACCCCCACGCGATCACCCAGCTCGGCGATGACGATCTCGGCGGCGCTCGCGGCCGGTGGCAGCGCCGCCACGAGCGCGGCCCGGCGAACCGGCACGAGGAGCGCGTCGCCGGCGCGGGTGACGCCGCCGCCGAGCGCGACGCGGTCGGGGTTGAACACGTCGAGGATCGTGGCGACACCCGCCCCGAGGACCTCCGTCGTCGCGTTCCAGATCTCGGTCGCGAGCGGATCGCCGCTCGCCGCGGCCGCGGACAGGTGCTCGGCGGTGATCGCCTGCGCCGAGCCTGCGAGCGCGAGGAGGCCGTCCGCCCGCTCGGGATGCCCCGCTGCGACCGCCGCCTCGATCGCCTCCCGGGCCCGCTGGGCGATGTTCGTCCCCGACGCGAACGCCTCGAGGCAGCCGCGCCGGCCGCAGCCAGAGCAGGGCCAGCCGCGGTAGTCGACGCTGATGTGGCCGAGCTCGCCGGCGTTCCCGTTGGCTCCCCGGAGGAGACGCCCGTCGACGACGATCCCACCGCCGATGCCCGTCGAGATCGTCAGGTAGACGAACGTGCCGCAGCCCCGGCCGCTCCCCCACCACGCCTCGGCGAGCGCGGCCGCCGTCGCGTCGTTCTCGACGTACGTCGGCCGGCGAAAGGCGGCCGCGACGATCTCCGCGAGCGGGATCCGGTCCCAGCCGGGGAGGTTCGGGGGTGAGTGGACGATGCCGCGCTCGGGGTCGAGCGGCCCGCCCACGCCGACGCCGACGACGTCGATCGAGTCCCAGTCGCCGCCGGCCGCGTCCTCGACGACCTCGCGACCGAGGGCAACATGCCGCTCGATCATCGCGTCCGGACCGTCGTGCCGATCCGCCGGAACGGCCCGGAAGCCGGCGACCCTCCCGGTCCCGTCGACGACCGCCGCAGCGAGCTTCGTGCCGCCGACGTCGAGAGCGAGGACGCGTCGTGGGCCGGTCATCGGACGGCCTCCGCACCCGCGGCCGGACGGGCCGGATCCGCCAGCCCGTGCCGCTCCCGCCACGCCCGCCAGGCGTCCGCGATCGCCGCGTAGTCCGCGTCCTCGAGCGCCTCGCCCGATGGATCGACACGATCGGCGTAGTAGAGCGAGGGGATCCCGAGGTCCGGCTTGACCGCGAGGTACGCCCGCCACTCGGCGAGGCTCGGCACGGCCCAGTCGTCGGTCTCCACGAGGAGCTCCGGGCAGGCGGC
>DASTSC010000291.1:0-1029 GCA_035760905.1 Candidatus Limnocylindrales bacterium | reverse complement strand
AGGCGTGGTGGGGGACGGCCGGACCGTCGGCTCGGCGGTTGGCGAACCGGTCGGCGTCCGAGTGGGCGTAGGCGTCGGCATGGCGGACGGCGATGGCGATCCTGGCGCAACAGCACTGACGCTCGGCATCGACGAAGGGCCGGCCGAGCTCGGCGCCGGCGTGGGCGATCCCGGGCCGCCAGAACAGGCGGCGACCAGGGCGAAAAGTCCGACGAAGCTGACGAATCTCCGGGCCATGGGAGTCCCCCTCCCTTCGAGCGCGAGCGAGGCATCGCGGCGCATCAGATGAGCTCCGGCAGGACGCCGACGACGAATCGGCCGGCGAGCGCGGATGCGACGTTGGCGACGAGCGCGAGCGCGAACGCGCGACGAGGCGTGATCGCGGGAATCGCCGCCACGTAGAAGACCGCCTCGGCAGCGATCGCCCAACCCTCCGCGACCAGCACGTACTCGGGCGTGCCGACGAGAAGGATCTGGGTCGCGACGTACCAGACCGTCAGGTGGGTCGCGAGGTTGGCGACGACGAAGAGGACCGCGAGGCGGACAAGCTCAGCCGCAGGCGGTCGGAGGAAGGCAAGGACGATCGGCGCCTCGACGGCGAGCGTGAGGACGAACGCCGGGAACCAGCTCGAGACGGGGAAGAACATCCCGCCGCCCCCTTGACGCGGATCGTCGCGCGGGACACCGGCGGCCGCCAGAGCCGTCCGTCACCAGGGCGGACTGCGCCGCCGGAGCCTCGGTCAGGGGCCCGCCCGCGGATCGCATGGATCGGCGATCGTCGGACGCTGAGTCGGCGTCGGCAGGGGTGGCGTGGAGCGTTTCGATTGGGATGGCCGCTCGTGCTTCGGTGTTCTCAGGCCGTCGAGCACGAGCTGGGCGAGGTGGCGGTGGCCCGCATTCGTCGGGTGGAGCCCGTCGGGTCCGATGTAGCGGATCGACGAGCCCGCCAGCCACCCGCCCGCGATCGGGTCGATGAAGACCGCGCCGACCGACGACGCCTCCCGGCGGAGGGCGTCCCGGAGCACGAAG
>DASTSC010000290.1:0-5848 GCA_035760905.1 Candidatus Limnocylindrales bacterium | reverse complement strand
GCCGCCTCAGTCGGTCGGTCCGACGGGGCTGGGCATCGCCTGGCGCGACAGGATCTCGAGGACCGCTGCCCGCAGGTTCGGGGCGCCGACGTCGCATCGCGAGCCACCGGGTCCCGGATCGTATGCGCCGCCGACGAGGATCGAACGGACGCCCCGGCCGGGCCTGGCCCCGCAGTCCTCGGGGTCCGCGGTCAGCCACCAGTCGTCCCGCCGCCCCGACGACGCGTCGCCCTCGTAGCTGAGGGCCGGTACCCCGAGGTCCTCCCACTCCGGCAGCGGCGCCTCGGCGACGACGACGAGCTCGGCGCCGGCATCGGCGAGGTGGTCGAGCTGGGCCGCGGCCTCGGCGGGCGTCTCGAGGGTGAGCAGGTTCGGCTGGAGATAGATCCTCACGAAGCACCTGTACTGGATGGGAACCGGTGGCGGGTCGCCGTCTCGGAACGCGTCGACGATATGCCTGCCTGCGCATCGGAGGAATCACCCCGCGCCTCCCGCGCCTTGCACTCGACGCACACCTTCGCGGGCCGCAGGACGCCCGGTTCGGGAGGTCCCGTTCGGGGCCGTCCGTCTGACGCCGACATGGCGTCCCGAGCGCCACGTGTTGCAGCGCCGACGCGACCGGCGCTACGGCGGCATCGCGGCAATGAGGGTGATACGAGCGCCGGGGCGCCGGGTGTGCGACCGCGACGCGGCGCCTCATACCGTCGGGACGTCGACGGGTGACGAGCCCACGATCAACGGAGGCAGACCAGGAAGCACGATGTTCCTCAACGACTCGCCAGCCGGGTTGATCGGCTCTGCGTCGGCAGAGGAACCCGCGCTGCCGGTCGCGGCCCCGGGCGTGACGTTCCGGCGGCTCCGGATCGCCGGGCTCACCACTGCCCAGGCGGGCAACCTGACGGCCCGGCTGTCAGGACTCTCGCCCGTCCGGACAGGCTGGAGCGTCAACGAGATCGAGCGACTCCTCTTCCTCCGCTCGCTCGTCGACAGCGGCCGCGTCCGCTCCTGACCCACCTCGACACCGACCCTGACGGGAGACTCCGATGCTCAACCGCCCGACCTGGCACGGCCTCGAGCCGGCGACGCGGGGCGACCGCTCGATGGCGGTCCTCCAGTACGTCGTCGCCGGCGTCGCCCTCGCCGTCGCGCTCGCCCTGACGATCGCCCACTGATCGACGGCGCCGCGCCATCGGATCAGGTGGCGTTCGCGCCGCCCCGCGAGTCCGGCAAGGCCGCCCGCGACGCATCCTCCTCCTCCGCGTCCGCCCGGAGCGCCGGGTCCGGCGCGACGGCCGTCTCGCGTGCCTGGACGCGCTCGAGGATGACCTCGACGGCCGCAGCGAGCGGGACCGCGACGAACGCGCCGACCACGCCCGCGACCGCGCCGCCGAGGAGCAGCGAGACGATGACCATGAACGGAGACAGCCCGATCGTGTTGCGCATGACGACCGGCACGAGGACGTTGCCCTCGACGAGGTGGACGACGATGTAGACGAGGGCGACGAGGATCGCCAGCTGCGGCGAGACCATCGCCGCGACGACGAGCGCCGGGATCGCGCCGATGACCGGCCCGACCAGCGGGATCGCCTCGGCCAGACCGGCCACGAGCCCGAGGAGGATCGCCGACGGGACCCCGATGAGGAAGTAGACGGTACCGGTCGCGGTGCCGACGATCGTCATGAGCAGGAGCTGGCCGCGGACCCACCGCCCCAGGCGGTTCTCGATCTCGTTCCAGGCGTCGCGCGCGCCGGGGCGCCGCCACGCCGGCAGGAAGGCGAGGACATAGCGCTGGAGTCGGGCGTGCTCGACGAGCCAGAAGTAGACGACTGCGAGGAGCGTCGCGAGGGCTGCCGCCGTCTCCGCGACGGCGAAGCTGGCCGAGAGCACCTCCTCCGGCTGCGGCGGCGCGGGTCGGATCGACGCCCGGGCGGCGTCGACGAGTGCCGTGAGGCTCGTCGCGAGGGCCGCCGGTCGCAGCTCGGCCGTCCGGGCGCGGAGGTTCTCGAGCAGCGGCGGCAGCCCGCGGAGGACCTCGTCGGCCTGGGCCAGCGCCGCGGGCACGACGACGAGCGCGAGGGCCACCACCGCGACGAGGAACGCGAGATAGACGACGAGGATCGTCGCGCCACGGGGCAGCCGCAGCTTCGTTCGAAGCCAGCCGATCAAGGGCTCGAGCCCGCTCGCGAGCAGGACCGCGATGAAGACGAGGAACAGGACGCGGGCCGCGGCGCCAGCGACCGCGAGCGTCCCGACCACGAGCGCGACGCCGACGGCCAGCCCGACACCGCGCGCTGACCAGCGGAGCACCTCGGAGCGCATCGGGTTCAGTGCGAGCGGGTTCGGCGGGTGCGAGGGCGACGGTCGACGGTCGGACGGAGGCGACGCCGCCGGACCCCAGCGCGACGACGGAGTCCCGCGAGCAGCGGCGCGAGTGGTGCCAGCGAGAGGGCGAGGGCCAGGCTCGCCGTCGGCCCGGTCGCGTCACCGGGCGCGATCGAGGGGGTCCCGCCGGCCGAGCTGGTCGGCTTCGGCGTCGCGGTCGGGGCCGGCTGCGGTGTCGGGGACGCGTTCCCGCCGCCGCCGTGGCCGCCGCCGCCGTGCCCGCCGCCGTGTCCGTGTCCCCCGCCGCCGTGCCCACCACCGCCGTGGCCGTGGGCCTTCGGCGGGGCGGTGTGCTTCGGCCGGGGCGGAGCCGCGCCGCAGATCCGCCCGCCCCAGGAGTGCTGGCCCCAGAAGTACGTTGTCTTCGTGCCGTACCGGCCGGTGACGCCGACACCGCGCGCAGCGCGGTGCTGCCAGCTGGCGTCGTCGGCCCTCCACGCGGACGGCCCGAGCTCCGCGTTGACGACGTTCACGCAGCCGTTCGTATAGAGCAGGCCCGGCGGGTCGACCGGCCGCTTCGAGCTCGGCCCCGTGCCCTTGATGAACCACTCGCGGACCGTGTCGCGTGTCGACGACGTCGGCTTTCCGCCGGAGAAGGCGTCGATCCGCTCCCGAACCACACCCTTCGGCGGATCGAACGCGCCGACGGGCTTGCCGCTGGTGTAGTCACGCATGAAGGCATGCCAGAGCGGGGCGGGACCCTGGAGCGAGATGACGGCCTCGTTGGCAGGGGCGTGCGGCTGCGAATGGTCGCTGTTGCCCATCCACACACCGGCCGCGATCGCCGGTGCAGTCCCCTTCGCGTTCGTCGCCGTGTAGCCGTACGTGGCGAGATCGCGGGTGTCGTTCGTCGTCCCGGTCTTCACGGCCGTCGGCCGGCGAACGCCCTTCGGTCCGTTCTTCAGCTCGAGGACGCTCGACCAGATCGGGTTCTGGGACGGGTCGGTGTTGCCGTCGAGGATGTCGGTCGTCAGGAAGGCCGCCTGGGGCGAGATCGCCTGCTTCCCCTGGCTCGTCGGGTCGGGCGCCTTCCAGACGGGCCTGCCGTCGGGGCCATCGATCTCGAGGATCATCCGCGGCGGGACCCGGACGCCGCCGTTCGCGAGCGTCCCGAACGCCGAGACGAGGTCGACCGGTCGCACCTCGACCGTCCCGATGGCGCCGGCCAGCCCGGCCTGCTGGTACGTCTTCGCCCCGCCCTGGAACGTGATCCCGAGCTTCTGGGCCTGGTCCGCGACCGCCTTGTTGCCGACCCGGCCGAGTGCCCGGATCGCCGGGATGTTGAGCGAGTACTGGAGCGCCTGGCGGACCCGGACCGGCCCGCGCTCGAGGTTGTCGGCGTCGTGCGGCGCCCAGTCCTTGCCGGTCGCCGGGTTGACGCCGAACTTCGTCGTGATGTCGAGCAGGAGGCTGCCGGGCGTGAGCGCGTGCCGCTCGAAGGCCGTCGAGTAGAGGACCGGCTTCCAGGCCGATCCGGGCTGGCGAAAGCCGCTCGAGAGGACGTCGTACTTCGGGTTGAACTTGCGGCTGGCGAGCTTGTCTCGGTAGTAGCCCGCGGAGCCGACATAGGCGAGGACGTCGCCGCTCGTGTAGTCGATCGCGACGAGCGCCGCGTTGTGGACGTCCTTGCCCGTCAGCCGAGCCAGCCAGGCGCGATCCGCTTTCCGGATGTGGAGCGTGTCGAGCAGCCTCGTCCGACGCCTGGCGCCGAGGTTCGGCGCGATCGCCGCCGCCGCGACGTACTTCTCGGCGAGCTGCTGGCCGCGCATGTCGAGGGTCGTGGTCACCCGGTAGCCGCCGGTGTCCACCTTGTCGGCGCTGCCCAGGATGTGGATGAGCTGGTCGCGGACCTGCCACATGAAGTGGGGCGCCTGGTAGGTGAGCGGCTGATCGCCGGCGAGGATCACCGGCTGGTGTTCGGCGGCCGTGATCTGGGCGTTCGTCAGATGCGTCCAGCGGGCGCCGCGGAGCCCGTCGAGGACGTAGTTGCGGCGGACGATCGGCGGCGACGTTGGGTCGACGACGAGTCGACCCTTCTTGTCCTGCTTGGCGAACTTGTACGGGTCGTAGGCGCTCGGCGACTTCGGCAGCCCGGCGAGGAGCGCCGCCTGGGCGATCGTCAGCTTCGAAAGGTCGGTCACGCCGAAATAGACGCGGGCGGCCGCGGCGATCCCGTAGGCGTTGTGTCCGTAGTAGATCTGGTTGAGGTATGCGGTGATGATCCGCTCCTTGCCGGCCTCGCCCGGGAACTCCTGGGTCAGGCGGGCGGCCTGGATGACCTCCTTCGCCTTCCGGACGTACTGGTTGCCGTCGAGGACGTCCTGTGGCAGGAGCCGGGCCCGAACCAGCTGCTGGGTGATCGTCGAGGCGCCGCGGTAGCTCGCGCCGGAGACGTTCTCCGCCACGGCGGACAGGATCTGGGCCGGGTCGTAGCCCTCGTTCGTCCAGAACGTGCGGTCCTCGGCAGAGGTCGTCGCGTCGACCACGAGGTGCGGCAACTGGTCATAGGAGATCACCTGCCGCTGGACGCGTTCGAACCGGCCGAGCTCGACCTTGCCGGTCCGGTCGTAGACGATCGTCGGCTGATCGAACGAAAGATCCTCGAACCGGGCCGGATCCGGCAGGCCGTCCGAGAGGACGGCGACCGTCGTGACGCCCGCGATCCCGGCGAGACCCGCGCCGGCGAGCGCGATGAAGACGAGGATCGAGGCGAGCCCCAGCCCGAGCGCGAACCAGCGGCTTCGTCCGCTGCGCCTGCGGATCCGGGGCGAAACCGGGCGACGCCCGAGCGTGCCGCCCCGCACGGGCAGGCCGGACCGAGGGCGGCGACGAAGGGCAGCGCGTGAGGACGGATACACGGCACCGCCGAGCGTGGGCACGGACGCGTGCCGATCGCGCCGGTCGACGGCCGCGCCCGGTTACAGGTCCGTGTCGCCCGTTCGTGTACGGGTGCCCCGCGTCGTCACGCCGGCGATACATGCGTCGCGGCCCGCCCGGCTCCCGGCGACCGCGGCCGGCGGACCGCAGCTCCGCGGTGTCAACGGACCGTGGAGCTGGCCGTATTCGCCGCGCGGACACGGCGGACCGAGGGCCCGGCCACGGGCGAGCACGACGGGACGACGACCGACCGGCGCCGCTCTGACATCGACCCGTGGAGTGGGCCCATGACACCGGCACGTTGACTACGGCCCACCCCCTGGGCCGCTGACAGCAGAAGCCACCGGACCGGAAGATACGGCCCATCGGGTTCGCCTTTGACACCGGGACCGGGGCGCTCGGCAGCTACGACCCACACCACCTGGGCCGCTGACAGCGGAGCCGGCGAGCACGACGTCGCGGCGCGAAGCTTGGTAGCACGGCGACGGTTCGTCCGACCGATCGACGACGGCCGCTTCACCGTCCTTCGTCAACGATCAGCCCCGGATTCGGAGGAGCGCGCCGCCGGCGAGGTCGGTGACGTAGAGGT